>JBOHNC010000213.1:0-6592 GCA_050730415.1 Planctomycetota bacterium
AGTGGGGGTGGTGGGGGTGGTGGGGGTGGTGGGCGTGGCGGGTAGGGTATTCAGCAAGACCGACGGCGGCGCCGGCGGCGTGCTCACCGGCGTCAGTCCCACGGTGATCGCATCCCAGTCATCACGAGAAAGGAGCCAGCTCGGATTGTTGGGCGGGAACAGAGAAACGGTCGGTGCGGCTGGGGGAGCTGGTGCCGGTGCAGGAGCGGGTGCAGGAGCGGGTGCAGGAGCCGGAGCGGGTGCAGGAGCGGGAGCGGGAACAGGGACGGGAGCGGGACCCGGTGCAGCAGGAGGGTTGTTGGTCGCGTTGGGCGTTGGTGTCGGCGTGGAATTGGCCGGCGTGGCCGGCGTGGCGGGAGCAGCGGGATTGGCCGGGGGGGTGGACGGTGTTGGAGGCGGTGGAACCTGGAGATTATCGAGGCCGCCATTCGGCTGCAGGATATTGGGCGGCGGCGGCGTAACCAGCGGCGGCACAGGAGCGGCCGGCACGGTCGCAGGGTTTGCAACGGCGGGAACGCCAGGAACATTGTTCTGCGTCACGGAAAAGGGCACCGGCGGCGGCGGCGGTGGTGGAATAAATGTCTTCCACCCACGCGCATGGACGCTGTCCATGCCGCCCCACAGAATTTTGGCGTTTTTGACACCGCAACTGACCAGCATCAGCCAGCCGGTGGCGGCGTTCCGGTCGGAGTCCCCCACGATGACCACCGGCCGATTGGGATTTTGCACCACCGGTTGAATCTGCCACCAGGCCGAGACCGTTTTGAATTCCTGCGGCGCGCCGATCCACTGATCGACCTTGATCCGTACTTCGCCGACAATCTGTTCGGCGGCATAGCTGTCATCGCTGCGGCAGTCGACGATGGTGCAGGCGGATTGGTCGAGCACATCCCTGGGCGCCCAGTCCAACGAAGCGGGCGCCGGGGGCGGCGGGTCGGGCGTGGTGATGAGCGGTGAAGGGATGGTCTGGTAGGGCGTGGCATTGGCGATATCGGCCTCGCTGCCGGGCGGCGGAACGCTCACCGCGCCGGTGCCGGCAGTGGAGGTCTGCTCGGTGCGATCGCAGCCGCCAGCCAGCAGCCAGGATGCCAGCAGCAAACTGGAAAACACGGCGGTCCAACCGGCGCTGCTGACGCGACCGCGCCGGCTCGCCACCTGCAACGCAGCGGTGCGGACGGGAGGTTCAGGGAATGCAGCAGCCGGAGGCTGCGCTGCGGCGGGAACAGCCCGGCGGCGCATGGGCGCGGGCTCCAATTACGGTTTCGGGGCGTGCTGACCCGCTTCGACCGTGGCGCCCGGATCGGGGTAGCGTTGGCTGTGCAGGAAGTTACCCATCAGCAATCCGACGAAAACGGCGGTGACGATTAGAAAGCCGCCGACAATTTGCGTGTAATCGTGGTCGGCCGCATGGGGCAGGCCCTCGTGTTCGGCCTCCGCCGGCGCATTGGCGGGTCGGACAGAATTGACCGGCGCGAAGTGATGGTGCGGCGTGACCGGCTCGGAGTGGATCCCGTGCATGTTTTCGGCTGGCATGCTCATTTTCCCTGCTGCGGCGGCGGCGGCTCGGCACGCCACCAGGATTTCCGCTTGAGATTCATCCACAGGACCGCCCAGCGCGATTTTTCGAAGCGCAAGCCACGCCCGTCACGCTGCGCTTCGACCACTCGCCCGAGTACATCCACCGCATTGTAGCGCGCATCGGCGTAGCGGCAGGCGTCGCCGGCCAAACGGTTGTGGCCGATGAAGCGATGGACCAGCACCTGGCCGGTGGCGCGGCCGTCGATCAGTTGCTTGTAGGCGTACACGGCTCCGACGCGCGGCCGCGGGTCGGGCGGCGCAATGCGCAGCCGATCGCCGGCCACCAGCGCCGGGGCCATGGAATCGGAACGCAGGGTCCACCAAGCGCCATGCTCGATGGCCAAGGCAAAGCCGGTGTCTCGAATGTAACGGTTGGATGTGGGGCGATCCACGACGACTGACAAGGTGGGTACCTCGCTTTCAAAGCGCTAATTATAGCGCAGGGGGAGAATCAAAAATAGGGGCGAAACCCCGATTGTTAAAATCGTGTTCAGATCATTCAAATTAAAGGAGTTGTAGGATCATTTCTGGACTTTTTCGGGGGTTTCGGCACTGCCCGAGCAACCCTTCGAGGCCCAAAGTGAGGCTTGCAACCGGGGGTAGCCGATGGCGCGGTGCTGCTGCCGACTGGTGTAGTCGGGAGGCGCGGATGCGCTCGGCCGGGGGCGCTCCGCAGGCCACCGCGCCCGGCGGATGCGGTTCGATGGTAGGATGGGTTGCGTTGGATCGCCGGGCTCCTTTGGCCGGCGGCATGGACAGGCGCCTTTTGCAGGACCCGACGAGCAAGCCTGATGTTGGACGAAGTGCTGAATTTCATCGCGAACGCCTGGCGCAACGACCATGCCGTCCTGGTGAGCCTGCTGATCTCGTTGGCTATTTTGGTGGGTCTGGCGCTGGTTCGGACGGCGGTTGTCCACATGGCGAAGCGGCGCTTCCCGCAGGACCCGGCGCAGTTGTTGGGGTGGAAAAAAAACGCCAACTACTTTTTGACCGCGCTGGCCCTGGTCGCGATTGGCTTGGTCTGGATCGGCAATTTCACACAGCCTCTGAAATATCTCGCCCTGGTCAGCGCGGTCTTTTGGCGCCTGCTGGCGTCCTTGACCATCCTGATCTGCGTGGCGCTGATTCGGTCGGCGGTGATCCGCCTGGCACGGCGGCGCTACCGGCAGGATCCGCGGCGCCTGTTCCTGTGGAAGAAAAACGCCAACTACTTTTTTGCCGCCGTGGCGCTGGCGGCCATCGGCCTGGTTTGGCTCACCAATATCGCGGCGCTTTCAACCTATCTCGGGCTGGTCAGCGCGGCCCTGGTTTTCGCGATGAAGGACCTGGTGGCGAACATGGCCGCCTGGCTGTTCATCCTGTGGCGCAAACCGTTCGAGATCGGCCACCGGATCGAAGTCAACAAGGTCCGCGGCGATGTGATCGACATCCGGCTGTTCCAGTTCACGCTGCTGGAATTGGGCAACTGGGTCGACGCCGATCAATCCACCGGGCGGATCGTTCACCTGCCGAATGCGTGGGTATTCAAGTACGAAACCTTCAACTACGAGGCGGAGTTCGACCACATCTGGAACGAAATCCCGGTGCTGATCACCTTCGAAAGCGACTGGGAGAAAGCCAAGAAATTGCTCGAGCACATTTTGGCTGTGGAGGCGCCGACGCCGGGCGAATCGGTGCAGGCCAAGGTCCAGGCCTCGGCGGAACGCTACCTGATTCACTTCCGGAACCTGACGCCAATCGTGTATGTATCGACGCAGGATTCGGGCCTGCTGTTGACCCTGCGCTACATGGTTTCCTGCCGGCAGCGGCGCGGGTCGACCAGCCGGATGTGGGAGGCGATCATGCGCGAATTTGCGCGCCATCGCGACATCGACCTCGCCTACCCTACCGTGCGACACTACTCCGAGCGTCTCGAAGGCAAACGGGCGGTGGGAGGCTCCAGCGATGCAAGCGACGCACCGCCGGCCGCGCCCGGCGACGCGGGGACAGTCCCAGGACCGACCGCTTCGCCCGCCCCGCCGGCCACGTCAGTCCCGGCGGCCCCAGCGTCGGCACCCGCGCGCGCCCAGGATTCCGGAAATATCGCTCAACCACCGGAAACCGTGTAGGTTATATCGGGCAGTCGGAGCAGACTCCACCCTGCGGCAAGCCTTGAAAATGCCCGCAGCGTCGCTGGAAATCCGCCTCGCAAAGTGCTACACTCAAATTTTCTGCCTGCGCAGCCAGGACCCTCCGTATGCTCTCTCCTCTCACCGTCGTGAACGCCATCATCGTGGGCATTGGCCTGACCGGCGCCCTCGGCGCGCTGCTGTACGGCTGGGCCCGGCAGCATATGCGTTCAACCCTGATGTTCGCAGGCATGTCGCTGGCCTTGGCCCTCTACACTTTCGGCGCGCTGGTGGTCCAAACCACGCCCACAGTGGCCGTTGTCGTATTCTGGTACAAGGCGATGAACCTGATGGCGGCCATCTTTCTCATCACGATGATCTATCTGTACCGACAGTTGCTAAGTCAGACTTCCACCTGGACCGACCATGGGCTTTCCTTTGCGATCGTACTCGTCGTACTAGTCAGCCTGATCCGCCCCTACGGTCTATTCGATTCAATTGATTCGATGCAGGCGATTCACTTGGACTGGTGGGGTGATTTGTACCGACCGATCGCTCAGGTGCGATGGATGCGGCTGGCGATTCAAATCGTAGCCATGGCCGCGCTGCTGGTCTGCCTCCTTCACGCTTGGCGTGGACGCAAGGCTTCCCCCGCTATCGCCTATGCTCTGTTGGCACTGCCCATGCTGCTGCTGCCGTCGCTCATTTACCAATATGGCCTGTTCCACAATCTGTGGGAGGGGCCCATCACCAATCCCTTTGGCGCCTGCGGGATGTATGTCGCTCTCACCACAGTGGCGTTCGTGCGCGAACGGGACCGGCGCAATGAGATGCTGAGCCTGTTCCGGTCGGTCAGCGAGCGCGAAGAAAAGCTGTCGGCAATGACAAATGCCTCGGTGGGCTTCGCGGGGCTGCTGGATCCGCAAGGCCGAGTGGTGTTGGCCAACCGTGCAGCGCTGACCGCCATTGGCGCGACGGCGAAAGAAATCGTCGGCCAGCCGTTTCCCGAGACCCCCTGGTGGCGGCACGACCGGGCGCAGCAGGACCGGCTGCGGATGGCCATCGCCCAGGCCGCCGACGGCCGCCCGGACGGCTTCCAGGCCACCCACCACAGCGCCGCCGGCGATGAAATCGTCGTGGACTTCAGCCTCACGCCGTTCCGCTCGGCCGACGGCGAGCTGCGCTACCTGATCGCCGAAGGGCGCGACGTCACCGCGCTGATGAAATACCAGGAGCGGCTGCGCGAGGGCCACCGGTTGGAAGCGGTCGGGCAGTTGGCCGGCGGGGTGGCGCACGACTTCAACAATCTGCTGGCCGCAATCATGGGCGCGGCGGAATTGGCGTTGATGCGTGCCGACCGCCAGGAGGACGTAAGCGAGCACCTGGGCATGATCCTGCGATCCACCACCCGCGCAGCCGATCTGACCCGGAACCTGCTGTCGTTCTCGCGGCGGGGAAAAAGCCAGGAGGTGGTTTTCCGCGTCAACACCTTGCTGCGCGACACGCTGACGGTGCTGACACGGACGCTGGGGCCGTCGGTGCGGGTTCAGTCGCGGCTGGACGCGGTGCCGGACCAGATTCGCGGCGATCCATCGGAAATTCAATCGGCGGTGCTGAACCTGGCGCTGAATGCGCGCGATGCGATGCCGGAGGGCGGCATCCTGGCCATCACCAGCACCTGCGAGACCATCGACGCGGCCCGCGCCGAGAAGCTCCCGCAGGCCGTGGCGCCCGGCCCCTTCATCGCCATCACCGTCACCGACACAGGCGCGGGAATTCCCCCGGACCTTCTCGGCCGTATTTTCGAGCCATTTTTCACCACCAAGGAACCGGGCCGCGGCACCGGCCTGGGCCTGGCGGCGGTGCTGGGCGCGATCCATGCGCATCGCGGCGCGATCGAAGTGTCGAGCACGCCGGGAAAAGGCACGGCATTCACGTTGTATCTGCCCGCCGATCTGACCGTCACCGATGCCGCGCTGCCCGAGACGCCGGCGCCGGCGGCCGTCCATCGCGGCTGGGCGGTGGTGGTCGATGATGAGGACCTGGTGCGTGAACTGACCGCTGAAATGCTGCGCAAACTGGGGTTCGAGGTCGAATCGTTCCGCGACCCGATTCACGCGCGGCAATCGCTGCCGCTGATGTCTGCGGCCCGGCTCATGATTCTCGATCTGGCGATGCCGCGCCTCGACGGCCTGACGCTGTACAAGGAGGTACGGCGGCAGTGGCCGGAGGTGCGAGTGATCATCGCGACCGGATTTGCGGGCGACAAACTCCAGGAAATCAGCGATCCGAATCTGGTGGCGCTGGCCAAACCCTTCCGACTGGCGAACCTCACCGCCGCCATCACGCAATTGGGTCTGTAGCCGAAGCCGCGCCGCGCTGCGCGGTCGCCCGCGCCCCTCCCCGTCGGAGCCAGAAACCACACAGGGGGATGCGCCGCCGCCGCGCGGCTCAGCCTTGGACCCAACCTCCATACTGCACATCCGCTTGGTCGCGTCTGTCCGTAGAAAACGCCCAGGAGGTAGCCGGGGGCGCGACACCCGTGCAATCGCGGCCCGATGTGTCCACCGCACAGCCTGGCCCGCAGCGACTGTTCAGCATCTGGACATCCTCGATTGAATTTGCGACCCGGCCGGGCCGCTGCGAGAAAAAAATATATTCGGGGGCCTGAGACACTCTTCCCTCGGAGGAAAGCCTCCGCCACGCTGGCGCCAGCAAGCAAGAACCGGCCCGACCGGAGGAGTCTGGCACGAAGGTTGTATTCCCCTCCCTTCAGCACGTCGAATGAACTTTTTCGAGGCCGTGGGAGCGGGTCCTGCGGACGGTGTTGCCTTGTCCCAGGAATTGGGTGCGACGTGCGGATGAGTGGGGTGCCATGATCGAGATGTCCGCGGCGCTGGAAGCGC
>JBOHNC010000214.1:0-1766 GCA_050730415.1 Planctomycetota bacterium
CGCCAGACCTTCCCCCCTTTAAATGTCCGAGGCATCGTGGCACGGGACGCCGTCCCGTGCATAAAAAGTGCGCGCGAAGCGCGCGCCGTTAAATCTTAAGAAAGACGAGATAAAGCCATGAACCTGGGCTCATACAGGTCATGATTGCGAGAGACATCTACATCGAATCACGGGACAGCGTCCCGTGCCACGATGCGGCGGCCGTTTCAATCGCATTTTTCAGCCCGAAGCCTCCGCGCCAAAAATGTCCGATGCATTGGTGCGGGACGCCGTCCCGTGCAAAAACAGCCTACGGCGCAGCCGCAGTCCATTGCCCATTCCCCCCCCGCCCGCGTCTATGCGCTTGAATTCCCCGCTTTGGCTTCAATAATGGAGGCAGTCCAGTTTGGTGGAATTTTTGCCGGCCCCCGACGCCTCCCGCGCCGACCGGAAAAATCGGTTCGTCTACCTCGCGAGTGACCCCATGGGCCGTGCCGCCATTTCTTCCAGTTGCTTCGCCTGCGGCGCCGTCCTGAAAGTCACGGCCGACGGCAAAAAAGCCGAATGCGGCAATCCCAACTGCACCGGCGGACGCAGCTTCGTTCGCTGCGGCTTCTGCGGCCAATTTTCCTTCGCCGGGCCCGCCGGTGGCCTGTACTGCTGGAACAACACCTGCAAGATGTTCCGCCGCAAACGCCGCCAGTGCCCCGTTTGCAACGTCGTCGCCCGCATCGACTTCAAAGGCCAGGACATCTGCATGAACCGCCGCTGCCCCAGCAACGACGGCCAGATCGCCGCCTGCTTTTTCTGTGGCAACCAGTCCTTTCTTTCCGCCCCCACCCTCCGCTTCTGCACCAAAGGCGACTGCGACTTCCTGCTCACCCAGGTCAGCCCCTGCGCCGTCTGCGGCAAGCAGTCCTTCGTCGACGCGCGCAAACATTGCGAAAACCGCGAGTGCAAAGCCTTCTCCCAGGAACTCAAAATCTGCCCGTCCTGCAACAAAATGGCCATGGTCGCCCAGCTCGGCCACGCCGACAACGGCGTCTGCCTCGCCTGCGGGTTCTCCGCCAAAGCTCAAGCCTCCACCGCCATCAGCCTCCTGCCCACCGACGCCGCCAACGCCGCCGCCAGCGGCACCATGGACTTCAACGGTCTCAAAATTGAAGACCTCCTGGCCGAAGCCAATCCCGATGCCGCCCATCCCGCGCCCCCCGCCCACCCCGGCTCCGCCTTCGCGCCCACCGTCGCCATGACCACTCAGGAACTCTTCGGCGCCGATCCCAATCTGGCCACCGGCCGCGCTTCCGCGCCCACCCCCGGCGCCGGCACGCCCTCGCCCGGCAGCAATTTTTCCGCGCCCACCCCGCCGCCGCCCGGCGCTCACGGCGGCGCCGGACTTGCTGCCCATGGCGGGGCCGAAGAAACCAAAATCATGGCCGCGCCCAGCGGCAGCGGCATCCGCAAAACCGGCCTCATGCGCAAATCGAAAACCGTGCTCAATCCGGCCCGCTCCGGACCCATGCCCGCTCCCGCCGGCTCGGCCTCCGGCGCACCCGGCGGTCTTGGCGGCCCCGGCGGCCTAGGAGGATCCACCCCGGTGACCGCGGCCCACAACCCATCAGCCCCGACCGGCGGCCCGGGCGGCCCCGGCGGCGGCGAAACCAACCCGGCCCTCAATCCCTTCGGCGTGCCCAGCGGAGCCCCCGGTTTCTCCGGCGGTTCCTCGATCGGCGCCGGCGCTCCGGCCGGCGGTGCCTTCGGTTCCGGCCAGGGCGCCGCCACCCCCG
>JBOHNC010000215.1:0-19017 GCA_050730415.1 Planctomycetota bacterium
GTCCAGCCGCTTCAGCCAACTGGCGATGGTCTTGGCGGCGAGATGGAACACGCGGGCGGTCTGGGCATTCGACCAGCCGCGGCGCGCCTTCAATTCGAGAATGGCCAACCGCTCCGCCGGCGGGTAATGCGGCCTGAGCTTGGGTTCGATCGCCGCCAGCCGGGCATCTTTGATGCAGATTTCCTCGTTCAGCAGCGCGATCTCGTCGTTCGCCGCGTCCAGCTCCGTCTTCAGCCGCACGCGCGCCAAGGGGCTGCTCACGCACCAAGACCGCGTGTTGACAGCTGCCACGGTCGCCAGGGAGATGGTGGTGAGCGCGGCCTTCTTGACCCGCACCGGCCAGCCCTTGGGCAAGAGCCAGCGGGCTTGTACAATCCGATTGGCCATGAACGGAGTTCCGTGTGCGGAGTCACGGCGATTATGCCCAGCATCGCGGCGGGGCAAGGTCGAGGCCCATCGCCCCGGCGTCGCCGGATCGCGTTCCTGGCCGCCGTGGGCGCGTTTGGGCGCGGAGGTGCCGGCGGGCTGGCGTCGCCCGCTTGGGCGCAACGTGGGCCAACGACGGCGGCTGGGGTGGCGGCCGGAACGGTCGCGCCGTTGCAAACCGGTGAAACCGAGTGCAAAACGTGCCGTTCTGTACCCACAAGGAAACAACAAGGTTCGATGCGGACGATCTCGTAAATACTGTCTATATCAAATCGTTGTGATTATTCGATGGCTGCCTTACAAGCAGTAGGTCGGCGGTTCAAATCCGTCATCGCCCATGTTTCCCCTCGATAAGCACCTTACCAATAAATGCAAACCATTCGTATTCAGTGCATCGCGGTATCATAAGGAAACGACAAGGGATGGGGCACAAGAGCGGACGGCAAAACTCCCAATAATGAGAGCCAACCGCAGGAGTTCCTTTATGTTAACGATCCGCGCAGCGGTCGCAGCCGACGTCCCGGCGATCACCGCGATCTACAACGAAGCGATCGCGACGACAACGGCGACCTTCGACACTGAGCCGAAAAGCGAGGCCGACCGGGTGGCGTGGCTGGCGCACCACGGGGCGCGGTACCCTGTGTGGGTGGCGGACCTCGACGGCGCGGTCGTCGGGTGGGCCTCGTTGAGCCCGTTCGCCGAGCGGGCGGCGTATGACGACACCTGCGAGAACTCGTTTTACGTGCTGGCTGCGAAGCAGGGCCTGGGGATTGGGCGACAGTTGCTCGCGGAATCGCTGGACGCGGCGCGGCGGATCGGCTTTCACACGGTGGTGTCACGGATCGCGGGGGAGAGTGCAGTCAGCGAGCACCTGCACGAGCGGTTCGGATTCCGAATCGCGGGGACGCTGAAGGAAGTCGGGTTGAAGTTCGGGCGCCGTCTGGATGTGCACCTGATGCAGTTGATGCTAAAAGCAGGAGGCGACACATGAAGCCATGCCGGTGGCGCGCGCGACCAGCGCAATGCCGCCGTGCCCGAGTAATTTTACCTTGGCTGCATAGACCAGCCAGCGTGTCCGTTCGTCCAAGACTCCGGCCAGGGGCGCGAGCTTGTGTCGCAGGGCCTCGACATCCATACTCCTATATCGGCAGGAGAGGCGAAATAGAGTGGTTAATCTTTAACGGGACCTTATTAGCACAAGAAATCATCATAAGAGCGGAGGCAATGACAACTCGGCGTGGGAGGGAATGAGATCGGCACGTGGAGCCCGGGAATCGGCGGAGACGACCTTTCGAAGGACGTATTCGGGGACTTTAAGGACTTCCTGAAGACGACTCCGGACGTGGAAAAAGCTTCGGAACACATTCTCAAGAAGTATGCGCGGACTTTAAAGGAATCAGATGAAGGCCCTTTGATTTGGCTGGCGTTAGCCTACATGCAGTGGAGCTACGGAACGGTACAGGCCACGGTCATGAGCCGCGTTCGCGAGATTGTGACTTCAGGCATCGGCCTGGAACGTTGGCGCGAAGCCGGACCGGCCGCCCTGGCCAAAAGAACAACCGCGCTGAAGAAGTTTCTTAAACACATCGCTGAACCCAACAACCATCCGAAGCCATTCCCCCGTTTGATTGTTCGCAAACCGATTTACCAGACCGGTGATTGCCTGGCGGTGAAACTGAAAAAGGGCCAATATGGCGCCGCTTACGTCTTGGCTACGGACCACAGCCACCCGGAGTACGGCATGAATCTGATCGTCGATCTGGATTACATGTCCGAGAAACCACCGACGATGGCGGCCTTTAAGAAACGAAACTGGTTGATTGAGCCACCGCCTCGGGGCGGACCCCACATGAGTTACTACGGCGCGTGGCGCTATCGTAAGCAGCGTCATCGATTCACCACCGTGGGCAATTTACCACCCCTGACTGCCGACCCTCAGCCGAAATTCAAATCGTACGCAGGATGGATATTTCTCGGCACCGCCATTTTTTGGATTCGTGAAAAGGTCGCCGCGCGCAACCGTGATGGGACATGAATGAAATTGCCGATGCGGGCCCCCCCTAGCCGAGCCGATACGCATTGCACCATGCAAACCGGACGGCGGGGTGCGGCAGTGCAGATCGGTGCAAACCGTGCGGTTTGAGTGCAACCTATCCCCACAAGAGTACGCCAGGGTTTGGCGCGCATGGTTGGCGAGTAGGCATACTGACAGACCGACGATTACTAAAACGGCGGCGCGTAAAGATTCAATTCGGATACGATCTAACAAAAGTCACTTGGAGGAAGTGCTAATGTTCCGTACGCTCATTACGTTGGCGATGTCCCTGCCCCTCTTTCCACTCTTCATCGGACGGGCCCTGCCTGCGGCCGATGCACCCCCAGCGCCCACAACGATAGCATCTACGATCCCTTCCGTCATCCCCCACGGGTCATCGGCCGAGAAGCCTCTCGCGGAATTGAATCAGAAGGGATTTCGGGTCGGCATGGTGGGTCCCAATCCCCTGCGAATGATCGTGCCGCCGGAACTCCGCTTTCAGTCCGTGGATGGCAAGCATCTGGTGCAGGCTCTCGCCGACCATTACGAATTAGAAGTCGTCTGGCTTGACAACAACGCCGGAGCGATCCTCGAACGTGGATCGTCTGATGCACAGATCAAGCAAATTCTCGCTGACCTGAAATCGACCGATTCCGCCACCCGCCGCCAAGCCGCCTGGTCGGCGGGCTGGTGTGAGGACGTGCGGGTGATTGACCCGCTGCTGGATGCCGCCGGCGATCCGGCCATGACTTCCCTCGCTGCGAAGGCGCTTTACCGCCTGGACCTTGACGTGGTGACGTTGTTCGCGGCCAAGAAAATGCTGTCGGTGAATGCTCTCGTGTGCGCCAGCCTGCTGACGGACGGCAGCCCCCGGGTGCGTGAATGCGCGCTGACTCATCTGGATGCGAAGACACCGGACGACCAGGCGGTGTTGGAACATTACGCGACCGAATCGATCCCCACAGTGCCGCCGCAGAGGGATGACATGCCGAGGATTGACTCCGATCGGGCTGAACGCTTGAATGCCGCAGGAATGCTGGCGCAAGTCGGCAATGAAAAAGGCTGGGCTCTGTTGGAACAGTCGCTGACCGCAAAAGACATGAACACACGCCAAGGTGTCCTATGGAATCTGGCCGGCACCGATTCTGATCGTGCCCGTATACTGCTTCGAAAACAGCTTGCCGATCCCGATGCGAAGGTCCGAATCCTTACCGTCCAGATGCTGGGTCAGCGTCGATCCGCAAAGGCGCTCCCGTTGCTCACCCTGGCACTCGCGGACACCGACGACAAAATTCGAGTGGCCGCGGTGATCGCACTGCAAGCCATCGATGACGACCGCGCGCGAGCGCTGCTGGCCAAACTGGTCGATGACAAGTCTGAGGTGGTGCGCAAGCTCGCGGCGGCAGGTGCGAAGCGCGCCGCGCCCAGCCCGTTTATCATGCCCGACCCCGCGCAGCCCGACGCCGCTCAACGCCGTGCGACAGTATTGGCCGCAGTGGATAAGGCGCTAGCCGATCCAAACGATCCACAACGCGACGCTGCCGTAGACTGCCTGGCCCACCTCGGCGGCGATTGGGCCCTATCGCGGCTGGCCAAAATCCTGGCCGATCCAAACGATCAGGAAAGGTGCGCGGCCGCCATCGCAATCGGGAACATTGGCGGCGACCCGGCGGTTGCATTGCTGGCCAAGGCCCTGGTCGGCAATGACGATCGTCTGCGGTATTGGGCTGTCGAAGGTCTCGGCAATTCAGGTAGCGTCAAAGCAGTGTCGGTTCTGGAGCAGATTCTGAATACACCCGACGACGGAGAGCGCGATGATGCCGTGAGCGCCCTGGAATCCATCGGTGGGAAGGACGCTCTGGCCGTGATGCCATGGGGGTTTGCCGACGACGACTCATTTTTGTGCCGCCATACAGCTGCGGCGATTACGATTGTTGGAGGTCATCGCTCTTTACCCCTGTTTCAAAAGGAGCTCAAACATTCCTCCGAAACAGTCCGTGCAGCGGTCGTAGGTGCGCTCGGATTTGTGGGTGGCCCCGAGGCTTTCCCGCTGCTCAAAACCGCGCTGACCGATCCCAACACCCGGATGCGCGCTGGCGCCGACGAATCATTGGCGCGGATGGGTTCGGACCGGGCCCGTGACTTGTTGCTGGCACAATGGAAAGTCGAATCGCAGGGAAATCTGCGGAATTGGATTCGCGACACGTTGCAACGGCAGTGGGGCCAAGACCCCATCGTACAAAAGGCCCTCGCGCAAGTGCCCGATCAGGACCCGGCGAACCCAACCACGTCCGACGCAGTCGTGCCGACCGTGGAACCTTGATCGAATCGCACCACGCGACCAACTCCAGGCACTGGAGGCCGTTCCAAAGTAAATGCCGTGGGCTATCCCCACAAGGGAACGCCAAGGTTTGGGGAGCATGGTTGGCGAGGCCACACTCACACTTCGCTCCGCAGGCGGTAGCCGATGCCGACTTCGGTCTGGAGGTAGCGCGGACGGGCGGGTTCGGCTTCGATCTTGCGCCGCAATTGGCGCACGTAAATCCGCAGGTACTGACTTTCCAGTTCGTGATTCGGCCCCCAGACGGCCTTGAGCAAATGTCGGTGAGTCAGCACCTTCCCCGCATGCCGGACCAGTTCGCTCAACAGCTTGTATTCAATCGGCGTCAGGTGAATCGCCTGGCCGACGACGAATACTTCGCGTTTGGCGAAGTCCACCTGCAAATCGCCTACGCTAAACACCGGCACAGCCCCTTCGCCGTCCACCGCGGCCGCGCGGCGCAGGCAGGCACGGATGCGCGCCAGGAGTTCTCCGGGGGTGAACGGTTTGGTCAGGTAGTCGTCGGCGCCGGCGTCGAGCCCCGCGATTTTGTCCTGCTCCTGGCCGCGCGCCGACACGATGATCACCGGCAGCGGCGTCCATTCGCGCAGCCGCCGGAGCACCTCCAGGCCGTCCATGTCGGGCAGGCCCAGATCCAGCAGAATCAAATCGGGCGGTTGGGCGGCCGCCTGCGTCAGGCCGTCCGTGCCGGTCTGCGCTTCCATCAGCCGGTAGGCCGGCGGCGTCAGAACCGTGCGCAGAAATCGCAGGATCGCGGTCTCGTCTTCGATGACCAGGATTTTCGCTTCCGCCATCGTCCTTCGGCCTCGCTTCCGCGCCCCTTCACGCCGTTGCCGCTGCATCTTGCACCGACGGTGGGAGGCCTTCCGCCGCGGTCGGAGCTACGACCGGCAGGCTGAAGTGAACCACCGCGCCGGCGCCTTCCGGCCGTCGGTCGGCCCAGATGCGCCCGCCGTGGGTCGTGACGATGCCCTTGCAGATGGCCAGCCCCAACCCGGTGCCTTGCGCCGTTCCCGCCTGCCGGCCGCGGTAGAACTTCTGAAAAATGCGCTCGTGGTCGGCTTCGGCGAAACCCGGTCCATGATCGATGATATCGACCAAGATCGAACCATGCGTGGCCACCGCGCGCACTTCCAACGGCAAATCCGCCGGTGCGTACTTTACACCATTGTCCAACAGGTTGAAGAAAAGTTGTTCCAGCAGCACCGGATCGCCCGGCACCAGCGGCAGGTCGGCGGGAATGTCGAGTTTCACCGGGCGACCGGCGAGGCGCTCTTCCAAGCGGTTAAGGGCCGCGCCGAGCGGTTCGTCGAGTGGCACCAGTTCCTTCTTGAGCGGCAGGGCGCCGCCTTCCAGCCGGGTGATTTCGAGCAGGTTGCTGACCTGACGATTCAATCGATCGGCTTCATGGCGGATCGTTTCGAGCAGTTCCCGCTGCTGGGCGGCGGTCAATTGGTGGTTGGGTTCGAGCAGGCTGGCGGCGGCGCCGCCGATGCTCGTCAGCGGCGTGCGCAAATCGTGCGAGACGGAACTGAGCAGCGACCCGCGCAACTGCTCCGCTTCCGCCGCCACCGTCTGCTTCTGGGCCTCTTCCGCGATGCGGTCCCGCTCGAGTGCCAGCGCGGTCTGGTTGGCGAATGCCTCCAGCAGCAGCAGTTGATCGGGCACCAACAGACGCTGCGGATCGCGCGGTCGCACCCCCAATGCGCCAACCGGGCCGCGCGAGGCCAGCAAGGGCACGTACAGTGCCTGCGCCATCGGCAGCGTATCGGTGCCCAGGCCGGCGATCTGACCCAGGTCGTAGACCCACTGCGCGACGGCCAGTTCCTTGGCGTCCAGCGGGAAATCACCCGTGTCGCCGGCCTGCACCCGCAGTTTTCCCTTGGCGTCGCCCAGCAGGGCCACCACGCCGCAATCGAACACCGCGCCGATCTGCTTGGCCGCTCCCGTGAGCAAAACCTGGCTTCCGCGACTGGAGGCCAGCATGCGGCTCAATCCGTGCATCGCCGCGGTGCGCCGCTCCCGCAGCCGAGCCGCCGCGGCGGCCAGCCGGATTTCAACCGTCAGCGTGCTGATCACCAGCGCCACCAGCAGCATCGCGGCGAAGGTCACTAGGTACTCCGCGTCGTTCACCTCCAGCGTGAAACGCGGCGAAACGAAAAATAGATCGAAGCTGATCACCGACAGGATCGAAGCCAGGATGGCAGGCCCGCGCCGCGCACGCGACGCAACGTAAATGACGCCCAACAGGTAGACCATCACCAGGTTGGTGGGACCGATGTTCAGCCAGTCCAGGAGCGCGCAAACCAGCGAGCACAGGGCCACCACGCCGATGCTCACCGCGTAGGCGCGCATCCGGCCGGCCGGCAGGTCCTGGTGCAGGCCCGGTACCGTCGTGGCCTCGTCACGCTCGCCGCGGATCACGTAGATGTCCACGTCGCTGCTGCGGCGGATCAGTTCGTCGACGAGGTTGCCGGAGAGCCAGTCGCGCCAGCGCGGCTGCACCGGCCGGCCGACTACGATCTTGGTGACGCCGCGCATCTGCGCGTGGGCCAGGACTTCCTCGACAAAGGTATTGCCGGCCACCGTGACCGCCTCACCACCCCGCTTTTCCGCCAGGCGCAGGTGTTGCACCACGCGGTCGCGGTCGGCTTGCGGCGCGCCGAGCGCCCGGGCGGTTTCCACGTGCACGGCCACCCAGTCGCCCTGCAGGCTGTCGGCCAGACGCTTGGCGGCGCGGATCAGTTTGGCCGAGGTCGGGCTCGATCCGACGCAGACCATGATTCGTTCCTTGGTGGGCCACACCGGGGTTCCGGGCTGTGCCGAGCGGAACTGCTGCACCTGGCGGTTCACCTTTTCGGCGGTGAAGCGCAAGGCCAGTTCCCGCAGTGCCGAAAGTTTGTCTTCCCGAAAGAATCCTTCCTGCGCCCGCTGGGCCATCTCCGGCGCGTAGACTTTGCCCTCCTGAAGCCGCCGCAGCAGATCGGGCGGCGGCAGATCGACCACTTCGATTTCGTGCGCATTCTCCAGCACCGAGTTCGGCACCGTCTCGCGCACCGTGATGCCGGTGATGCGCGCCACCACATCGTTGAGCGACTCCACGTGTTGGATGTTCATCGTGGTGTAGACGTGAATGCCGTTGTCGAGCAGCTCCTGCACGTCCTGCCAGCGCTTGGCATGCCGGCTGCCGGGCGCGTTGGTGTGCGCCAGCTCATCGACCAGAATCCACTGCGGTTTGCGGGCCAGAGCGGCGTCGAGGTCGAATTCCTCCAATTCCACATTCTGATAGGTCATCTTGCGCCGCGAAAGCAGGGGCAGGCCTTCGAGCAGGCTTTCCGTTTCCTTCCGGCCGTGCGTTTCGACCAGACCGACCAGTAAATCCACGCCTTCGCGGCGGCGCGCCTGCGCGGCCGACAACATCGCGTAGGTTTTCCCGACGCCCGCGCAGGCGCCCAGGAAGATTTTGAGCCGCCCCGCGTTTGCCTGCCGATCGGCGGCCCGCATCGTTGCCAGCAATGCGTCCGGATCGGGACGATCCTGCGTCATGGTTGTTCCTACGGCTGCCGCGCCCGTGGTTGCGTCAGGGCGTCGAGAGCCAAATTCAGCTTCAGCACGTTCACGCGCGGTTCGCCGAAAACGCCCCACTGCGGACCGGTCGTCGCGGCTGCCACCAGTGCTTCGACCTGAGTCGGCGATAGTCCCCGCGCTCGCGCGACCCGCGGCACCTGGAATTCAGCCGCCGCCGGCGAAATATCCGGGTCCAGTCCGCTGGCCGACGCCGTCACCAGGTCTACCGGTACTTTGGCGCGGTGCTCCGGATCTGCAAATTGTAACGCCGCCACGCGCGCTTTAATCGCCGCAATCAGCGCCGGATTGGATGGCGCCAGGTTTGACCCGGCCGAAGCCGCCGCGTTGTAGGGCATGGGCGTGGTCGCCGAGGGACGGCTCCAGAAATAGCCCGGGGCCTGGAAGGGCTGGCCAATCAATGCGGACCCGACCACGCGCCCGTCGACCTGAATCAGACTCCCATTCGCCTGCGCCGGAAACAGCACCTGCCCGAAGCCGGCCACCAGCGCCGGGTAGATGAATCCGGTCAGCACCGTCAGCGCCAGAAACGCCTTGATGGAAAGTTTGAACGGTTGCAGCCAGTCGCGCACGAATACCACCTCCAGGATGCCTCAGGCCCAATGCAGAGCGACCAGGATCATGTCGATCAGCTTGATCCCGACGAACGGCACCGCCAAACCGCCCAGACCGTACAGCAGCAGATTGCGCTGCAGGAGCGCCGCCGCGCCCACCGCCCGGTAGGATACGCCGCGCAAAGCCAGCGGAATCAACGCCACGATCACCAGCGCGTTGAAGATCACCGCCGAAAGAATGGCGCTGCGCGGCGTCGCCAGCCCCATCACGTTCAAGCGTCCCAGCGCCGGATAGGTCGTGACGAAAATCGCCGGGATGATCGCAAAATATTTCGCCAGGTCGTTGGCGATGCTGAAGGTGGTCAAACTGCCGCGCGTCATCAGCAGTTGCTTGCCGATCATCACGATTTCAATCAGCTTGGTCGGGTTGGAATCCAGGTCCACCATATTCCCGGCTTCCTTGGCCGCCTGCGTGCCCGAATTCATCGCCACCGCCACATCCGCCTGCGCCAGCGCCGGCGCGTCGTTGGTGCCGTCGCCGGTCATCGCGACCAACCGTCCCCCGGCCTGATATTCGCGAATCAACTTCAGTTTCATCTCCGGCGTCGCCTCGGCCAGGAAGTCGTCCACCCCCGCCTCGGCGGCAATCGCGCCGGCCGTGAGCGGGTTGTCGCCGGTGATCATCACCGTCTTGATCCCCATGCTGCGCAGTTCGGCGAACCGTTCCTTGATTCCGCCCTTCACGATGTCCTTCAAGTGCACCACGCCCAGCACGCGCGGGCCATCGGCGACCACCAGCGGCGTTCCGCCCCCACGCGCGATGGAATGCACCTCCTCCCGCAGCCCCGCGGGGAATTCGCCGCCCTGGCTGCGAACGTATTGTTCGATGGCGTCGCTGGCGCCCTTGCGAATCGTCCGGCCGTCGAAATCCACGCCGCTCATTCGTGTCTGCGCGGTGAAGGGCACAAAGTGCGCGCCCAGTCCTTTGAGGTCCCGGCCGCGCAGGCCATATTTCTCCTTGGCCAACACCACGATGCTGCGCCCCTCCGGCGTCTCGTCGGGCAGCGACGCCAACTGGCAGGCGTCGGCCAGTTCCGCAATTCCAACGTTCTGCGCCGGAAGAAACGCCACCGCCTGGCGGTTGCCCAGCGTGATCGTGCCGGTCTTGTCCAGCAGCAGCACGTCCACATCGCCGGCCGCCTCGACCGCGCGGCCCGAGGTCGCAATCACGTTGGCCTGAATCAGCCGATCCATCCCGGCAATGCCGATCGCCGACAGCAAACCGCCAATCGTCGTCGGCGCCAGGCACACGAACAGCGCCACCAGCGCCGTCAGCGAAATCGCCGCGCCCCGTCCGTTGGCCCGCACCGCATATTCCGAAAACGGCAACAACGTCGCGCACACCACCAGGAAAATGATCGTCAGCGTCGCGAGCAGAATATTCAGCGCCAGTTCGTTGGGCGTCTTCTGGCGCTTGGCCCCTTCGACCATGCCGATCATCCGGTCGAGAAAACTTTCGCCGGGGTCGGCCGTGATCTTCACGATCAGCCAGTCCGAAAGCACCTGCGTTCCGCCGGTCACCGCGCTGCGATCGCCGCCGCTTTCGCGCACCACCGGCGCGCTTTCCCCGGTGATCGCGCTTTCGTTCACCGAGGCCACTCCCTCGATCACCTCGCCGTCGCCGGGGATCATGTCCCCCGCCTCGACCAGCACGACGTCCCCGCGCTTCAGTTGCGTGGATGACACCGCGGTGACCGGCGCTCCATGGCGCGGTTCAAGCAGCTTTTTCGCCTGCGTGTCCTGGCGGCTGTGCCGCAGCGCGTCGGCCTGCGCCTTGCCCCGACCTTCCGCCATCGCTTCCGCAAAATTCGCGAACAGCACCGTGAACCAAAGACCGGCCGACACCGCCAGGATGAACCCCGCCGGCGCCGAGCCCTCTCCCCACAGCGCCTGGAAATACAGCAAGCTCGTGAGCACGCTGCCCACGAACACGGTGAACATCACCGGATTGCGCACCTGGACACGCGGGTTGAGTTTCACCACCGCGTCGCCCAGCGCCCGCCGCATCAACCGCCAATCCAACAGCGGTCCGGCGCGGCGAGCCCCCCGATGCAGGCTCAGATCGCTCATGGCCCCCTCCCTCTACCCCGCCATCTTCAGATATTCGGCCAGCGGCCCCAGCGCCAGCGCCGGAATGAAGGTCAGCGCGCCGACCGCCAACACCACGCCGATCAAAAGCACCACAAACAGCGGCGTGTGAGTCGGCAGCGTTCCCGCGCCGGCCGGCACCGTCTTTTTGCGCGCCAGCGAACCGGCCATCGCCAGCACCGGCACGATCAGGCCGTAGCGTGCGATCAACATCACCACGCCTCCCAGCCAATTGTGGAGCGGTGTGTCGCCGTTGAATCCGGCAAAGGCGCTGCCGTTGTTGTTGCCCATCGACGAATAGGCGTACAACACCTGACTGAAACCGTGCGCGCCGGGATTGCCGATCGACGCCTCCGCGCCGGGCGCCGCCACGCCAATCGCCGTACCCACCAGCACCAGCAGCGGCGGGATCAGAATCACCAGCGCCGCCATTTTCATTTCGAAGGTTTCGATTTTCTTGCCCAGGTACTCCGGCGTGCGCCCCACCATCAACCCCGCCACGAACACGGCACACACGGCAAACACCAACATCCCATACAATCCGCTGCCCACCCCGCCATAGACGACCTCGCCCAGTTGCATCAGCAGCATCGGCATCAGGCCGCCCAACGGCGTAAACGAATCATGCATCGAATTCACCGATCCGTTCGAGGTCGCCGTCGTCGCGGTCGCCCACAGCGCCGAATTGACGATGCCCAAGCGCACCTCCTTGCCCTCCATGTTCCCACCCGACTGCGCCTGCCGCGACGGTTCCGCGCGCCGAGTCAGGTCGACGTTTTTGAACTGCGCGGTTGCCACCGGCGCCGGATCCCCATCGTGGTGCGCGGCATTCACGCCCAGCGCCGCGAAGGACGGATTGCCCGCCTGTTCCGCCAGTACGCACGGCACCAGAAAGGCCAGAAACAGAATCGTCATCGCAGCCAGCAGCGCCCAACCCTGCCGCCAGTCATCGACCAGATGTCCGAAGCTGCAGCACAGGGCCGCCGGGATCAGCAGGATCGCCAGCATTTCCAGAAAGTTCGACAGCGGCGTCGGGTTCTCAAACGGATGCGCCGAATTCACATTGAAATATCCACCCCCGTTCGTACCCAATTGCTTGATCGCTTCCTGCGACGCCACCGGCCCCATCGCCAGCGTCTGCGTCGTTGCCGTTTTGGACTCCAGCTCCGGCGCTCCCCGCGTACCCGTCGCCGCGCTGGAATCGTGGACCGGCTCCAGCAGCGGCACTTCGCGGTAGGGCGTCAGATTCTGAATCACGCCCTGCGACATCAACGCCAGCGCCAGCGCCCCCGACAGCGGCAGCAGCACGTACAGCACCGAGCGCGTCAGATCGCACCAGAAATTGCCCAGGTTTTCGGTTTCGGCCCGGCGCAGCCCGCGGATCAGCGCCAGCAGGCAGGCGATCCCCGTCGCGGCCGACAGGAAATTCTGCACCGTCAGACCGGCCATCTGCGAGCCGTAGCTCATCGTCGTCTCGCCGCCGTAATTTTGCCAGTTGGTGTTGGAAACGAAGCTGCATGCAACATTGAAGGCGGTATCGGTCTTCAGGCCGGGCAGGTGCTGCGGGTTGAGCGGCAAAACGCCCTGAAGTTTCAACAGCAGAAACAGCGCCACCCAGCCCACCAGGTTGAATGCCAGCAGGGCAAAGGCGTATTGTTTCCAGTCCATGCGCGCCTGCGGATCGATGCCGCACAGCGCATACAACCCGCGCTCGATCGGCTGAAGCGCCCGCGCCACCGCCGGCGGATGGCCCTCCAGCACGCGCGCCAAATACCACCCCAGCGGTCCGGCCAAGCCAATCACCGCCACCAGATACACCCAGATCTGCAACCAGCCTTCAACGCCCATTAGAATTGCTCCGGCTTCAGCATCGCCCAGAACAAATACACCAGCAAACCCGCTCCCACGCAGGCCGCGAACCCAGTCATCGTTTCGACCTCCCCGAGCCGACCCAACCGATGGCTCCACGTGTTCAGCCTAGCGTCAGGTCCATAGCGGCCGCGTAAAGGTCAGCGCGCAGCGCATAAAAACCGTATAAAAAATAGCCGCTCAAATCCGTTTCCCGGCCCAAGTGCCTCCGTAGGAATCTTGGCTTCCATGTCTTTTCTAGGCCCCGTATGGCGCCGAATTTGAGTAGCCGCGGATGGAGCCCACGGAAAGGTACGTCGTGGCGCGGCTGCCGAGCCGCGACGCACCCAAAACGTTCTTCCGCACGACCCGAAACGATCGTCGCGTCGGCGGCTTGCTCCATCCCGGCCTCCTCGAGCGCGGCGCGGCGGTGGAAGTTTGCGCGCTTTTCAAATCGGTGTGAAGCCTCGGAAACTTGGAGCGCAAGCTTTCCAGCCTGCGCTTGAGGCGGGCCTCTGCCCCCGCCGGTCTTGGTTTTTCTGTGAGCTGAACCGCACGCTTCGTTTGCGGTTGGCCATCGCGAACCAAGGTCGGGACAGGCACGCATTTCCTGAAGTTCTTATTACGCCTTTACATTTTCGACTTAACCATTCCCCAACGGTTCCCGATTTCCCTTCGCGGGATCGGATTCGAATCTTGCGCCGCAAGCCTGTCTACGATATCCCGTTTTCCTGCGGCTCGAACGATATTCGCGTCATAGTGCTAATAGATCACCACGAAACTGCCGTCAGGGCGGCTGGCAGCACTGGCGAGACCCCACGCGGGCACGCCGTCTTTGCGTCCGCTGGAATCCGCTGCGGTTTCCGGCTGACCGTTGCGGTCGAATACCTGCCAGGCGACTTTCCCGCCTCGAGCCCAGCCGGTGTCCTCGGTCCAGACCAGCAGCGTTTCGCCGGCGGCGTTGCGCGCCACCGACGGATGCTTGCGCGAACCGGCCGCACCCGGCGCAGCAATCTTGGCGCTCAGCCGGTTGGTCTTGGGGTCGATGGTGGCAAAAAATACCTGCCCTTTGGTTTCCCAAGCGCCGGTCACCGGAGACTCGCCGGCGGCTCGCGCCGACGGAGTGGACGGCGTGGATTCGACGGCCGGTGCGCAGGCTTCGGTGAGTGCGGCGGAACTCATCACGCACTGGCCGACGTTCCAGTCGTCGACCGGCAGTTCCTGCCAGGTGCGCCCATGGTCGCGGGAAATCAGCAGGTTCATGTCGCGTTCCGTGCCGCCCTTCGCACTGCGATACAGCACATACAGAAACCCTTGCGCATCGGTGAAGGCGCGCAGCGCGCAGCAGCCGCAAGCACCCCAGGGGTTGGGATTCGCGGCGGTTTCACGGGCAAAGGTTTTGCCGTCGTCAGCGCTGACACTGACATACACGCAGCGGTCGCTTTCGGATTTACCCGTTCCGGAAAGACCATGCCAGACGGCGTAGACGTGGCCGGCGCCGTCGGCCGCCAACGAGCCGCCCCCATCCAGGCCGAACGTGAACTGCATCAGATTGCGCTGCGCTTCGAATCCGGTGCCGGCGTCGTTGAGGCGCGCGTACAGAAAGGGCGTGCCGTTGTAGGGACTGTCTTTGTCCATGCTGGGATTGAGCGGCCCGCGCGGCAGCGCCTTGGCATTGCCGGTCCAGGATATATGCACGCGGCCGTTGCGGCCGAGCGCGATCGCCGGCCCGCGGATGGTGCCGAGCGCGGTCGCGCAGGCGGCTTGGGAATTAACGCGCAACGCCGGCGTGAACCGCGCCGCACCCGGCTCCAGCCGGGTATAGAAAATATCCGCCGACTCCGCGTCGCCCTTGACGTACACCACATGGATCACGCCTTTGGCATCGTCCACGACCTGCTGCTGGTAGCCCCGATCCGGCAGGCGCACCAAAGTCACCGTGGTTTCGGCGGCGCACAGCCGCGTGCCCCCCGGGCCGGAAAATGGCGCCAACCCACCCGCAAACAGCCACGCCACGAAGCACATACCCAGGGAAACGCGCCATGAGCGCATAGACGAACCTCCGATTGATCCAGACAAATGCAGCGACGCCGGTGAACCATAGCAGGCGAAATAAAATTTTCAGGCGCGGACCCCGCGCCGGCGCCGCTGGCATCGGACCAACTGGAGTGTACACCGCCCGTCGGTGTTGTCCAAATCAAGCCTGGCTGGAGCCGGTAAAAGCCACCTCCCCCGCAGCACCGGCGCTGCCAGGCAGTTTTCCGTTCCACGCACTGGCTTCGGTTTGGCCCACGCAATTCGCCCTGCGATTGGGTACCATGGGCAGACTGGGAGGCGCCCCGACATGCCGCGTTTCGGCCGTTCAACAGTGACCTTCGTCGTTTTGCTGCCGGCGATTCTCCTCGTCGGCTCTGTTTTGTCGCGAGGTCCCCTGCGGCCGGGCGCGGACGCAAACAGCCTGCCTCCGTCGGTGAGCCAATCCGAAAGTGCCAAAACGATCGCCCCAACCGCCGCTTCCACGCCGCCTCTGCCTTGCAACGCGCCGCCGCCATCGATGGTAAGCAGGTTTTACTAAACGCGCGGCAACTGTCCGAATATCTGGATCAAGCTGGAGTCACGGGCGATATCCGACTAATTAGTTGCCATGCAGGGTCCGCGGCTACTCCAATGCCTTTAGCGCGACAATTGGCGATGATTCGAGGCGTACGCGTGCTGGCACCTTCAGACATCCTTCAACTTTCGACTGACGACAATACTATCTTTGCGCTGGTTTATAGAGAAAGTGGCAAAGAGGTAATCCCAGGGCAGTGGAGGCTCTTCAACCCGACGGGTGAGTACAACCCATGGGGGAACGCTATAATGGGTTTTAAGCGTACCAAGTAGACTCTGGAGAAAGTAAATGACAATGATTCCGGGCTTTATAGAGCGACGTAAAGCCGGCTACGAACTCGTAGGTGCCGGGGCCGACAAGAACCTAATCAAATGCAGCCTTGCTCACGAACCTCTTCATGACAAGGAGCAAATACTTATCTATCTTAGAAGGGGGAAGGCGTGGGCAGCGAGGCCAGAGGTAAATTACGATCTTCTGTCGGATAAGCCGGTTTTTATTCCCGGAGGTGTGGTGTTTTACTGTGACGACCAGTGGTCATGGCCTAACTTGCTTATTTATTACCTTGAAAAGTATAACTATCCACCACAAGAGGAGTTTTTAGTTCATATTCGAAATCGAAACTACTCGCCTCCTGAAGGGGTCCAAGGCGATGTTCGTAGGGAAAACGAGGAGGAAACCGGCAAAGATGACCACGGCGGCGAAGCCAAGTAAGCGATGCCGGGGCATAAGGAAGGCCCCGCCGGCTTTGGAAATGCCACAGCCGAGCGGATTGCACGCGCCGAGAAGGCACTCAAACTACTGAAGGACCCCAAGTATAAGTGGGTTATTACGCAGAAAATATTGGACGAGCTGCGCAGAGGGGACCCAACCAGCGTGGCGCTTCGGGATGCGTTTATAAAGAAGTATAATATCGACGTTAAGTCCCCCGCAGAAATGGCGCAAATCGAGTCAGGCAGCACATACCAGGACGTGTTTAATGAACTGATGCGCCGGGGGCCTAAACACCAGCTTGACATCGAGCATGCAGCCTCCGCTGCAGAGATGGGGTTGCCTTATTTATCAGATACGAAGTTTATGAACTTTGTCGAAAACGCAGTAGAATCGTTATCCAAACGAAGCACGCCACCTTCGTATTTAGATATGCTAAGAAAGGTTAAAGATGTCAATAAATTCCATGAGGCGGTCCAACCTTAGCGCTGGAGGAACACGAAATGGCTTACCGAATCAGCTGTGGAGACCGGGGAATCGCGTGTCCGGTGTGTATGGCGCCGATGGAAGGCTATTTTGAACTGGGTGAAGTACCTCTAACCGTCCCAATTGAGGTCACTAGCTTTGGAGTTGGTTTCGATTTCCCTTGGATATACGACGGTCCACCGCCCACTAATCAAAAATGGTTTGTTGTAGGTGAGGGAAGGTGCGAGCGTTGCAATTGTGCAATAAACGTTAAATGCCATTTCTCTGGGCTCACCCTGGTTCGCTATGAACCGCTCCGTCCCGACGAGCTGATATCACAAGTAGTCGTATCAGATACGACAGTCGATTCCGCGAAAGGTTCAAAACTGTACATTGACACTTTCCATGTCGCCGTTCTACCGCCCTACCCCACGCGCGATGCGCTTTTTCTCGGGATTGCCGCCTTTGATGGCCGATCCCTTAGACAGCGATTCAATGCTGTAAATGGTCCCTACGACGTTTCAGTTGTAAAAACGAACGGCCAGCTATATGTCGGCAAAGGTGTAGTCGGCGGGGCTAATGAAACTAGCCTTGGAATTATCCTTTTCGACGCGTCCTTTCCTGACATCCCCATTGGCTCTGTGGTGACCGAAGTAGCAGGGGAAAATATTGCCGAATGCGGGTGAAGGGTAAAGTAGTCCAGCGAGGTGTCCGTAGGGAAAAACCGGAGGAACCCGGCAAAAATGGCGAGGACAGCGAGTGAAGGGTGAAAGGTGAAGCCGTCCAGCGATGTGTCCGCTGGGGAAAAGAAGGAGGAACGGTAGACTGGTGTTTGGGTCCGACGAGGTGTCCGTGGGGAAAACGGGGAGGAAACCGACCCAAATGGCCAGAACGGTTGAGGAAGGTCGGCAATGTCGGGACAGAGTGTCCCGTCACGAAAGTGGAGCAAAACGTTTTGAATTTCAAAGACCGACTACGCAATGGGCTTGAGCGTCACCACCGGCATATGCTTTCTGCCTTGGAAGTGGCTCACTTCCAGCGTGAACTTCGCGCCGCATTCTCCGCTGACTGCGGCCTTCGGCGCGGCGCATGGACTGCCTGGCGGCCATTGTGGTCGTGGCTCAAGCCGTGGGTAGGTTGCCTTGGATCGGATGCGGCGGTATTTTTCGTCGGGCGTACGGCCTTGCATTCCCTGGTGTGGCCTGTGGTGGTTGAACCAGGCGCGGTAAGTCAGAAGCTCGGCCAGCATTCTCTTGCGCACCAGCGGCACCTGCACCACGCGCGTGCACTCGGTCTTGAGCGACCGCATGAACCGTTCGATGCGGGCGATGCTGCCATACTTGCCCACGGCGCCGAAGCGCTGCAGGACTCCGAGCACCAGGCAGACTTTGGCAAACACGGTGCTGGTAAATTGGCTGCCCTTGTCGGTGATCAGATGCTTGGGCGAGCGGCCGGTTTGCTTCACAGCTTCTGTAAGGAACGTACCCATGCGGCGCGCCGATGGCTGGACTTTATAGGCGTCGACGTGCATGATCCGTCGCGAGTAGTGATCTTTGGCCACCGCCACCCGCCAGCAGAACGGCCAGCGCTGGCCCAAGGCAAACGGCAGCACGGGCAGCCAGAACCCCAGCAAGGTCGGCACGACGGTCAGGTCGATGTTCCAGATGTGGTCTGGGTATTGGGACTTCAGCTTCCAGACGGACTTTTCCGCCTCGACTTTGTGCACATTGGCTTCAGCGGCCTGTGCACTGGCAGGCGCCACATCGAGCACCGCTGGCGGCGCGACTGGCGGTTCCTTGCGCATGCGCCCGACGGTCGTGACACCCAAATGCAAGCCGGCCCGCGCCAAGGTCTGCGCGAGCTTTTTCTTGCCCATCATCGGGCACAGGGTCTTCAGGCGTTGGACCGTATACCGCACGAAGTCGGGGAACTTGTTGACGGGCACCGGCACCTGGACCAATGCGTCCGGCCCAGCCTCGTCCAGCCGCTTCAACCAACTGGCGATGGTCTTGGCGGCGAGATGGAACACGCGGGCGGTCTGGGCATTCGACCAGCCGCGCCGGGCCTTCAGTTCGAGGATGGCCATCCGCTCCGGCGGCGGGTACAGCGGCCGAAGATTGGGTTCAATCGCCGCCAGTCGCGCATCCTTGATGCGGATCTCTTCCACCCGCAGCGCAATCTCGTCGTTCGCCGCGTCCAGCTCCGTCTTCAGCCGCACGCGAGCCAAGGGGCTGTTCACGCACCACGCCCGTGTGCTGACGTTTGCGACCGTGGCCAGGGAGATGGTGGTGAGAAC
>JBOHNC010000216.1:0-8425 GCA_050730415.1 Planctomycetota bacterium
GGTGTAGCCCGGCGCATCCGATTCCGGGCTGGCGCGTTGGACGGTCCCCTACAGGGACCCCAGGCCGCGCCTCCCCTTGTGGAGAGTTCCATGAAACACTTCATCCAACTGGCCTTCATCAGTCTCATGCTGACCCTCGGCGGCATGGCGTTTTCGGATCAAGCCCAGCCGACAACCGTCGGTCCCGCGCCTGCAGCGCTGGTAAATTCGGCCGCGCCGGACCGGACTGTGAATCCCACTCGCACGCGCGCGAAAGACTTTAGCGACGCGGATTTCAAGCGCGCCGACCAGCCTGAACTCGGCAACAAACGCGGCGGCGATGTGGTGATTGTCACTGCCAGTAGCGTGGCTGTAGCGGTGATCGTCGTGATTCTGATCCTCGTGATTATTTGAACCAAACTGGGCGAAGCGGGCCGGCCGGTGCCGGCCGCGATTTGAGCCCGGCGGGTGGGCGAGTGCCGCGCACACCCACCCGGCCGTTGCATGTCGGCCACCGCCGCCAACGCGCGGCGGTCAACTGCAGGGAGATTCAAAATGAAACGCATCCTGATGCAATTGTTGGCGGCGGTCGTCATGGGCGCGGCCGGGTTGGTCCTGTGTCCGACTCCCGCGGCCGCTGTGCACCTGACGGTCGCGCCGCCGGTGCAAACCCCGGCGGTTCTTTCCTCCCGGCCGACCGCTTCGGCCGACTTCAGCGATGCCGATTTTTCGCGGGCCGACCAGCCCAGCTTGGGAGCGCTCCGCGGTGGGGCCGTTGTGGTTGTGGTCGGCGGCACGATTGTTCTGCTGCTGCTGCTGATTTTGCTTTTGGCTTTCCTCGACGAATTGTTCTGACCTGCTGACGCTTCGCCATGCAGAGGGTTCCGGGCAACCGCTGTCCTTCCCCGACGGATCGCACGGCCCGAGTGCGGCAAAGGGTGGATCTTACCGGCGGCCGCGCCGCTTGCCATCCCGCGAGGAACGGTGGGGCTGCCGAGGGGCGGAGGCCGACGGTCTCGCTGGCGCAGGGCGCATCCTTCGTCGGGCCGGCCGCGGTGGCGATGCGCTCCTGCGGGGCGCGTGGAATTCGGGGGCGTGTGAGCGCATCGTCGGAATCCGCCGACCGCTGGCGCCATGGTCCGGCCGGATGCGATCCGGCGGCCGCAGCGCGCTTCGCGGGGGGTGTGTCAAGCGCCCATCCGGACGACCGCGATTACGCGATGGGTCGACCGGTCGGATGCGTTTCGGCGGCTGCACCGCGCTGCCCGGTGGGTGGGTCCGATCCCGATCCGGCCGGTGCAGGTGGCGCGAGCCGTCACGCGGGGCGGCTGGCCGGACCGGCGCCAAAGAGAAGCGCGGTTGGATCGGCGCAACGCCCCCTCGCGGTAATCGCCCGTCTGCGTTCGGTAACGAGCGCGATGTTGGCGAAGGGTGGTTGTCCGGATCGGCGCGGCGGCCCTCGTGATGGCGGTTGTCTCCCGGCCGTTGGTCGTCCCCGTGGAAATCATGATCGCCATAGCGTGGCGATCGATGCGCCCGCCGGTTCAGCCAATGCATGTGTGCCAATCGGTCGTTGTCGGGCATCCATTCAAATGGTCTCGGAAGCTGATTCCTTGTCACACAGGTCCACGGCCCGCTGGTGTACGAGTCGGAACAGTACCACCGCCTATGGTCGTGAAAGTAATAGCAGTGATCGGACAGGCAGAAATACAGCGGATCGACGGTATTGGCGGCGTACAGCAATTCGCTGTTCGGGATCGGCAGAAAACAGATCGGACCGGCATAGGGCGCAGCGACCGTCGTCTGCGTGGTGACCAAGATCGTCACCGTGTCGTAGGACGGACCACCGTCAATGGGTTCGAGCAGATCGATGCCGTCATTACGCTCGGCGGCCGTCAGCACGTCTGCGAGCCGCGCCGGTGGGTTGGTTTCCAGAGCCCACGGTCCGGTCACCGCCGCAGCCCTGTACCAGGCATCGAGCGCCCGCAGATAGTACATCCCCGTGGCCGGATCGAGGACGATCAGGGCCTGGGTATTGATGACTCGGTAAAACGCACCAAATGGCGCAAGCCGCGGCGCACCATCCACCGGAATCAGCAGAATCGGCTGAGCCGATGCCACGCCGGTGGATACCTCGCCGACCACCGCCGCTGGCCGGATGTCGGCCGCGTTTAGCAGCGGCGCGAATGGCAAGGCAACGATGGCAAGACCAAGGACGAAACAGCTCAGTTTCGAGCGAAGACTGCGGCAGGGATCGCGGGTAGAAAACCGTATTGAATTCATCGGACACTCCTGCTTTTTCACGTACCTGCTTTTTCACGTAGGCGATTGTCAAAATGCGACCCCACCCGTCGAAAGGCATGGCGCCAGATCCACTCCAACCGCCTCTAATTAAGTGACACCCCAATTCCAGCACGCATTCAAATACACGCATGATTTACTGAAGCCGCAGTGGCAACTTCGGAGGGTGGCGGAATTTCGCGCGGGCGGGCCGAACGGGGTCCGTATCGTTCTTGCGATCTGAAGTACAGCGCAGGGCGTGGGGTGGCTCCGCCGCTCGAAGATCGGTCGAAAGGCGGACTCCGCCGGTCCAACCCAGGCGGTCAACCGGAGCCAAACGCGCCCCTTCGACAACGACCTCGCCGCCGCCGGGATCGCCAAGGTCGACGACCAGGGCCGCGTAGTCCGCCTGCACCCGCTGCGCCACACGTTCGCGCAGATGCTCAACGCCGCCAGCGTGGACCCGAAGACGCTGCAGACGCTGATGCGGCATTCGTCTCCGACGTTGAGCCTGGGGATTTACGTCCACCGCGACAAATCCCGTGAGCGGTCGGCCATGGCGGCGCTGCCGGCGCTCACGCCGGGGAGGGAGGACGGGTCGAAAGGTGAAGGTCCTGCCAGCGACACGACCGCGCGGGCCTCCTCCGCCTCGTAGATCGGCTGCCGCCTTCGCCCCATCGCGCCCCGTTGGCCCAGGTTGGGCCCTCCCGGCCACGGGAACCCCTCATCCAATTCGCCCACGGTGGCCATCCTCACGCCGACCGTTGGAAGGCAGGCTCCGTTGCCCATCCCGAAACCGACTCGAAACCACGATCACAGGATGGGAATCGAGATGGAGCAGAAAAATGATTGAGATTTGTGTAAGATTCAGGCCGCAGCTCGGAATAGCACTTGGAGGCGGCCATGCAGCACGTTGGCAAAGATTCATTGCTGGAAGAGTTTACGCGCGAGCGTCACGTGCTGGAAGGGTACATTCTGGCCATCGTGCGCGATCCGCATGTGGCCGAGGACGTTTATCAGGACACCGCGGTCGAAGTACTCAAAAGCCTGGAGCGGTACGATTCCGCCCAGCCGTTCCGCGGCTGGGTGCTGGGCATTGCGCGGAACAAAAGCAAACAGGCTTTGGCCAAACTTGCCCGGCTGCAACCGACGCCCAGCGAACGGCTGGCGGCGTTGATCGAAACCGCCTACCAGGAGCAGGAACCGGATTGCTTCCAGCAGTTGAGCAGCGCGCACCTGTATTTGCGTGACTGCATGACCCGCCTCACCGCGCGGCTGCGGGAAATGATCCGGCTGCGCTATTTCGATAATCTGAGCGCCAAGGCGGTGGCCGAGCGGATGGGCAAATCGGCCGGCGCCGTGGATGTGGCGTTGTCGCGAGCACGCCAGGCGTTGGCCGAATGCGTGGCCAAACGGCGAACCGCGGTGGAGCTTGACGGGAGGGCCACGCTGTGAACTCAGCCGAACTGCGTCGCCTGGTCGAACGGTACCACACCAATGAATTGACGGCGGAGGAAGTGCAGGCGCTTGAAAAAATGCTGGAAGACCCGGCCGCGCGTCGGCTGTTCGTCGAGGACCTGACGCTGGTCTCCGCCCTGCGGCATGCACTGAAGGTCGAATATTCCGGCGCGGAAGCGCTGGCCGAAAGTGCGCGTGCTGCCTCGGGGCGCACGGCGGCGGTGGTCACACCTGCGCCGACAGAGCATGTGCGGCTGCGGCGCGAATGGCGGGCGCGAGCGCTGGCGCTGGCGGCATTGCTGTTGCTGGTGGCCGGCGCGGCGGTGAGTTTCTACTGGATCACCCGCCGAAACGCCGCCGGCGGTGCACAGGTGGCACAAAACCCCAAGCCACTCCCCGGCAAGACCCCCGGCTCGACCCACGGCCTCACCGGTGGAGAACCGCTGGCGGGTGCCCACTCCGCCGCTCCCGGCGTGAACCGGGTTCTGAGCGGCACCGTGGTGGTCGAAGGGCAGCCGGTCGAGCAAATCGCCGACGGAGCGTTCGCGCGCTGCCCGAAGGCGGCGGCCCAGGTTCGGCTCGAGGACGGCTCGCTGCTCGATCTCACGCCGCTCGCCGCGGTGACGCTGAGCCACCGCAAGGTGGAATTGCAATTCGGCACGGCGCGGCTGGAAGTCGATCCGGCCGCGACACCGTTCACGGTAGCCACGCGGATCGGTACGGTGACGGCGGTGGGAACGAAGTTTTCGGTCGCGTTGGCGCCGGTGACCGACACCCGGCTGGCGGGCGATTTTGGAACCATGACGGTGGCAGTCACCGAAGGGCAGGTGCGCGTCGACTGCGCCGCCGCGCGCACCGTGCTGAAGGCCGGCGACACACAGGTTTTCAACACCGCGGCAACGACAGTGCAACCACTGCCGAAAGTGCTGCAGGGATTCAATGGCCTGCTCACCGGCAACGTAGTGAGTCTCACGGGGGATTCCTTCGTGCTGGAAATTGTCACGGCTGTGCCAAAGGGCCGGTCCAAACGTCTGCCGGACGCCGAGGTGGCAGGGGTGCGGGTGACGATATCGCTGAAGAACCTGAAACCGGTTCCGAAACTGCAACTGAACAAAGGGGCCTACGTACAGGTGAAGACGGAAGATGGCGTTTTGATGGCGGTGGGAGCCAGCGGATTGAAACAGCCGCTCAATAACGGCAGCGGCACCCGGACAGATGACCAGTTCTAGCAGGCTGACGAAAAAGAAGGCGAGCGACGATTTGCGAGCACCGACCAAGCGGGGCGAGGCTTCCGAAGTGGAGAGGTATCCAGTGGATACCACGCAACGGAGGAAACAAAGAACCGCGCCGGTCGCCGCCGCAAAGTGTGCCGCGGCCTTTTTCAGCAGCCTGCCAGGGGAGTTTTCGAATGGAACGCAAAGGACTGGCCTTGGCCAGAACGATCACGGGGCTGATTCTGGCGGCGGCCGGACTGGCTTGGCTGATCTTCCTGGGCTGCCGGGCGTGGTCACAGGTTGCGGCGCCCGCGACGGCCGGCGTGGAGGAAGTCGCAGCGCCAGCGCCAGGTGGCGCATTCTGCCCCGCATGCTGCCGCGCTGATGTTGCGTCCAGCGCCGAAGCGCCGGACACTGCCGCGGTGGTGGCCAATGCGGACCCTGTTTTCGGCGACTTCCTGGGATGGGTGCGGCAGCACGCGCAGACGGGCGCGAAAATACCGCCGGTGGAACTTAAACGCGGAGTCGAACTGGCACAGCGGCGCAGAGTGCTCCTGGCAAACCTGATCCAAACAGACCCGAAGACGGCGCTGGCGGTGTCGATCCCCGCCGATCTGGCGAAAAAACTACCGGCGGCGGTGGCGGCCCAACTGGAAACGCAGGTTAGCGCGCGCGGGAATTTTACTGTGACTGCAACCGATTATCGCGGCGGCGAGCAGGCGCCGGAAATCACTCGCAGCGTGACGATCGCCGGGCAAACCTACCCAGCCTTTGTATACGGCAAACGCGCCGATCGGACCTCCAAGTACAACCTTCCCATGAACGGCATTGTGCTCAACGGCCGGATGGCGGTGGACGAAAATCCGGTGCGGGTGTTGCCGCCCGAGGAAGTCGCGCAGCTCGATCCGAACACGAAGTTGACCAACGTCAACAACGCCTGCCCCGTGATGCCGGCCCGCAAGGTTCCCGGACTGGCGGCCAGTTGCCAGGCTGGGCGAGCGGCCACCCTTCCCGGGGCATCCGACAGCGGAAGCACGACCGAGAGCGGCTCAAGCGTCTCCAGCACATTGGGCACCACCCCGCCAGCGGCCCCGGCCCCGGCTCCGGCGCCAGTGGTGGAAGTCGGCGGCGAATACACGCAGCTTTGCTGCCCGCAGTGCTGCATCATGTTGAATCAACAGCTCACCGCCGCCTCGGGCGGCAGCGGCCCAAGTTCCGGCGACGGTGTCATGCAAGCCGCTTCAGCCGGCTGGACCACCGGCAACAAGACGGTGCTGGTGATCCCGGCCGACTTCACCGACACGCCGAACACCACGTCTTTCGCCACCTACCAGACCTACATGGACACGGTGGTGAATCCGTTCTACGTGAGCGACTCCTACGGGTTGACTTCATTGACGACAACCGTGATGACGCAGGTGGTGCATCTGTCGCACAACGCAGCTTATTATGCCGCCAACGGCGGCGCGCCGATCGCCGAGGGGAAGGCCTTGGCGTTAGCGGCCGGCTGGAACACCGCGAACTACAATCTATTCGTCGTGGCAGCACCCAGTGAGGGCGGCTTGGGCGGGGTGGGCAACGTGGGCGCGGCCGGCGTGGTGTGCTACAACGACCTGGGCGCGGCCGCCCACGAAATCGGCCACAACTTCGGGGTCATGCACGCCAACCGCTGGACGACCAGTGACGGCAGTGTGCTCGGCCCGGGCAAAAACCAGGAATACGGCAACCTTTTCTCGGTGATGGGCGGCGCGGAAACAGCCACACCCAGCGACCACGACGCGTGGATGAAAAATGACCTGGGCTGGCTGCCGGCCGGCAACATCGCCACCGTCACCACCAGCGGTACCTACACCTTGAATGCACTCGATGACGGCAGCATCACCGGCGCGAACAAGTATGCGCTCAAGATGAACAATCCGACCCACGGCAATAACTACTGGATCGAAGCGCGCGACCAGCAGACGACCAACAGTTGGGCCATGGACGGTGTGATGGTACTGTGGAGTCCCTGGGGTACGACGGGCAATCCGAGCACCACTTCCGGGTCGAACTGGGGCACGCAGATCCTGCATATGGCCCCCAACACCCAGTATGGAATTCTCAACATGCCGCTCCTGGTGGGTCGCACCTTCTGTGACCGCGTCAATGGCTACTACGTGACGCCGATCAGCCGCAGCGGATCGAACCCCTCGCAGACCCAGGTCGTGATCAACATCGGAGCCTTCCCCGGCAACCGGCCGCCGACGTTGACGATCACGCCGACCGCCTCCAGCGTGAGCCAGGGGACGGTGGTCAATTTCACCGCCACGGCCAGCGATCCGGACGGCGACACGCTGGCCTATGCCTGGGACTTCGGCGACAAATCCTTCGGCGCCGACAGCCCCACCGCCAGCCATAGCTGGGCGGCGGACGGCCAGTATGTCGTGCAATGCACGGTCAGCGATATGAAAGGCGGCGAAGCAATTGCCACCGCGGTCATCACAGTGGGTGCGCCGGCGACCTTCACCATCAGCGGCGCGGTAACGACCGCCGGTGGCCAAGGTGTGGGCGGCGTCAGCGTATATTATTATATTAAGCCGAATCCCAATGTCACAATGGTTCTGAAATCCACCACGAGCGATAGCAACGGGGTGTACCACTTGGTGGGCTTCGCGGCCGGAAGCTACAACATCGGCGCGGCCAAAGGCAACTGGACCTTCACGCCCACCTTCACCAACCCGGTTACGGTCGGGCCGGACGCGACCAACATCAACTTCACCGCCGCGCCCATCACCCATGCCATTACCGGCACAGTTCTCGACGGCAGCAGCACGCCGGTCGCCGGCGTCACGATCAGTAACGGCACCGACACTGCCACCACCGACGGGTCAGGCAATTACACGCTGAACCTGCAGGACGGCTTGTATATTGTGACGCCCTCGAAAGCCGGCTACAGCTTCGCGCCCGCGAGTCTGACGGTGACGCTGAACGCCGCGGACATGAGCAGCGAGAACTTTACCGCTACAGTGATCGGCGACCTGGCGCCGGTGATCGATTCGCCAGCCTCGGCTTCGCCCAACCCGGTCGTCAATCGATCCACGACGTCGGTGTCGGTCACGGCGCACGATCCGGACGCCGGTCCCGCACCGCTGACCTACACCTGGACCAAGATTTCCGGGCCCGGCGTGGTGACCTTTGCACCCAACGGAACAAATGGCGCAGACGCGGCGACAGCGACCTTCAGCGCCTCGGGCACCTACACCCTGCAAGTGAGTGTCTCCGACAGCGTGGATGTGGTCACCAGTCAGATCGTAGGCTTGAACGTCACACTTCCCAATCAGCCGCCGACGGTGGCGACGGCCCCGGCGGCGACCCCCAACCCGGTTACCGGAACGACGACCGCACTCAGCGTGCTGGGCGCCGATGACGGCGGCGAACCGGCGCTCGTCTACACCTGGTCGAGCGTCGGCCCGGCCGGCGTCACGTTCAATGTGAACGGCACCAATGCATCGAAG
>JBOHNC010000217.1:0-6336 GCA_050730415.1 Planctomycetota bacterium
ATGCTGTACTGTTCGGCGGTAGCGACCGACGAAGAACACGCCGTGTACGCGCTGGCCTTCCGCGCCGACACCGGCCGGCTGCGCTGGCGGCGGCGGCTGTGTTCGGGGGAATTGCTGGCGGGTTCCAACCGGGCGATCGATCTCGGGGCCCAAGTGGCGGTGAGCGCGGGCAAGGTGTATGTGCTGACGCCGCTGGGCACGCTGGCCTGTCTGGACGCCATTTCGGGCGAAGTGAAATGGGAAACGGCCTGGCAGCAGACGCTGGAGGTTCAGAAACTGAATCCATTCGGCGGGCAGGCGATGTTCCCCGACAACGTGCCCTTCCCCACCCCGCCGATCGTCTACGGCAACCGGGTGCTGATCATGCCGCAGGGCTGCAACTGGATCATTGGCTTCGACACCGACACCGGGGAGCCGAAATGGATTCGCGACCGGCGTGAAGAACACGCCGACCTGCACTACCTGTACGGCATCGCCACCACCGAGGCGGTGGTGCGCCGCAAGGGCGTGAAATACAAGGAACAGATCGGCATGCTGATCGCCGCCGGGCGCAAGATCATCGCCTACAACGTGTCCAACGGCAAGGCGGTTTGGGAGACCGACTTGAGCCCCTACGAACGGGCGGTCGGAATCGGCGTGGTGACGGAACATTACATTCTGGCGCCCACCCGCACCGCCCTGGTACCGGTCGCAGTTCACGACGGTACCATCCCGGCCGACAGCGACGCCACGGCGGCCTGGCACTGCTACAAGTGGACCGAGCCGAAGCTGGAAGCGGGCCATGTGCTGATCAACAACGGCGTGCTGATCACGGCATCGCCGAACGCCTTCAACGTGTACTATGTCAAGTCGGTCCGGCAGCAGCAGTTGCTGGCGGAGATGAAAAAGACCGGCGAGACGCCGGCTTTGTGGATGCAGGTGGCCGACCTGGACGACCGCACCTTCGACTACGACAAAGCCCTGGCCAGCTTGGACAAGGCGCACAACCTGGCAGCGACCTGGGCGGCGCTGCCAGAGACCGACCCCAAGCACGACACCGGGATGGAGGCGCTGGAGGAATCCGGCCACCGTATCGCGGAGATTAACTTCAAAGCCGGGCTGAAGTCGCTCGGCCCGATCGAAGCCGACGACGCCGCCGTCGCCGGGGGCACGGCCGCGAAACTCAGCGCCGACGACCGGGCCAAGCTGGCGCATGCGGCCCAGGACCGTTTCGACACCGCGTTGGCGATGCTGAAAACGATGCAGCATCCGTCCAACGACGATGCGGCGCGGGCCACCTGGGGGCGGGCGCGGGCGCTGGAGACGCTGGCCACGGCGGATAAAAATGCCACGCCGGCGCTATTGGCCTTTCATGAATTGCTCAGCGCCTACCCCGACGTGAAATACACCTTCGGCGACGACGGCAAGACCGAATATCGGGCCGCCGAGTACGCCGACGGCCGGATCGCCGACCTGATTCGGACCTATGGCCGCGCGAGCTACGCACCCATCGAGGCCGAGGCGGTCAAGCTGTACCAGGCGGAGACCGCGAAGCCCGTCGACCAGCAGCAGCCCGAGGATCTCGATCCGCTGATCAATGGGTTCCCGAACGCCGAGGCAGCCGGCGACGCGCTGCTGCTCAAGGCCAACATTCTGGTGCGGACGAAGGGCGCGTTGCAGGCGACCGGGCCGCTCAACACCTTCCTGCGGCTGCATGGGGACAGCCCCAAGGCGGCGGAGGTCGAATACCAGTTGTATACGCTGTACAGCGGGATCAAGCATTTCAGCGCGGCAAAGATCGCGGTGCTGGGGCTGAAAACGCACTACATCGACCAGAAAATTCAGGTGGACGGCAAGGAGACGGCGGTTGCCGGCCTGGTGGCGGACCTGCTGAAGCTGCCCGAACTGCAGCCGGCGCCGTCGATCATTCAGCGCAAGCACCTGACGGCGACGCCGCTGGAGGGCTGGCCGCTGCAAATGGCCAATCAGGGGCCGCTGTATGCGCTCGCCACCGAAAGCGATCCGCCACGGGGCTGCGAAAAATTCCTGTATGTGACCGACCTGCACAACGTGTACTGCATTGAAGGTTCGACCGGAGCGCGGCGCTTTTCGCAGAAGGTTCTGATGACCGGCCGCACCGGTCAGACGGCCTTCGCCGGCAACGCGCTGGTGACAGTCACCGGCTCGGACACCATCACCGGCCAGAACGCCGCGGGCGGCGGCGAGGCTTGGGATTACACCTTCGAAATCAAGGGACAGAAGTACAACGTCAGCGAGGTGATCGGGTCGGAAACGCTGGCCTTGGTGGTGGACCAGCGCACGATGGCGCTGGCGGGCGTGGAGCCGACCTCGGGACGCGAGCTGTGGTCGCGCACCGACATCAAGGGCCAGTTGGGGGAGATGCAGCCCACAGTCGTCGACGACCGGGTGGTGGTCGTGACGGTGGACAACGGCGAGGCGACGGTTCATTTGCTGGACGCTCAAACCGGCCAGAACCTGGCCCCCGCCTACAAACTGGACGCGCAGGGCGTGCAGCATACGACGGCGAATGGCACCACGCTGGTGGTGCAAGACCGCAACAACATGCTGATCGGCTATGAGCTGTTCTCGGGCAAGCTGCTTTGGAAAACGCAGTTGGCCGGCCCGGTGGCGAATGCGCCGCCCAATTGGGTATTCGGCACGCCGCGGATGCTGTTCACGACCGACAAATATGTAGTGGCGGTGCGCCAGGGCGCCGTGGATGTGCTGACACTGAGCGACGGGAAACCGACCGTGAAGGGCGACTCTCCGTCCATCGACGTCGGCGGACAGGTCACTTCGGTGGTGGCCGACGGCGACCAACTGATGCTGCAGGTGAACGACGCGCAAAATCCCGGCCGGCCGCATATCTGCGCCTACAGTCTGGCGACGGGAGCCGAGCAATGGAAGACGCCGTCGTGCTTTAACATTCCCCTCTCGGCCGCGCAGGTCACCTCCGATTACGTGCTCACCGCCGCGCAGGATTTCAAGAACGGCGTGGCCTTCAAAATCGACCTGGTCGACCGGAAAACCGGCAAGATCATGTACACGGCGGCGCAGCGCAACAATCAGCCGCTGTGCATGACTACCTGCGACGGCGCCTTCCTGGTGGGCGACCAGATGCAGGGTCACGGGTACGTGTGCGTGGATCCGGATGTGGTCAAGAAGCGGCTGGCCGCGGCCGAGGCAACCTGGAAGGCCGATCCGAAGAACATGACCTCGCTTTTGGCCTACGTGGACGACCTGGCGCTCCTGGGCCAGGACGAGAAAGCCTACGGTCTGGTGGTCAATGCCTTCAACCAGGGCATGGTCACGCCGGACAACTGGATGGCGTTCGTGGCGAAGCTCGAAGCGGTCCGGCGCACCGTGCTGGAGACGCACAAATTCAAATTCCTGGTGCAGAAGACCGCCAAGGCGCCGACCATCGACGGGAAAATCGACGACTGGAAGGATGCGGTGTGGTTCGACTTCAAAGACATCCGCTACATCTACCACGACACGTTGGACAAGGCGCTGGCGAAGACGTTCTGGAAGACGCCCGACGACCTGAGCTGCAAAACGGCAATGAAATACGACAAGGACAATCTGTACGTCTGCTGGGTGGTGACCGACGACATTCAGGACCAGACGAAGACCGGGCCGTCGATCTGGGACGGCGACAGCGTGCAGTTTGCGGTCGATCCGAACAACGACGGCGGGACCTCGTGGCGTCAGGGCGACACCGAGGACACGTTGGCGCTCGACGCCGCCACCGGCAATTCGATGGTCGCGATCGACTACAGTCCGACGCAGAAGAACCCCGAGTTCAAGGCCACCCGCGACGAGAAAACGCACCAGACGATCTACGAAATGTCGATTCCGCTGAGCGACCTGGGATTGACGGTCAAGGAGGGCGGGCATTTCGGGTACACCTTCATCGTCAACGACCGCGACGACGACAAAGCCAGTTTGAACAAGGGCCTGGCGCCCAGTCCAGGCATTTGGAATCCGAAGACGCCCGGGTTGTATTCGCACGCCTACTTCGGCAAGGACGGCCAGACCGAACTGACCGACGAGCAGAAGAAAGACGATGCCGCGCCGGCGGCCGACCAGGACAAGGACGCGGGCAACTGACCCGGGGTGGCGGTCGCGCCGAATTTGAAGTGTTTCGGCGTGGCAGAAGAGGCAGCAGAAGACCTCGCGCCAAAGCGCCCAGTCGCAATGCAGACGGGTCGGCCTGGAGGTCGGTGGAGGAAAGCGGACATGGCGTTTGCAACGGTTCAGTTCACGGCTCGGCGGCTGGGCAAAGCGGCGGCCTTCAACATCGTTTGGCCCGACGATCCGGCGCTGCCCGGCCCCTACCCGGTGCTGTATCTGCTGCACGGCTACAGCGACGATCACACGATCTGGAGCCGCCGCACCAGCATCGAACGGTACGTGGAGGGCAAGGGGCTGATCGTGGTGATGCCCGACACGCAACTGGGTTGGTACACCAATGCGGTGCACGGACTGCCGTTCGAAGACCACATCATGCAGGACGTGATCGGCTTCGTGGACCGGAGTTTCCCGACGATCGCGCGGCGCGAAGGCCGCTGCATCGGCGGGCTTTCGATGGGCGGCTACGGCGCGATGAAGCTGGGACTGAAGCACCCGGACAAGTTTGTGAGCCTGCACGCACATTCGGCGGCGTTCGTGATTCCGAGCCCGAACTGGACGAATGAATTCCGGCAGCGGCTGAGCCTGGTCTTCGGTCCGGATCCGGCCGGCAGTGACAACGATGTGTTTGCGCTGGCGGCGCGGGCGAAAAAAAGCGGCCTGCCGAAGATTCACATCGACTGCGGGACCGAGGACGGGCTGCTCGACGGCAACCGTCGGTTTCACGCGCAACTGAAAAAGCTGAAGATTGCGCATCAATATCACGAGTATCCCGGCGAACACAACTGGGCCTATTGGGACGCGCACATCGGCGCGGCGGTGGAGTTCCACCTGGGCCACCTCAAGCGGGCCAAGGCCAAGAAGGGCTGAAGACCGGGGCGCGGTGAAGCGATCCAAATCGGCGCCCGATCTGAAGACTTGCGGCGACGTAAGAAAATAGAGTGTGCGCTCGCGGAGCTGAATCGATCGTTGGGGCGAAGAGCGGGCGTGCCCGCCCCGCGGTCCCGACCTGCGCGCTGACGCGCGCAAGAGCAAGCGAATACACGCGCACGTGGAGCCGAATGGACGGATCGGACGAAGAAGCCGGTCTGATGACCTGTGCTCCCGGGGAAGTGACGAACGGCGGCGCTCAGGGCGGGGCGCGCGTGCTGGCGCACGAAAGGCTGTGGCAGCGACGCGCTTCAGGGAGTGGATTGAAACCAGGCCGTGCGGCTGTTTAGACAAAAAAAGCCGAGACCGGTGAGGGTCTCGGCTTTACCTTGACGTGTAGGACAAAAGCCGTAAGGGGGGGTGGAGCTTCAGCCCTGTCACGCACAAGATTGTTGGATCAAGCATATATATACAATGCTCCCGTGGGAACGCAAGGATATTCCGCGGAATTTACTAAATATATGTCATAGGAACGGGGCAAAACCTATATCTAGTAGCCTATCGTTCTCAAGGGCACGATTGGTAGTACTAAAATTTAGCGCGTGGGGAAAACTTTTTTTGCGTCAGGCGCGTTGGCATGGGATGCAATCGGTGTGCGGCAGGATGCCTGGAGGCACCGAGCCGAATCGGCGGGTTGGACGAAGAACGGGCGTGTCCGCCCGCGGTCCCGGGGATCAATCGCCGATGCGTTCAGCGTTTGAACCGGGCGGGAAGTTTGCGTTCGGGGGCGCCGATGTATTCGCATTGCGGCCGGATGATCCGGTGCTGCCCCTGCCTTTGTTCGACGATATGCGCGACCCAGCCGGCCATGCGCGCGACGACGAAAATCGGCGTGAAAAAGGCCTTGGGAATATTCAGGCAGTCGTAGGCCACGGCGGAGTAAAAATCCAAATTGGGATGGATGTTTTTTTCGCTCACCACCACGCGTTCGATCGCGGCGGCCTTGTCGTACAGCGCCTGTTTGCCGGCCGCAGCAGCCAGGGTTTTCGCCACCTGCTGGATCACGTCGGAACGGCCGTCGCCCTGGCGGTAGACGCGGTGGCCGAAGCCCATGATTTTTGCTTTGCGCGCCAGCATGGCTCGCACGCCGGTTTCAGCCGCGGCGGCATTCGGGAAGCAGTTGAGCAAATCCAGCACGGCTTCGTTGGCGCCGCCGTGCAGCGGGCCCGACAGCGCCGCGACCGCGCCGGCAATGGCGCCGTAAGGATGGGCGTGGGTCGAGGTAATCACCCGCGCGGTGAAAGTCGAGGCGTTGAAGCCGTGCTCGGCGTAGAG
>JBOHNC010000218.1:0-14024 GCA_050730415.1 Planctomycetota bacterium
CGCCACGACCCTCTCAAACGGTTCTTCCGCGCGATCCGAGGCGATCACAGCACCGCCGTCGCATCATCGCGCGGAACCGCACCCGCGTTGTACCGCGCGCCTCGTTTTCAATTCGCCCCCGCGAACCAAAGGTCGGAACAGGCCTGCATTTTCTGAGGTTCTTATCAGTTGGCGGCCGGGCTTGCACCGAAGGTGTAGACGACCTGGACCTGGTAGCTGTTGTTCTGGTCGAAGCCCCAGGCGCCGGCAAGGCCGCCGGCCAGGCGGTCGCCGGGTTCGAAGACGGAATCCATGCCGATCTGGAGGTTGGCGGCGGCGCCGTAGGACGTCGGATTGGCGTCGTCGTCGCCGCCGAGATTCACGATTTGCTCGCGGCGGTGCCCGTCGTTGGCGTACAGGTAGAAAGCCGGTTCGCAGAAAAGGTTGGAGCGCACCCAGGCGCGGCCCTGCCAGCCGGCGCGCAGCGATTCGGTGACGGCGGTGATGACGGCTTCATCGCGCGGCGGGCCCTGGAAGGGGCCGGTCAGTTTCGAGGTCCAGCCGTACAGGCCGAAAAACAGCGAACTGCCGTTGAGCGGCCCGGCGGCGCTGGGATGGCTGCCCAGGGCGTAGACGAAATCGAAGCCGGCTTCGAGACCGTAGCCGCGTACGTCGATGACGGCGTTGTGGCCGAACAGGTACCCGGCGTCGCCGTGAAGGTTCAGCGCCCAGCGTTCGGCGATGGCATGGGTCCAGGCCAGCGACAGGCCGTAGAGGTTGAAGTTGATCGACTGGTGATCGTTGCGGACGTGCCAGCGGCCGAAGTTCAGTTCGGCGCGAAAATGGTCGGGAGTGGCGCCGCCGGGCGCGACCGCTTCGGCCAGCGGCATGCCGAGGACGCGCAGGGTGCCGTCGATGGATTGCTCGTTGGCGGAGGCCGCCGCGCAGGTCAGGCTGAATGAGCAAAGTAGGGCGATGAAGGCGTATTTCCACGACATTGGCTGCTCCCCTCGGGATGCGGCGCTTCCCACCGGAGGCGCGCGGCAAAAACCCGATCCCCGCCGCGGGGAAGACTTGAAATACCGGTAAAATACTACCTCACTCCCGGAAATTGTCCTTTGGCGGGTGAGGGGAAACGCTTCCCCGCACATGCGTTGCGATGGTTGGGGGGAGCGGGCGAATCGGCGCGGTGCGCGATCGCGTTCAGGCCCTGCCCCGTACTGAATATTGCGTCGGCCGACGGCCGCAGGATTCCGGCTCAGCGCCGACATGGAGAGCACCAATGAAAAGCTACACCCAGGCGCGGGCCGTGCGCCACGCGGTTCATGAAACCGTCCAGCGCACGCCGATTCTGGACATCCACACGCATCTGTACCAGCCGCGGTTTTGGGGACTGCTCCTGCGCGGCCCGGATGAACTGCTGACCTACCACTACCTGGTCGCCGAAGTCTTCCGCGTGGCGCCGCCGGCGTTCACCTACGAGCAGTTCTGGAAGATGAAGAAAACCGAGCAGTCGGCATTCATCTGGGAGCAGTTGTTCGAGGAACGCGCGCCGATTTCGGAAGCCTGCCGCGGGGTGCTCACCGCGCTGACCGAACTGGGCGCCAAGGTGCGCAAGCGCGACCTGAAAAAAATCCGGCGCCACTTCGCACGCTGGACGCCGGAGCAGCACATCGAGCGGGTCTTCAAGGCCGCCGGGGTGACACAGGCGCTGATGACCAACAATCCATTCGACGACGAGGAGCGGCCGATCTGGGAGGCGGCCGGCGGGCGCGCCACTCACGACGGGCGATTCCGCGCCTGCCTGCGGCTGGACGACGTGCTGGTGCACTTCCCCAAATGCAATCCCAAATTGCAGAGCTGGGGCTACAAGGTCAGCGATCAGTTGAACGAGCAGACCTGCGGCGAAATCCGGCGCTTTCTGCAGGACTGGTGCGAGCGGATCGACCCGGTGTATATGGCGGTGAGTCTGCCGCCGACGTTTGCGTTTCCGCACGGCGGGCACACGGCGCATCTGATCGAGCACTGCATATTGCCGGTGGGGCGCGAGCGCAACCTGCCGTTCGCGATGATGATCGGCGTGAAGAAGCTGATCAATCCGGCGCTGCAACTGGCCGGCGACGGGGTGGGGAAGTCGGACATCTGCGCGGTTGAAAACCTATGCGCGAACTTCCCGCAGAACAAATTCCTGGTGACGATGCTCAGCCGCGAAAACCAGCACGAGCTGTGCGTGGCGGCGCGCAAGTTCCGCAACCTGCATGTATTCGGCTGCTGGTGGTTTCTGAACAACCCGTCGATCATCGAGGAGATGACGCGCGAGCGGCTGGAACTGCTCGGGCTGTCGGTGACGCCGCAGCACAGCGACGCGCGGGTGCTGGATCAGCTCGCCTACAAGTGGCCGCATTCGCGGAAGATCATCGCCGCGGTGCTGGGCGACAAATTCGCCGACGTGGTGCGCACCGGCTGGACAGTGACGCAGAAGGAAATCGACCGCGACGTGAAACGGATTTTCGGCGGATCGTTTTTGGAATTTCTGGGCGTAAAGAGCCTGTAGGTCGGCCGCCCATTGCCGCGAACATTCCGGCGTGGCACGGGCTGACCAGCCCGTGTCGAGCGAGTCCGCGAGCGTTTCCGCTGGAAAGCGCGTTTCGCGCTCTCGTCGCTGGGAGCGCCGGTCATCAGACCGGCTTCTTCGTTTGATCCGTCCCTTCGGCTCCGGAAGTCTATCCATTCCCAAGGCCCGCCCGAGGCATTGTGGCATCGGTCGCTGACCGATGCAAAAACAGTGCGAGCGAAGCTCGCGCCCTATTCTTTTCTTGCGCGCCAGCGCATTCTGAAGTGGCACGGGCTGACAAGCCCGTGTCGAGCGAGTCCGCGAGCGTTTCCGCTGGAAAGCGCGGTTCGCGCTCTCTTGCGCGCGTCCGCGCGCAGCCGGGACCGCGGGCGGGCTCGCCCGCTCTTCGTTCAAGCCGCGCAAGCGGCTCCGCGAATGCGCGCATGCCCCGGGAGCGCCAAAATTTGCAGCGCGGGCGCACCAAGGGCGAAGCGCGGGCGCGGCATGGGCGAAGCGCGGGCGCGGCATGGGCGAGGCGCGGGCGCGGCAGGGGCGCAGCGCGGGTGCGTTTGCACGACCGCCTGTGGCAGCCGTCCGGCTCCGCTTGCCGCGACGGTCCCAGGCCGTGCGGCTGTTAAAAAACAAGGCCGGCAGGAGAGCCGCTTCGCCAACCGAGTGTTCCCCAGCGCCCATGGGACAGCCATTAGCGCCCTCGGTCAACGTCACGACTCCCCGCCGGCCATGGAAAATCTCGGCGTGGCGGTATTTCACGCGCGCGCGGCGCGCGGATCTTCACCCTCCTCGTCGGTTTCGTCCGCCTCGTCGTCCGCCCCGTCATCCAATCGAGCCGCGCCCGTCGAGCCCAACCCGTCGGCCGGTTTGCGCGCCAGGGCTTCCAAGCCGGTCCAGCCTGACGACCGAAGCAGCAGCGCGTGCAGCTTGCGCGCCAGTTCCATGCAGCGCTGGCGGCTGAAACGCCGGCCGTCTTCGATCGTGACTTCGACGCCATGCCCAAGCATGACGCGCCGCAGCAACGGCGAATTGACGGGGTCCTCCGGAGCAAGCTCGTCGGCCTGCGCATCGCCCGCCGCGCCGGCCGCCGCACTGGCCGCCGCACTGGCCGGGGTGGCGCTGGATGCGCCGGCTTCGGCGTTGGGCGGTTCGAGCAGGGAATCGAGCGTTCCGGCGCGGCGGCGAATGATTTCGCGCAAGCCCCGGTCGTCGGCTTCGGTCAGGAGCTGCTGAATTTTCGAGAGCGTGTACTGGTCGGCTTGGAGCAGCTTCACGGCGACCAATTGCAGCAGATGCCGCTGCAAATATACCGACCGGCCGTTGTAGCGCACCGGCCGGTCGATCAGGCCCAGCGTCTGGTAGTACCGCAGCGTGCGCCCGTCGGGCAGGTCGGAGACGTTGAACCGCGATTGCGCCGGCACCATTTCCTGAATGATCCGGCAGGCTTCGAGCAGGTAGTCGCGGATCGACAGGCCTTTGGGCGCGGCGGGCGCCGGCGCGCCGGGCGGGGGGACAATGTCCGGGTCGCCGGGATTGGCCAGATCGGCCGCAGGATCGATGAGCGCATCCACGTCCAAATCTTCAGGTGTGGCGTGGGTGGCCGGTCGCTTGCCCATCATTAGATTGAATCGCCTCATGGAGTCGAAGCGGCGCGAAAGCACTCGCCGTCCGACAGTAACTACTGCAACCACTGACACTCTACCCCATGTCAGTAGCTACTGCAACTGCTGTCATCGAGTTTTACGAAAAATTTGCGTGTTTCTTTCAACCCATGAACGCATGCGAGATTGCAGGGTTCGCTCAAGTCCCGCCACAGCCCGAGGCATTGGACCACTCCCCCTTTTCACTGCGATGGCAGGATGGGAATGGATCCCGCTCGCGGAGCCACATTCATGATTTGGACGGAAAATGCCGCGCCCGCGCGCGGCGCTCCCGGGGTCGCGGAATGATATACTGTCCCGGAGCGCTTGTCGGCGCGGCACCCACGAACCTGCGGCTTGGAGAAACTTGTGTTCACCCAATCGATCCGGCTTTCGGGCCACATCATCGACTCGCTGATCCTGCCCAAGGTGCTGGACCTGATCGAAACGGCGGGCGCGCGCTACGAAATCAAGGAAATCGACATCGGCCGGTCGCGGCACGAGATTTCGCGCGCGCTGATCGATATTCACCTGCCCGACGGCGGCGATCCCGACCAACTGCTCGCGCAACTCGCGCGGCACGGCGTGGAGACAGCGGACCAGGCCGCCGATGTGACGCTCCAGCCCGCGCCCGCCGACGGCATTCTGCCCGATGACTTCTACGCGACCTCCCACCTGGACACCGCGGTGCGGTTGGAAGGCCATTGGATTGCAGTCGAGCGGATCGAGATGGATTGCGCGATCGCGATCGAACGGCGCGGCACCGGGCGGGTGCATTCCCTCTCGGTGGGCGTGGCGCGGCGGGATCGCAAACCGCCGGCAGCGCCGCGAGCGCTGTGCCTGCCGATGAGCGACGTACGCAAAGGCATGCCAATCGTGTGCGGCCAGCACGGCGTGAAAACCATGCCGATCGATCTGGACCGCCAGCGCGGCGAATTCGAATTCATGGCCAGTTCGGTTTCAACCGAGAAGCCCAAGCGGTTGCAGATCATTTCGCTGGCGAAGGAAATCCGCGCCTGCCGCCGGCGCGGGCAGCGGGTGCTGTTCGTCGGCGGGCCGGCGATCGTGCACACCGGCGCCGCGCCGCTGCTCACGCGCCTGATCCAGGCCGGTTGGGTGACCGCGCTGTTCGCCGGCAACGCGCTGGCGGCGCATGACATGGAACAGCAGATGTTCGGGACCTCGTTGGGCGTGCGGATGGATTCGGGCAAGCCGGTCGAGCACGGCCACGAGCACCATCTGCGGACGATCAACCGGGTGCGGCAGGCGGGTTCAATCGCGCACGCGGTGCGGCGCGGGCTGATCAAAGGCGGCATCATGCACGCCTGCATCAAGAAAAAAATTCCCTTCGTGCTGGCCGGCTCGCTGCGGGACGACGGCCCGCTGCCGGATGTGATCACCGACATGCTGGATGCGCAGCGCGCAATGCGGGCGGTGATTCCCGAGGTCGGCGTGGCGGTGATGGTGGCGACCACGCTGCATTCGATCGCGACCGGCAATTGCCTGCCCGCGCGCGTGCGCACCGTCTGCGTGGACATCAACCCCGCCGTGGTGACGAAGCTCGCCGATCGCGGAACGTTTCAAGCACTTGGCCTGGTGATGGACAGCGCCAGTTTTCTGCGCGAGCTGTGCAACGAGCTGAATGTCGGAAGAGAATGATGATGAATGATGAATGATGAATTCGGAATCGGACCGGAGAAAGGAAGTGGGGATGCCGGGCGAGGCCAAGGAAAGCGGGAAATCAAGCGAACTGCGAATCCGCACGCGGGAATTTGCGCTGCGCATCATTAACCTGTCGGTGCGATTGCCACGACGCGCGGAGACCCAGGTGATTGGTCGGCAGGTACTGCGCTCCGGCACTTCGATCGGCGCTCAATACCATGCGGGTTGCCGCAGCCGTTCCGATGCTGAATTCGTCAGCAAGCTGCGAGGTGCGCTTCGGGAGGCCGAGGAAACCAACCACTGGTTGGTGCTGCTGAGCGAAAGCGGTTTTGTGAAACCGGCGCGTCTCGAAAACTTATTGCAAGAAACCGACGAAATAATTGCCATGCTGACAGCCTCCGTCAAGCGAGTCAAATCGCGCCGCTCCCCATCGAGTGCCCCGAAGGAGGAAAGCACCGAATGCGCCTGAAGCGAAGGTTTTCCTTTCCCGATTCATCCTTCATCCTTCATCCTTCATCCTTCGTTTTGCCTTTCTCCTGCGGGTGCAACCGATGAGTCGCGCCGCCGAGGACGGTCCCCTGCACGACCCAGTCCCCGCGGCGCCACCCCCCTCGGCGGCGGTGGCGGCGGTGGCGGCGGCGATCTACGACCCGGCGCATGTGCCGGCGACATCGGCGGCCTACCGCGAGACCCCGGTGCCGGACCGGCTCTCGGTGCCGGACTACACCGGGACGAAATTCCACCGGCTGCGCCGGAAAATCGTCGCCATCGGGCTGGTGCTGGCCGTGCCGCTGGTGCTGTTCGCCGACCGCCCCTTCGCCGGCCATGCGGCGGCGGTGTTTCGGATCGACCTCGCGGCGTGGATCGTACTCGCCGCCGGCCTGTGCCTGCGCGCCTACGCGACGCTGCATCTGGCGGCGGCGGCGGGTGAGCGGCGCGCGAGGGATCTCTCGGACGGTGGCGAGCCACCGAATGCCGGTGCCGGCTCGAGCGGAACCGCCGCCGGAGCGGGCGCCGCACGGCTGATCGAAACCGGCCCCTACGCCATGCTGCGCCATCCCGGTTGCGCCGGTGGATTTCTGGCCGGGTTGGGCGGCGCGCTGCTCAGCGGAGCACCGGCCTGCCTGGCGGCGTATGTGCTCGCGGCCGGGGGGCTGAGCGTGGCCGAAATCCTGTTCGAAGAACGCCGGCTGATCGTGGCCTTCCCCGGACCGGCGCAGGCCTGGCGCGCGCGGGTCCCGATGCTGCTGCCGCGGCGGCTGCGGCTGGAACTGCCGGCTGCGCGACCGGCGCTGCGGCCGATGCTGCGCGAGATGGTGCTCGCGATCGCCTTCGTGCTGGCAGCGTTGGCGGTGCAGGGCTTGGTCGTGTTCGCGGCGCACCGGCATTGGCCGGCGATTTTTCGGCTGGGGTGAGGTGGGCCGGCGGTCGGGCGCTGCGACGAAAATTCGACTGGCTGTGAACGCTCCGAAAATTGTAGCGCAGGCTTCCAGCCTGCGGTTGGAGCGGGCCTCTGCGCCCGCGGGCTGATCGCATTCATCACAGTAAATTGAAAAACGATCTAAAAAGCGTCCACGCGCGCAAGAAAACATGGCGCCGCCTGCGCCGGCTTTTTTACTCACGGGCCATCGGCACGTGCCACTTGGGTGGGCGGCGTTGTTTTGGGGGTCAGGCTGGATCGGTGTTCGAGCGCGCGGGGACGTAGCCGGCTTCGAAATATTCCTTCTCGGCGCCGACGTTTTCGACCGCCAACTTGGCTCCGCGCAAAATGCCCTGCGCGGCCAGAATGCCCATCTCGAGGCTGTGGTCCTGGTTGGTATAACGGAAACGGCCGCCGCGCCCGGCGCACTGCAGGTTCGGGATGCTCTCGACGTACTGCAGGACATCGGCCAGCGGCGCCTGGTAGGTGAGGTCGTAGATCGGGTAGACGTTGCGTTCGCGGTGAATGCGCCAGCCGAGCACCTGCGCAGAATCGCGCAGAAAGCCCAGTTTCACCAGCCACTGAATATCGTCGCGGACCATGGCGTCGGGAGCGTTCTCGCCGCGCTGCCAGACCGGGTCGTCTGCGAAACAAAAGTGTTCGAGCAGCAAACTGGATTTCCCGGGAGGACTCATCGGTCGGCTGAAGTTGGCCGGCTCGTACATCCGCGCGAACGGCACCTGAGCGTCGGGAAAGTAAACCCAGTTGTCGGGGCCGACCTGCGGCAGATCGACCATCAGAAAAACATACACCTGGCTGCGGTAGCGCAGTTTCGCGCGCGCGGCCAGGATGTCGGGCGGCGCGGCGGGATGGAGCGCTTCGACGAGGTCGGTCAGCAGCATGGTAGAGACCAGGTGTTCGCAGGCGATGCGCTTCTGCACGCCGGCCTGATCGTAGACGACGGTGGCGATGCGGCCGTCGGGGCCGCGTTCGACAGCGGTGACGTGGCAGCCGGATTCGACGCGGCAGCCGCCCAGCCCGCCGATGCGGTCGCGAATGGTTTCGTAGGTCACGCCGGCGCCACCGAGGGGATAGTAGAAACGGTCGGCGAGCGACTTGGCGCCGCTCTTGCGTTCGCTCCCGCCGACCGGCGCGGAAGAAGTGCCGACCGGCGCGGAAGAGGTGCCGGCGACAGCCGGCGGCGGCTGTTCGGCGTGGCCGGCGTTTTTCTTGAGCAGGCTTTTGATCAGCGCGCCGATGCCGAGCCCCTTGATGCGCTGTTCGGCCCAGTTGGGGGAAATCTCGCGGCAGGGCAGGCCCCAGATTTTTTCGGTGTAGTTGATCATGTTGAACTCGGCCAGGGTCCGGCCGAATTCATGGATGACGTGGTCTTCGAAGGTCGCGATTTTACGGGTGCGGAAAATGTCTTTGACGCGCTCCCAGCCGATGTCGCGGATGACTTTGAAACAGCGCCACAGCCCCAGCCCCTGCATCACGTTGCGAATCTGCGGCGGGTACAGGTAGAACCGGCCGCCGATGTGAAAGCGCGTGAAGCGATCGACCAGGGTCCAGCGTTCGCCCAGGACATCTTCGATGAGCCGGTAGAGGTAGGCGTTCTTCGAGAAAAACCGGTGCGGGCCGATGTCGGTGCGGAAGGCGCCGACGCCCGGCAGGTCGAACTGAAGCGTGCGCGCCAGGCCGCCGACTTGGGATTCGCGCTCGAGGATGACGATATTTTTACGGCCGGCCTTGACGAGTTCCCAGGCGCAAGCCATGCCGGCGGGGCCGCCGCCGATGATAAGGGTCGAGGCAATCCTGGCAGGTAAATTTGAATCGCTCATGACAGCCTCGAAATCAAGGATGAAGCTTGAAGGATGAAGGATGAAGGAACACCAGACAAGGAAAGGGCAATCAGGTCTGCTTGCGCCGTGCCTTCATTCGCTTTACGCAGGTCGTGAGAATCGCCGCGAGCCGGTCTGCTTCCTCGAGCATCCTCTCCAGGCGCGCGAACGGAACGATCTCAGATTCACCGAGTACTTGCAGCCAATAAACAGTCTCCTCCAACTCCTGCAAAGCGCCTTCCAGTTTGCTGATCGATTCCGCCATCGACCGACTGCGCTGTCCCTCATGGTAATGGGTGCCGACAGAAGTTCCCGAACGCAGGACCTGTTTGCCAATCGCCTGGGCTTCCACCGATTTTGGCAATGCCGCGTAGATCAGTACAATGCGCACGGCAAATTTTCGCGTGCGCTCCTTCAGCCGGATCCCGGCGTCGCCGCGGCTTTCACGGCGGTTCTTCTCGTGCTCGGTTTCAGCGTCCCTTAACGGCTCCAGCATGAAATTCTCCGGAATTTCCCTCATCTTTCACGCTTCAAGCCTCGTTTCTCCCCAAGCCGAATGCGCGGTTGGGACGATGAGCGGGCGGCGCCCGCCCGCGGTCCTGGCGAACAGAACGAGCCCGTCAGCCTGCAAGGCTGGCAGTTGGAATTCAGTTGGCGGTGGTGGTGGTGGCGCCGTTGGCGTTGGCCGGGAGTTTGCCGAGCGCTTCCAGTTTGGCTTGAGCCTTCGCGGCGAAGCTGCTCTTCGGGTAGTGGTCCACGATGTCCTGGAAAATCGCCATGCCCTTGTTGAACAGCTTCTGCCCGTCTTCGTCGGTGGGCTTCATGTCGGTGTAGTTGCAGGCCAGCGTGTACTGCGTCTCGATCTGCGCGTCGGTCATCGCTCCGGCTTTGGCATCGAGCTTGGCTTTCTTGGCCGGATCGGCCTGAATCGCCGCAATCGCCTTCTTGGCCTTGATCGCCGCCGCCGTGTCCGGGTAGTTCTGGATGACCTCCTGGTACAGCTTCACCGCGGTGTAATAGTCTTCGCCTTCTTCGGTTTTCTGCGCCACCGCCAGCGCCGCCTTGGACGCCAGCACCGGGTTGTTGCGGATTTCGACCAGCCGCGCCCGCGCCTTCAGAAATACGTTGCTGGCCGGGAACTGCGACACAATCACTGCGTAGTCGTCGGTGGCGGTGTCGAAGTCGCGCTTGATGTAGGCGTCCTCGGCCTCGTCGTAGGTCGCCTCCGCTTTCTGCTCCAGTTGCATCAGAATCTGCAGCGCGCTGTCATGCAGGCCCTCGGTGCCGGTCCCTTCGACGCTGACGATCAGGGCCGCCAGCTTGGAGGCCGTCAGATATTGCGATTGTTTCAAGGCATCCTGGGCCTTCTTGAGCAGGTCCTGCAGGTTCTTCAGGGAGGTCTGATTCTGCGCCTGGGTCGAAATGTTGCCGTTGGGGTCCAGTTCCCCGCTCTGGGTCACGCCGCCGCTGACGTTCTGCGCGTTCTGGCGATATTTGTTGATCATCGCCGCACGCGCCGCCGGGGACATCTGGCCCCACTGGCCCTGCGCCTGGGTGAGCTGCGAATCCTCCGCGGCCAGCGGTCGCCCGGCCACGGCCAGCAGGAGCGCCGCCACCAACAGCCCGGTCAGATTGCGTTTCATGGCGTGTGCCCTTTCTCATGCCTGGCATGTCGCGCCGGCCGCAAGCCGCGGACATACCCCCCACCGTACTGGAGATGACGGGCCGGATCAAGCCCGTGCTGCCGATTTTCGCCGGCTATTTAGATGCCTTGAACAGCCTGAAATGTAACAGAATTTGCGACTTTTTCCCAATCGACCCGGCAAACCGGCTCGTGCATCCGGTTTGCACTCGGGCGTGGCACCGGACTGATTCGCGGCCGGGCGCGGCGCCGGACTGGCACGCCCGGCCGCGCGGCGATTAGATTGGACGTGCAGGGTGGCGGTTTGCGCCTGGCTTGTATGATGCACAGGTGACGACCATGGCGGGGGTGGAGGCGGCGATGAAACGGGTGTTCGTTCTGGGCGACAGCATTTCGATCGGATTTGGGCCCTTTCTGGAGCAGGCTCTCCGGGGATCGATGCAGTACGATCGGAAATCCGGGCTGCATGAGGCGCTCCAGAATCTCGACCTGCCGCAAGGCGCCAACGGCGGCGATTCGAACGCCTGCCTCGCCTATCTGCGCGGCTGGAAGGACCAAGGCGGCATCCCGGCCGATATTCTGGTGCTCAATTGCGGCCTGCACGATCTGAAACACCTGCGCGACACGCGCCAGCACCAGGTGCCAATCGAAACCTACCGCGACAACCTGCTGAAAATCATCCGCGTCGTCAAGAACATGAACCTGAAGCTGATCTGGGTGCGGACCACGCCGGTCAACGAAATATGGCACCAGGAAAAAAAGGACTTCGACCGCTGGGAGGCCGACGTGGACGGCTATAACGCCGCCGCCGATGCGATCATGAAACTGTCCTCGGTTCCCATCTGCGACCTGTTCACCTTCACCCGCAACATTCCCGAAGCCATGAGCCCGGACGGGGTGCATTTCAACGAACGCGCACAGCAGTTGCAGGGGGTCTTCATCGCCGGGTACCTCAGTTCCTATGTCGACGCCAGCACCACCACGACGGAATCGACCGCGGTGTGAGAAGAAGACGCACCACCGGGGCACAGAGACACAGAGAAACCGATTCGAGATTTTCGGGGGAAGAGAAAAGAAAAAGAGAAAATGAGCAGGGCGAGGAACATCGATATGCGCGGGTCGCAAGCGTTGAATTTCCTGTTTCTGCTGACCGATCAGTTGACGATCACGGTGCTGAAACAATATGCAGCCGGGCTGGGCGATCCGATGCAGGGACGCTACGCCAAGACGCCGAACCTCGACCGGCTGGCCGCGCAGGGCGTGGTGTTCGAGAACTGCTACTGCCAAAGTCCCCTGTGCGTGCCGTCGCGGGCGTCGCTGTGTGCGGGGCGGCATCCGAGCGCGGTGGGGTCATACGACAACGGTTCGGAATTCGGCACGGCCAACCCCACCTTCGCGCATGCGCTGCGCGCGCGCGGCTACCGCACGGTGCTGGCGGGCAAGATGCATTTCGTTGGGCTGGATCAGTTGCATGGATTCGAGGAACGGCTGACGCCGGATATCTATCCGAGCACGCTGGAATGGACGCCGGACTGGTCGCGCGGCGCGTACCTTAACCATGGCGCCTGCGTGAAGAAATTGCAGCCTCCGGCGAACACCGGTCGGACGCGGACGCAACAGATGGCCTACGACGACCAGGTCCAACGCACGGCGCTCAAGCATTTCGACCGGATGGTGCGGGAGCAACGCAACGGGCGGGATGGCCGGCCGTTTTTCCTGGGTGTTTCGTTCACCCATCCGCACGATCCATTTCGGATCCCGTCAAAATATTGGAATCTGTACGACGCACAGGAGATTCCGCCGCCGGCGGTGGGTCCCGATCCGGTCCCGTCACAGTTCCAGCGCTGGATCAACACGCATCACGGCGTGGCGGTCTTTCCGCCCACCGTCGAACTGGTGCAGGCGGCGCGGCATGCCTATTTCGGGATGATCAGCTACATCGACGAAATGGTCGGCGTCTGGCTCGACCGGTTGGCGCGGACGAAGCTGCTCGACCGCACCTGCGTGCTGTTCAGCAGCGATCACGGCGAGATGCTGGGCGAACACGGGATGTGGTTCAAGCGGACCTACCATGAGCCCTCGGTGCGGGTGCCGTTGATCGTGGCGCTGCCGGGCGGTCGGGGCGGGCCGGGCGGGCGGCGCGGGCGGGTGGATCGATCGATCGTTTCGCTGGTCGACCTGTTTCCAACCTTCTGCGATCTGGCCGGCGCGGCGCTGCCGGACCGGCGCGGGCACCCCTTGGACGGCCGCAGTTTCGCGCCGGCGCTGCATGGGCGGCCGTTGGGTGGGCCGGAACGGGCCTTCAGCGAGTACCTGGGAGAAGGTACGCTTGCGCCGCTGCGAATGGTCCGCGAAGGACGCTGGAAATATGTCTACGCACATGGCGTTCCAGCACCGGACGGAGGCCGCCGCCGCGGCCGGAAACGGGCGGCGGGCGGGAGCGCTCCCGAGGAACTCCTGTTCGACTTGCAGACCGATCCATTCGAACAGACCAACCTGGCGAAACGTCCGGAACAGCGCGCGCGCTGCCGCTCCCTGCGGCGGACGCTGTTCGCCGACGGGTGGGATCCGGCGCGCTTGCAGGCGACGGTCGCGGCCAGCCAGCAGGCGCGGCTGACGGTGGTGAACGCGCTGATGCACCGCGGCCCGGATCGAGCCCATTCGGCTCGCGCGACCGGTTCGAAACGCACGAACGGGGTGAAGGGCGGGACGCCGGCTCCGCGGCCCTTCGTGGACGACGCCGATTTTTGGGGTGCCCAGCCGGGATTTCCCGAGCGGCACTGATGGCAGCGGCGCGAACCTCACATTTTTGGCGGATGTGGGCTCGCGTGCGGTTCCGCGATGACGCGGCGCACGCACCGAACCGATCGGACGATTTGAATGAAAAGCGGGCGGGCACGCCGAATGGCGCATTTTTAGGCACAAGTCATTTTCCTGGCAACCTTTGGGCGCTGTTCCGACCCACCGTTCCAGGTGTTTTTCTGGCTGCTTTCAACTCGCCGTCCAATCCCCCTTGTGATCCTTCCCACCCTGAGGCGGCTGGCTCGTGCCGGACGGCACGAGACACCGGCGGCGGGGGGCGCAGGGAGCGATCCGAGCAGCCCGGCGCTCGGATGCAGCGACCGCAGCCCCCCCGCCGCAGCCGTCGACCCCAACGCCTCCCCGGCTTCTTTGCGACTTGGCGTCTTGGCGCGAGGTCTTCTCTTCCCGCGTTGGAAACGTCCACCCGCCTTGATCGATCCCCTCCAGTGCACCGTTCTAAAAATAGCGCCAT
>JBOHNC010000219.1:0-13527 GCA_050730415.1 Planctomycetota bacterium
TACGGCGGGAGCGCCGGGCGCGGCGCCGGACCGGCGGCCTTCGGCGCGGCGATGACGGCGCGGGCGCCGATTCGCGAGGGCATCGGGCTGGCGGCGCGGTCGGCGGGTCAGCAGATCTACTTGAACGCGATCAACGAAAAGCGCCTGGTGTTCGGAGTGGGGCCGGCGGGGACGGGCAAGACCTTCCTGGCGGCGGGCCGGGCGGTGGAGGCGCTGATCACCGGCCGGGTCAGCCGGATCATGCTGGTGCGGCCGGCGGTGGAGGCCGGCGAGAAGCTGGGCTATTTGCCGGGCGACCTGCGGGAAAAGATCGATCCTTATTTGCGGCCGCTGTACGACGCGCTGAACGACCTGCTGTCGCCGAGCCAGGTCTTGCGCTACATGGAGCGCGGGTCGATCGAGATCGCGCCGCTGGCCTACATGCGCGGGCGGACGATCAACAACACCTTCGCGATTCTGGACGAGGCGCAGAACACGACGCCCAAGCAGATGCTGATGTTTCTGACCCGGATGGGCGAAAACAGCCAGGTGGTGGTGACCGGGGACATCACGCAGGTGGACCTGGAAGACCGCCAGCCTTCGGGGCTTTCGGACGCGCTGCGGAAACTGAAGGGCATCCCGGACATCGCGGTGGTGCACTTGACTGAAGAGGACATCGTGCGGCACCCATTGGTGGTGAAAATCGTGCGGGCCTACGAGCGGTCGAATTCGCCGCGGCATCCGCTGTTCGAGGCGGCGAAGGGGGAACCCGGTCGGGGATCGGCGGAGGATTCGATCGAGGAGATCGACGACGACGCCAGATTGGATGACGCGCCGAATGGGGGCGGACGCCTGCGCGGGCGCGAGGACGGCGGGGAGCCAGGCGAGCCATGAGCGGGACGCGAGGCCGGGGGCAGACGCCGCCGCCAGGCGGCAGCAGCGGAGCGGCGGGGAGCAGTGCCAGCACGCCCGCGCCGGTGGTGGAGATGCCCCCGCCCTACGTGCCGCCGCCGCAGCCGGGGGTGGCCGGCGGGATTCTGCATCCGTCGGCGGCGCTGCGCAAAATGCGGTCGGAACTGCAGCGTCGGCGCACCCTGGTCATCCTTCTGTTCCTGGTGGTGGCGGTGGCGATCATCGACTACGGCCCGGAGCCGCCGCAGGTGCGGCTGGGCGAAGTCTGCAAGACCAACATCGAAGCCAAGGTGCCGTTCAAGTGGACGAAGTCGAGCACCGAGCGGATCGACACGATCTTCGACGGCAAGCCGCTGTACTATCGGTCCACGCCGACCGATGTGTGGATCCGCAATTCGGTGAAGGACCTGTTCGACGCGGTGGACCTGTATCACGCGGGCATGAGTGCGGAGGAGTACGAATCAGCCGTGGAGGCGCAGGACCTGGTGCAGCCGAAATTCGCGCGCTACCTGTACCTGTACTTACAGAAGTTCACGCAGGCGATCAAGAATCCCGACGACCGCGGCACCGAGGGCGACAAGCTGAAGGGCTACCTGACCGACACGCTCCTGCACGATCTTTCCACGCACTGGAACTACCTGCTGACGGCCGACGAAAAGGCCTACGAGAGCAAGCGGACCAAGGCCAGCGATTTCAAGATCATCTTCGAGAACGAACTGGACCTGATCGCGCGGAAGAACCTGACGCCGGACAATTACCCGGCGCGGACGGTGTCGAAGGAGGGGTGGGCGAACAACTGGCGGTTACATGAGGACCTCGATCCGGAGCTCTGGCGCGAACTGGGCGACGGGGTTTCGGCCGGCAGCATCGATCCGGAGATGAAAGAGGCGCTGTACGAGTATTTCACCGGCTACCATCCCACCGGCGACGGTCCCGGTCAAAAGGAAACGCCGATCGGGCGCAAGCGGCACCTGGGGCCGACCTTGCAGTTGCTGGGGTTCACTTCGCCGGAGACGTTTGCCCGGCAGCCGATCGACAAGCAGGATCAGCCCGTGTTCCCGGAGGAGCACAGCGAGAATGACCGGACGGTTCGCGAGCCGCCGCTGCCCAACTGGGACGAGGCGAACTACTATCTGCGGGAGTACGTCAAGCAGCGCCAGGGCAAGGCGGTGCAGTACGTGCCACGCAAGGATCCGAGCACTCCGCTGGTCGATGAAAACATCCTGGTGCGTGCGGGTACCACGATCGGGCCGCTCGAGATTGAACTGCTGTGGGAGCACGCCCGGCAGGTGAAGCTTCACGCGACTCCTGTGGAAGACCTTCAACGCATCGCGCGGCACACGCTGGCTGCGCTGATCAGCCTTCTCATTTTCCTGGTGGTGCTGCACTACGCGGCGCCGACGGCGCTGCGGGAGCTGAAGAAAATATTCAACCTGATGGTGGTGGCTCTGCTGGTTCTGGGCACGGCCAAGGTGCTGACCTATTTCGCGCCGCAGGCGCCGGATCTGCTCGGCCAGTTGATCATGGCGACGCCGATCGTGCTGCTGGGGATGGTGGCGACGATCGCCTTCGGCGAGACGGTAGCTGTGGTGGCGGTGGCGTCGATCGCGCTGCTGGTGGGATATCTGTCGGGAGGTGGATTCGGGGTCGAATGCTGGCGGTTCATGCTGCCGCTCATGTTCGGCGGCTGGGTCGGCATGATTGGTGTGCGGCAGACGCGCACGCAGGGCAAGTACCTGGTGGCGGGGTTCATGGGGGGATTGGCGCAGGGGCTGACGGCGTTGATTTTCGAACTGCCGCAGCAGAATTTCGGCGCGGCGTGGCTGACCGGCATTTGGAAATGGCTGTACGGCACCGGCGGCGCCGGCGGCGCGATGGACTGGATGATCCCGTCGCTGTTGCAGGGGCTGGTTTCGGGGATGATCGTCGCGGCCTTCCTGAAGCTGATCGAACGGGCCTTTGATGTGCTGACCCCGCTGGGGCTGCTGGAACTCAACGACGACGGCCACCCGGCGCTCAAGCGCATTGCGACCTACGCCAACGGAACCTACGCACACAGCAAGGCAGTGGGATTGCTGTCAGAGGCGGCGGCCGAGGCGATCCAGGCCGATGTGCTGCTGGTGCGGGTGGGGGTGAGCTACCACGACCTGGGCAAGACGGCTCGGCCGGACGAGTACATCGAAAACAATCCGGCCGCGGGGGTGCTCCACGACAACCGCGACCCGATGCAGTCGGCGCAGATCATCATCGCGCACGTGCATGACGGCATTCAGATGGCGCGGATGTACCGGCTGCCGCAGCGGGTGATCGATTTCATCCCGCAGCACCACGGCAACGACCTGGTGAAATATTTCTACCACAAGGCGCGGCGGCAGGCGCAGGAGCGGGGCGAGGATCCGGATTCGATCGCCGAATCGGCGTTCCGCTATCCGGGGCCGAAGCCGCGCAGCCGGGAAGCGGGGATCGTGATGATGGCCGACACGATCGACGCAGCCAGCCGGACACTGACCGATCCGACGCCGGAAAAGTTGCGCACCTTCACACACAATCTCATGATGGACAAGCTGGGCAGCGGGCAGCTCGACGAATGCGGCCTGACCTTCAGCGATCTGCGGCTGTGCGAGGACGCGTTCCTGCGGGTGCTGGCGGCGCGCTACCATCAACGCATCCGCTACCCCGGCCAGGAATTGACCGAGGGCGACAACGCCACCGACGCGACCCTGCAAATGCGCATGTCGAAGCTCGGGCAAGCTGCCACGCCGGCGATGATGCCGGTGCGGGTCGGCGCGGGCGCGGCGGGGCAGGCTGCGAACCCCGCGCCTGTGACGCCTCTGCCGGCGCCGGCTCCCGCACGGCCGGCTGCGCCGTTGCCACCGGTTCCGGCCATTCCTGCGGCGCCGCCAGCCGAGCCGGTGGTGGTGGCGGAACCGCCTCCGCCGAGCGATCCGCACGCAGCGACAACGGATGAAGCGGCGCCGGCCGGCGCGCCGCCGCCGGTGGCGCCGGTGCGCATCATCCCGACCCCGCGATCCTCGGACAGCGGATCGAGTTCGCTCCGCCCGAGCATCGGGCGCAGTCCGAAGGGCGGCGCGGAGGGTGGCAGCGGGCCGGGCGAGAGCGGGGCGATTCCCAGTCCGCGGCGGCGCCCCCGATGAAATCGCGGCGGCAGCGGCACGCTTGCACGGTGGCGGTGACCTGTGGCGAAGTGCTGGCCGGCGCTGCGATCTGCGGTCGCAGCGCGGCGGCGTGGCGGCGAGTGGCGGAGCAGTTGGCGGCCTTTCTGGCCGGCACCCAGCCGCCCGGCGAACCGCGGCTGAGCGGGTTGGAAATCCACCTGAGCGATCCGCGCGAAATGGCGGCGCTGAACTTCCGTCACCTGCGCCACCGCGGCGCCACCGACGTGCTGACCTTTCCCTTGGAGGCGCTGGAGGAACCGGCGCCGGCGGTTGCCGGACGCGCGATTTCCTCACGGGCCGCCCGGGCCGCGCGGGCAACCCGAACCTCTCTGCCGACCGTCTCGGGCGTGGTGGTGGTCTGCCCGGCAGTGGCCGAACGGGAGGCGCGGGCGCGCAAGCTGCCGGCGGCGGAAGAGCTGCTGCGCTACCTGCTGCATGGCGCGCTGCATCTGATCGGCGAGGACGACAAAACGGCGGCGGCGCGCAGGCAAATGCATGCTCGGCAAGAGGCGCTGCTGGCCGCGTTTCTGGCCGGGCAGGCGGGCACGGCGCCCGCCGCAGGACAGGAGCGGCGGGGCGGCTCGGCCAATCGCGCGGGGGCTCGGCGGCGGCGCGGGATCGGCGGTCGGGCGTAGAATGGAGCTCCCCCAAAGAGGAGCAATGCATGCCAGCACCCGGCTTCGCGGTGGAAAAACTGCCGCGTTTTCACGACCGCGCCATGGCGGCTTTCATCGTCGATGACGTGCATGGGCAGGATGCAGCATCGGCGGCGGCCTTCCGCGCCTTCCGCGACTGGTGCGGCGAGAACGGGCTGCGCGGCGAGACCAGCTTGATCCTGGGCTACCGGCGGGACGCCGAAGGCTCGCCGCTGCCGCTGCATCCGGACTACGTGCGCGACCTGCGCCAGGCCGACCAAAAGAAATTGTTCGACGCCTACATGGAAGTCATGACGCACGGCAACCGGTTCGATTTTGGAAACGGGCGGATCGGTCTGACCGGCCCGCACGAAGGCATCTGGCTGCTGGACGAAAGCGTGGCGATCGAGGAGTACGCCGCCTACTTCAAGAATATCGCGGGAATGGCGGCGCAATACGATTTGAAGGTCAACGGCCTGACCATCCCCGGCTGCGGCTGTGCGGCCTGCGTGGCGTTCAAGAAGGGCCGGCGGATTGCGCCGCTCCACGCGGGCTGCCTGAATTCCGGAGTGGCGCTGGCGCTCTTGCAGATGGCGCAAAAGGGCGCGCTGGCCACGCCGCTGGCCGGCACGTTCATGGGGACGGTGAAGGCCGGCCCGGCGGATGTGGCGGTGCTGGCGGAAAATGGCGCGCATGCAGTGTACGATCTGCCACCGGGGGTGAGCGGCGACAGTTTCGGACGCTGGGACAACGATTCGAAGTACGTCGACCCGGATGTCTATGTGACGGCCGACGGCACGGGCGGGCGGCTGGCGGAGTTGATCGCGCAGGGGACGCGCACGCTGATTTACTACGGCCACTGGCAGGGGCTGCGGCCCGACCAGGGGGTCGGTTTTGCGGCCTTCCGCGAAGTGGCGCGGCGGCTGGCGACGTTCTACGCCGACCGGATCGAATGGATGCGGCCGACGGCGATTGCGGCCTATGTTCATGCCTGGCGGCACACCGAACTGCGGCCGGGGCCGAATCTGCTGGGGGCTTTCGCGGACACCTCGCCGGACGGGCAACTCTTCGAACTGCGAATCCCGTTTGCGGCGGCGCACCCGATTTCGCTGCGAGTGCGGGGGTCGGCGCAGGTGAAAATCCGCACGCCGGCCAAAAAATTTCTGACGCCGTGGAAAGTGTTTCCCGCCGAACAGTGCGCGATTTTCGATCTCACGCCGGAGACCGGCCGCTACGAAGTGCTGCCGGGGTGACATGAAAAAATCGGTGGCCAGGGGCGTGAACGGAAGCGGAGAATTCGTGGCCGAGTCGGCGGACCGGTGCGGGCGCGGACCGTCACCGCGGCTGCGGGCCGGCTAACGGATCGGCAGGGTTTGTTGGCGCGTGGGTGGGCGCAGGCGCGGGAGTGGGCGCAGGCGCAGGCGAAGGAGCCGTAGCCGTAGCAGGAACAGGCGCCGGGGTGGCGGTGGGCTGAGGCGTTGGTTCGTGGGCGGGCGGCGTGGCGGTTTCGGCCGGCGCGGCTTGCTTGGCGGGAGCGGTACGCTTGGCGGGATCGCCGGGTTTGGCGGGCGGCGCGGTCGTGGCGGGGGTGGCGGGCGGCAGCGGCATGGGCGAGGGGGGCGGGGTCACGATGGGCGCTTGCAAAGCGGCGATGACCAGCCGTCCGGGGCTTTTGGTGGTGAAGGCCTTGATGACGAGGCCGCCAAGTTTCCCGGCGTCGGCGATGGCGCCGGTGGGTTTCCAGTCGGAAGCGGCGGACTTGTAGAGTTTGGCTGTCAGCGGCAGGCGCACCTGGGTCCATTTTTGGGCCGGCAACTGAACCGGGCGGCTTTCCTGGTACACCAGATTGTCGCCGGAAATAATGCCGACGCTCATGGCGGTGGATTCGGCGCCGGCGTTGTACACATCCATCTGGATCGTGCCGGTTTTGTCGAGGGTCAGGACCGGGTCGAAGGATTGCTTGGCGGCGACGAATTGATGTTTGCGGCCGTCGGGCGAGGCGGCGGCGGCCCAGTCGAGCACCAGCATGTGGTCGGTGACGGTCGAGAGCGAATTGGGGGCGACGAGCACCCGGGCGGGATCGCCGGTGTCGTCGTTGACCCAGCTGCCGGTTTGCAGGCCGGATTTGTGTCCGCCGGGATTGACCGGCAACTGTGCGACGAAGGTGTCCCAATCGACCGGGGCGGTAGGAGCGGCCGGCGGCGGGGTGGGGCGGGCGATGTCGGCGCGAAAGCCGGCGACGGTGAGCGAGCCGCTGCGGTGTTCGTTGAAGACCAGCAGGTGCAGGGCGCGGACATCGCCGGGGCGGGCGAGTTCGGCGGTGAACTGCCAATGGCTGGCGGCGGATTTCCAGGTTTTGCCGGCGACGTTCCACTGGAGGGTGTTCCAGCCGGGGACGGCGGTCTGCGGCTGGCTTTCGAACCATTCATTGGCGTCGCCGGTGGTGAAGGCGACGGCCAGGGCAATGTCGGCGGCGGAGTGGTTGTAGACCACGAGCGCGATCTTGCCGTCGGGCTGGAGCGCCAGCCGGCGATCCAATTTCAGGCAGGCTTTGTTTTTGTCCCCCGGCAAGTAGGCCAGAAACAGGCCGGCGCGGTCGTGCGGCGCGGGCGCGGTATAGGCGGGGACGATTTTTTTCAGCGCGCCGGGGTTGCCGAAATCGGCCAGCACCCAGCCGTCGAGCGATTCGAAGGCGTCGAAGGCCTCGGGCGGCGGCGGCAGCGGAGTCCGATCGGCGACGGCCTGATCGGCGCCGGTGTCGGCGGCAGGGGTGAAATCAACCATCGGCGTGCCGGTGGCGGAGGTGGGTCCGCCGCTGACGGTGTTGCTGGCAGGGGGAGGGGGCGTCTGCGCAGGGGTCGCGGAGGCCGGGGGGAGGACCGCAACGCCTTCCGGCGCGGCAGTGGCATCAGGCGCGGGGCCGTCGTCGCAGCCGGAGCTAAGGACCAGGCCGGCAGCCAGGAGGGGCAGGCCGAGCCAGCCCAGACAGGTGAGCGAGCGGCGCCGTCCAAGAGGGCCGAGCCGTCCGAACGGGCGGTGCGGGTGCGCGAATGACCTCGGCATGATCGAATCTCCTGCAATTGGCAGCCGCGCACCCGGTTCGGTCCCCGCCGGACGGTGCGCGGGCGATCGTCGGTGCAACCGGCCGAAATGGGCCAACGGGCTGCGGCGGGCCGCGTGAACTGCCTCTCATTGCAACATTCGATGGCGGGCAAATGTCACATCGCGCACTGCGCGGGGGGCGGCTACAATACAACGGTCCCGCCGCTCCGTTTCTATTCTGGGCGCGGTCATTTTCTCTGGGGAGCCCGCCTGCGCATGACCGAACCTGCCTCCGAGCGCCGTCCGATCGACCGTGCGCAGACGCTGGAAGCCGCGCACCGCGTGATCGACCTCGAAATTGCCGGACTGACCACGCTGCGGGGACGGCTCGATGCCCGCTTCGTGGAAACCGTCGACCGGATGCTGGCCTTGCGCGGGCGGGTGGTGGTCAGCGGGATGGGCAAGGCGGGGCTGATCGGGCAGAAAATCGCGGCGACGCTGGCAAGCACCGGGACGCCGTCGTTCTGGATGCATCCGGCCGAAGCGATGCATGGCGACCTGGGCATGATTCTGCGGGACGACCTGGCGCTGCTGATCAGCTATTCGGGCGAATCGGAGGAGGTGGTGCGGCTGCTGCCGTTTCTGAAGCGGATCGGCTGCGCGGTGTGCGCCATCACCGGCAACGAAAAAAGTGCGCTGGCCGCCCAGGCTGACTGGGTGCTGCCGGTGGGCGACATCGAGGAAGCCTGTCCGCTGCGGCTGGCGCCGTCGGCCACGACCACGGCGCTGCTGGCGATGGGGGATGCGCTGGCGCTGACGGTGCTCGAGCGGCGCGGGTTCACGCCGGACGATTTTGCGCGGCTGCATCCGGCCGGATCGCTGGGGCGGCAGCTTTTGACGGTCGAAGCACTGATGCGGACCGGCGACCGCTGCCCGACGCTGGCGCCGACGAATTCGGTGCGCGAGGGGGTGGCGGCGATTCAGGCGGCGCGTTCGGCGCTGGTCATCCTGACCGACTCCGCGGGAAAACTGGCCGGCGTGTTTTCCCTAGGCGATTTCGGCCGGAAATGGTCGGCCAACCCGGCGATTGGCGGGGAGGCCTTGGAACGGCACCGCACCTTCCCTTGCAAATACATGCGCGTTGGACAGCTTGTGCAGGAAGCGGTGCGCCTGTTCGGGGATTTCCGCATCAACGCGCTGCCGGTGGTGGATGGCGCCGACCGGGTGGTCGGGTTGCTCGATATTCAGGATCTTTCGGCACGGATGTGACATGGCTGACTCGGCCGAACCGCCTGCTCCCGACCCTGCTCCCTCCGAAGAAGATGAAGGCAGCGCGTGGGCCGCGCCGCCGGCGTCCCCGCCGGCCGAGCCGCCGCCGCCGGGAAAGGTGGATTCGAACACCGTGCGCGTGCGGCAGCAGCGCCGGGACGAACTGCTGGCCGATCCGGTCCGCCACCTGCGTCACCAGACCGCGCTGCATGTGAAGCCGCCCGTGCTGTCGCCTGGCGAGCGAGCGCAGATGCGCCGGCCGCGCTGGTGGACCTGGGCGCTGGTCTTCGGTCTGGCGGCGCTCCTGGCCGGAGGCGGTGTGATGCTGGTGAACAGTTCCTGGCTGGCGCCCAAGGTACCGCCTCCGCCGGCGGTGGCGCCGATCGTGTTGCATCCGGCAGCCTCGGCGGAACCGACCCCGCAACCGTCGCCGCCGTCTGAACGGCCGCCGGCCTTCGTGCCGCTGACGTTGGACTTTGCCGCGCCCGACGCCGCAGCGGCCTTCCGCAGGGCCACCGTCGGCACCGCCAGCCAGGTGCCCGCCACCACCCCCGATGCTCCCGCCACCACCCCCGATGCTCCTGCCACCATCGCCCTCCCGTCTGGCGCGCAGGTCACCGGTGGAACGCTGGTAGAACCGGCGCGTCCGGATGGCACCGTCACCTGGCTGGCCGAGCGCTTCCCGGGGGACCTCGAACTGGAATTCGACATCGCGGTGGAGGCGCTGCCGGGGGCGGAGCCGGATGCGGCCCGGGAATTCTGCATCGTGTTCGGCGACGGGCCGGGGAGCGTGGCGGGGATTCATTTCCGCATCCCCAGCCAGATCGGGCAGAACTGCGCCGACGTGCTCGACGCGACCGGGCAGGTCGGCGCGAGCTACGGCCACACGCGATTTGGCTGGCCGTTTTTGCAGGGAGTTCACTACCGGGTGAAGGTGATCCGGCTGGGCGATCACTGGATGGTCAGTCGGGACGGCGTGGCGGTGTTCGGGCTGCTGCATTCGGCGGCGGGGCTGGAGCGGATCGGGTACATTCCGGTGAGCGGCGCGACGATCCGCCTGATCCGTGTCAGCCCGCGCTGACGGCGACCGAAGGCTGCCCGCGGGCAGGCCATGCAGCGGGCAGGCAGCGCGGCGGGTCGGGCGCCGGGCAAGGGACCGGTCCGGGGCTGGGATTCAGCCGGGCCGGCGCCGAGCGGGAAAACCTGCTCAGGCGGAATTTTGGCCTTCCGGCGGTGCGGGGCAAAGATTCAGGTGAAAATCGATGGAGGGCTGGGTACAATTTTGAATGCACCGTGTTCCCGCAGGCAGGAGCCCCATGGACAACATGAATCTGCCCCAGCCCGACAGCCTCCAGCCCGAGCGGGGCAAGTCTTCCTTGTACAAAGACGGCAGCTACGGTGAAAGCGCACGGAGTGGGCCGTCCTTGGGTGGCGCCGCCGGTGGTGCTACCGGCGCGGGCACGAGCGCGCGGGCATCGGGTGGGGGATCGAATCCGCACGGCCCGGCGGCGACCGGGCATGGCCTGCCGCCGCCGGTGGCAACGAAAATCGGCGCGGGGACGGCCGCCCATTCGCCGACCGGCGCGGGCGATCTTGAATCCGGAAAGCTCACTCCGGCAGAAGCCGCCGCGCGGGTGCAGGCGCTGCTGGCCAGCGCTCGGGAGGCGCTGGCGCGGCGCGACCATCTGAAGGCGCAGGAGCAGTATCTGGCCGCGGTGCGAATCGATCCGGCCTGCGCGGCCGGCTTTCTGGGGCTGGGCTACGTGCATCATGCGCTGGAACAGACGCAGATGGCCTTCGATTTTTTCAGCCAGGCGGTGCAGATCGACCCGAACCTGGCCGAAGCCTGGGCCGAGCGCGGCCGGCTGCGTTCGCGCGAGGGCAACGACAAGGAAGCGCTGCTCGACCTGGACCGCGCCATCGGCCTGCGGCCGGATCTGAGCGAAGCCTGGAGCTATCTCGGGCAGGTGCATCTGGAGCGCAAGCGCTACGGCGAGGCGCTGATGGCGCTGGAGCGCGCTTCGCTGTTGGCGCCCAAAGATCCGCAGACTTGGCACCAGTTGGCGCTGGCCTTGGTGGGGGTGAAACAACTGCCGCGCGCGCTCGACGCCTATGACGTCTGCCTGCGGCTGGACCCGACCAAGCCGACGATCTGGCGCGAGAAAGCCAGCCTGCAGGAGCGCATGGGGCAGCTGGCGGAGGCGCTGGCGAGCGTCGAACAGGGGCTGCAACTGAACCCGCACAGCCACGGGGCGTGGTTTCTGAAGTGCTACATTCTCTACCGGCTGAAGCGCTACGCGCAGATGCTGCACGCTGGCGGGCAGGCGGTGCGCCTGCGCAAGGATCACGCGCTAAGCTGGCATCTGATCGGCTACGCCAGCAACGAACTGGGGCGGTTCGAGGAGGCGGTGACGGCGTTCCACAACAGCATCCGGTTGGAGGGGAATCACTCCGGTTCGTGGGCCAACCTGGCGTGGAGCTACGAGCGGCTGGGGCGCAATCAGGACGCCTTTTTCGCCTACACCTGCGCGCTGCAGAACCGCGAGGACCGGGCGGAAATTCTGGCCGCGCGGGCGACGGTGCTTTTGGCGCTGAACGAAAAAGCCAAGGCGCTGAAGGACATGGAGGAGGCCTCCAAGCTGGCGCGCGATTCGGCGCCGGTCTTGCGGCGGCGCGGCGTGCTGATGGCGCGGCTGGGGCGCTGGTCGGAGGCCGAAAGCGCCTACCGCAAGGCCCTGGCGGTCGCGCCAACCGACCACGTAAGCTGGCTGGCGCTGGGCGACCTGTACGAGGCCGAGGGGCTGCGGCAGAACGCCGAGACCGCCTACAAGCACGCTTGCGACGGCGCGCCGGACGATCCGCAGGCGTGGTATCGCCGGGCGTTGAATGTGCAGGTGCTTTCCGGAGCGGCGCCGGCGCTGGCGATGATGGACACGGTGCTGATGCTCAAGCCGCGCTACGCCAAGGCCTGGACGAAGCGGGCGGAGCTGTGCGAGGAACTGGGGCGCCCGGCGGCGGCGCGGGAGTCACGGCAGCGGGCCCGGGAACTGAGCGCCGACGGGGAGTAGCTTCCAGGGCCTTTTAGTTCTCTCCAAATCTCTGAAGTGCCGTCAGGCACGCCCGAGATTAGTCCAGCACGGCACTTCGGCGCGATTTCGGCTCCGGGGGCCACTGATTACCAGTGCTGGGTGGCGGAGGCGAGAACTAAAAGGCCCTGGAGTAGCTTCAAGCGCACCAACTTTTCTGCGCTGCTGCCTGCAAGGGTGGCGGAAACGGTTTAGAATGAGGGCTGCAAAACAGTCACGAACAGGTGCGGCGCAGGGGCGCGCGACAGGACGGCGTTGGCCCTCGGCGGGCCAACGGAACCTTCGACGAGTCGCGGCGTGCGCGCAACGGTGTAGCAGCTTCCTGATGGTAGGGGTGGACGGGCAGGCGAGGGCGAAGGCATGGAAGAACGGCGGCTCATCGGCGAAATCCTCAAGGACATCACCGACATCAGCGACGAGGACATCGACAAGGTTCTCGAGTTGCAGATGAACGGCGACGAACGCAAGCTGGGCGAAATTCTGATCGAAGGGGGCAAGGCCACGCAGGAAGACGTGGTGGCGGCGCTGGCCGAACAGTACGAAATGGACATCGTCGATCTGGAAAATATCGACGTCGACAAACGCGCGCTGGACATGGTCTCCAACGAACTGGCGCGCGAACACAAGATGATGCCCTTCAGCTTGCAGGACGACACGCTGATGGTGGCGATCTCCGATCCGCTGGATATCTACGGCCTGGACGCGCTGAAGTTCATCCTGAACAAGGAAATCCGCGCCGGGCTGGCGACGGCCGAGCAAATCGAAGCGGCGCAGAACCGTTTCTACGGCATGACGACCTCCGACATCGAAACGATGACGAAGGACCTTTCGCAGAGCGACGTGAAAATCGAATCCGACGATGTCTCGCAGTGGGGCGAGGACGAGGACGAGGCCGCCAAACCGGTGATCCAGTTGGTGCACCTGATCATCACCGAGGCGGTGAAGAACGGCGCGAGCGACATTCACATCGAACCGATGACCAACCGGGTGCGGGTGCGGTACCGGATCGACGGCATCTGCTACGAAGTAGACAGCCCGCCCAAGCGCTTGCAGGCGGCGATCACCGCGCGGCTGAAAATCATGTCGAAGCTCGACATGTCCGAAAAGCGCCGGCCGCAGGACGGCCGGATCATGATTCAGACCGCCGGCCGGAAGCTGGACTTGCGGGTGAGCACGCTGCCGGCGACGCACGGCGAATCGATCGTCATGCGTATCCTCGACAAGGCTTCGATCCGGTTCAGCCTGGAGAGCCTGGGTTTCTGGCCGGACGACTACAAGACGTTCCAGAGCCTCTGCCGCAAACCCAACGGCGTCATTCTGATCACCGGGCCGACGGGCTCGGGCAAGACCACGACGCTGTATTCGGCGCTCAACGAGTTGAACCACGTCGACCGCAAAATCATCACGGCGGAAGACCCGGTCTAATAT
>JBOHNC010000220.1:0-11732 GCA_050730415.1 Planctomycetota bacterium
CTGTGAGCCTGACCACTCCCGGGAGCGCCGGCATCTTGCCGGCTCCTGTTCTTCATCGTCGGACCGCCACCGCGCGGGCCCTGGCTGACAGGGGCGATTTCGCACTTCCTTCGTTCACCCGTGCGGAATCTCGCGGGCGAGGTCTCGAAATGCATTCGCTTCGATGAACGTGGTGTGCGATTCCGCGCGATGGAAGGTCGGTGGTGCGCTTCCGCCTCGGATCGCGCGGCTGCGGCTGGGCGACCGGCTCCCAGGGTTGGAGGTTCGGACTGCGCCCTCCCATCCAAACCCCTGGCTTTCAAATGTAGCCCTTGCAGCGCAGCGAACAACGCGTGTTGGGGGGGCCTGGTTGTTGGGGGACAGAACGATCGCAGCGACTGCGCTCGAATGTGAATTCCACGCAGCCGGAAAATCGTTTACCGCCGCCAGTGGCCGCGGGTGAAATCGGGATAGGGCAGCGCCAGACCGTCGAAGGCCACCGAAATGTCCGTCAGCAGTCCGGGCGCGCTCCAGGCCGCGGCGTCGTAAACATCCATGTCCGGCGCTTCGCCTTTCTGGAAGGCTTCGACCAGCCGGAAGTTCATGAGGAAATCCATGCCGCCATGGCCGCCCAATTTGGCGGCTGCTTTGCCGTGTTTCTTCCACAGCGGATGCTGGAAGCGCTTGTAGGCTTCGACCGGCTCCCAGGCATGCTTGCCTTTGTGCCGGCCATCGATGAAAACCCGCCCCGGATAATCCGCGAAGGCGCCGCGGGTGCCCTGGACCAGGTTGAGCCGCGAATATGGCCGCGGCGTCACGACATCGTGCTGCAGCAGAATGCTGCAACCCGCGGCGGTCTGAATCAGCGCAGAATTCATGTCGCCGCAGCGGTAGCGCTCGCGCCGTTTTCCGTCGCTCGGCTTCAGGTGTTCGTCGCGGTAGGCCTGGAGCGCCGCCGAGCGCGAACTCATGGACACGATCCGTGTGAAGCGATCGCCCTGGTGGATGTTCATGTACCGGGCCACCGGGCCGAGGCCGTGGGTGGGATAGAGGTTGCCGTTGCGCTGGATGTGAGGCGTCCGGCGCCAGCGCCCTTCGCCATGGTCGGCCAGCAGGATGGTCCGCAGGTCGTGGATGTAGGCGGCTTCGCCGTGGGTGATGGCGCCCAGCATTCCCCGTCGGACCAGGTTCAGCGCCAGCAGTTCGTTGTAGCCGTAGCAGCAGTTCTCAAGAATCACGCAATGGCGGCGGGTGGCCTCGGAGCTGTCGACCAGGCGCCAGCAATCGGCCAGGGTGGTGGCCGCGGGCACTTCCACGGCGGCGTGCTTGCCGTTTTCCATGGCACAGACCGCCTGCGGTACATGCCAGTCCCAGGGGGAGCAGATATAAACCACGTCCACATCGTCGCGGCGGCATAGCCGGCGCCAGTCGCCTTCGAGGGCCGGCGCAGGCTGGCCTTTCTCCACGACCAGGTCGCGCGCGCGGAGCATGACCGCTTCGGTCGGGTCGCTCACCGCGGTGATCAAAGCGCCTCTGACCGCCAGCATTTCGCGCAGCTGCCCGGTGCCGCGGCCGCCCAGGCCGACAAATCCGAATCGGACGGTCCGGCGCTTGGGGAAAGGAACGTTCCGCATGGTGCGTCCCTGCGGTTTGGGGACCGCGGTGACATATCGCACGGCCGCGGCGGAGTTGGCGAAGCGCTTTTCCATGACAGCCCCCTGGTGGATGGTTTAGCCTCGAAGTATGCAGGGAATTCCCGGCTTTTCAAGCGCCTCGGCGCTTGCGATCCTGGCTGCGTTGCGAAGCGCTGCGCGCCGGGTGTTTGAGCAGTTTTCGAATCGGTTCACAGTCTTGGTTTTTTGTAGCGCAGGCTTCCAGCCTGCTGCCCTGTCGACCGGGGCGGGCCTCCGCGCCCGCCGACCTTGGCATTTCTGTGAACAGATTCGAAAACTGCGTTAGCCGTCGTCGTTGGGCAGCGCGGGGGTTCCGCCGGGAGTGGGTTTCGGGGCGGGCTTCTTGGTGTCCGTCGGCGCGGGCGCGCCCACGGCCTGCCCTTGAATGACCAGCTTGAGCGAGACCATGTCGTATTTTTTACTCTTGTCGGTGCATTTGACGCGGAAGAATTTCATGACCGGCGCGGGCGCAGTGCCGGACAGGAGGCCGTCGGCGCTGAGGGTAAACCCGTCGGGCAGCTTCGAGCCGATCGGCAGCGACCAGACGTAGGGGCGGTTGCCGCCCTTGGCGGTCAGTTGCACCGAGAACGGCTGGCCGGTATGGCCGGCGTTGAGGTCCTTGGTGGTGATGTGCGGGTTGAGGTCGGGCGCCGGGCCGATGGCCGGAATGCCGGACGGATCCATGACAGTGGGGTCGGAGCTGGTAATGGTGCCGGTGTAACTGATCCAGAGTTCAGGGCGGTTGCCGTTGGTGTATTCACGGGAATGGTAGCGCTGGTAGTTGTCGCTGCCCGCGTCGTTCATGATGATCAGGCCGTCGTTGGTGATCTGGCCGACCTGCCACAACTGCACCAGCTGGGTGATGTCGAAGGAGTAGTAGTGCTCCTCCTCGCCGCCCCAGCGAGGGGGGATGGAGGCGGCGCCGTAGCACTTCTGCAGGAAATCGCCGCCGTCGGTGACCCAGCCGTCGCCCTTTTCATTGGTGTACCAGGTGGCCTCTTTTTCTTTCCAAGGACGGTACAGCGCCTGAACGCGGATGAATTTTTCGTCCTTGCCGCGCGTGTTGTTTTTGTTGCAGATGCGCAGAATGGCGCAGCGCACCGGCGTTTTCCGCAGCGTCGAAAGATCGAAGTGCATCAGAATCCGGTATTCGACCGGCTTGCCCTTGGTTCCGTCGGAGTAAAACCCGCTTTGGAATTCATCGGCGGTGCCGTGGTTATCGGAACTGGATGAATTGATGCCGGCGTCCATGTCCGGGGTCAGCGTCTGATCGACGTTCGGCGGCGTGTCTTCGCTCCGCACCACCCCGGCACACAGTGCCAAAGACAGGATTCCGAGCATCCACAGGCTGCGGCGGGTCATCAGGGAATCCTCCTGGGCTGGCGACAGAGGGGCACGCCCCGTGGTTCAGGGGCGATGGACCATTGTACCAAGACGGAGGGAGCAGTCAAAAACAAGTTTGCAATGGCGGGTCCGCGGGGATCCGGGCGAGCTCCTCGCCCATCCATCGTCCGACTGCGTAGCGTCAATTATTTTTGAAGGAGAGCACGACGCACTCATTCATTTTCCAGGTGACGGGGAAGCTGTCGCCGTCCGGGAGGTCTTTGTCGGCCCGTTCATCGCGGACGCCGGTGATGGGGTGGTTGAACTTGAGCGTGACGTTGACGGTTTCGGTCTTCAGGCCGGCCGAGTTGCCGCCGCCCAAGGAGCCACCGGTAATTTCCGGGTTCGTCACCAGGAAGACCAAGGTGCGGTCGCCTTTTTTCCAGTAGGTGATTTCATAGCCGAACGTCTTCCCGTCGGCGTGGTCGATCCGCACCCAGGGTTTGACGCCGGCGTCAAAGACCGGCTTCATGAAGACGTCGCGCTTTTTGGCTTCCTCGTAGCCGGCTTCGCGGTAGGCGTTGTACCACTGCGGCGACAGGTTCATCAGCACCGCGCTGCCCTGGCCGAACTTGGCCACGTGGCCGACCCCTTCGTCGCGCACGCATTTGTTGAAGCCGGAGCCATCCAGGATGCATTTGTTCTTGGAGAGCAGATCGGCGTAGATGTGGTGGCTGTAGTGATCGTCCTGGTTGACTTCGTACCAGCCGTTGTCGCCCTGCCAGACGTCTTTGGCTTTGAGCCCGGGGTTCTGCTTGACGCCGAACATTTTGTCCAGCACCCCGCCGGCCTTCCGGCCGCGGCCGTGCTGGTCGAAGATGCCCGGCAGGTAGTCGGCGATCACGGTGCCGCCGTTCTGGCAGAATTCCTCGATCCGTTTCGCTTCGATGTCCGACAGGCACATCGTGGCCGGCAGGATCAGGACTTTGTATTCCTTGGGGATGCCGTTTTTGACCACGTCGGCGTAGGAAACGTAATTGAACTGGACGCCGGAATCGCGCAGCATGTTTTCCCAAGCCTTGCGCACCAGCGGCGCGGCGCCGAGGTCGGCGTCGCTGTTGCGGTTGACCCAAGTGCCGCCATGGGCGGCGGCGTCCATGATCCAGCCCATTTGAATCGAAGACTGGCTGTAGTAGATCGCCACGCCGTCGTTAATCCATTCCGAACCGGCCTGGAGCGGGCCCAGCTTGTCGCCGCATTCCTTGAGCGCCGGCGAAATTACCTTGTGCCAGGGCTTGGGCGTGCCGTCATTGTTGAACCAGTTTTCGACCCAGCCGATGTGGCCGCGGTTGCCGTTGGCGACGTAGTAGTAGAACTGCCAGATGCTGTCGTTGCTGTTGTTATTGAAGTGGGTGGTCACGGCCGGAATCGCGTTGTGCGGGTTGAACGAGCGCACGATGGCCTGCGAACTGCCAATGTTGTAGGCTTCGATGAACTGCACTTTGCACATAATCTTGGCGTAGTCGTAGCCGAAGGGCGAGGGCGCCTGACAGCCTTCCAGCCCGCAGGGAGTGTGCGGGTCGAGCTTGTTGGCGTAGTCCACCAGGTCGCCGATCAGGTTCCAGTAGACCGAATCGTTGTAGCTCCACTGGTCCATCAGCTGCCCGCAGTTGAACTCGCCGACCGACCAGTCGTCGAGGTCTTTGCGGATGTTGTTGTAGCTGATCCAGCCTTTGTAGTCGGGCGTGTTGCCCTTGCCGTAGACCGATTCGAGCCACTGCTTGTACTGGCCTTCGTCGCCGTTCACGCGCCACATGCACGGGTTGGCGAAAACGCCCCAACTGGTTTCGTCGTCAAGGGAATAGGCCATCCGGGTCGGAGCCTCCTTCACGTCGTCGATGTTCGATTTGACGTTTTGCTTCAGATGATCCTCGGTGGCCTTGTCCAACTCCACCGGGCGGAGGCCCGTGCCGGAGATGTCCTTTTTATGCTTGCCGGTCTGCCCGCCGTCCCACAGGTGAAGGATGTGCTTGCCGGCGGTGTGGTCCAGGTAAAAGCGCAGCTTGTTTTTTTCGATCCAGTCCAAGGCTCGCGGCGCACCGCCGTCGCGGTAGTCGTAGCGGCCGTCGATGAAGGCGCCGTTGTAGCCCATTTCCTCGGAAAATTTGGCGCCTGCTTCGTTGAACCCGATTTTCCACTGGTAATACCAGGGCATGTACGTCCAGGAGGGGAAGGCCTTATACAGCCAGTCCTTGTCCTGTTTGACGTGCTTGAAGTCGGGGCTGGTTTTGACGTAGGTCTCGTAGGGGTCGGCGCCGGCATCGGCCGGTGCGTCCTCGGCCGCGAGCCGGGTGGTCCAGACCATCGCCGCCGCCAGCAGGCTCACGGCCATTCCCATCGATAGCAAACTCGTTTTGCGCACGGTCAATCCCCTCTTGCGTTCGCTGCTCAGCCCCTTTTTCCGCATCGTCCGCCCACAGGGGCGGCGCGGTCCGCCCACATGGGCGGCGCGGTCCGCCCATATGGGCGGCGCAGAGGTGCGGTTTTCGGATACCAAGCAGACCAAGGAATGAATGCTGTACCAATTTAGACCACCGCGGGTCACACGCACCACGTAGAATCTTGGACATATTTTCCAGTTGCGATTTTTCGGCCCTTAAGCCGTGGCCGGACGCGGGAACGAGCAATACGAATCCCAGTTAATTCTATCCGTCCGGTCCCAAGCGGATTCAATTTTGGCTCCCTGGCCCCATGTACCCGAGCCTAACCCACAACCTCTCAGACGTCCGTTTCTTGTGCCCGGAGGGCGCAGACAATGCAAAGCCGGGGGTGCCAACCCCCGGAATGGAAGGTCGTGGCGAGGCTCCGCCTGCATGCGCAAGATCCTGGTGATCCTCAACGCCCGAGTCCGAGAACAGATCGTGGAGAATCCGGTGTGGCATCAAAAAACCGCTTGATTTTCAACACAGTCGCTGAGGTTCTTATAATCTGGCTGCGATCAGCCGTCCTCTTGGCCACTTTTGGACGGCTCGGCCATGGCGGGGGCCCGGGTCACGCGCCGGCGGACGGGGGTGGGATCGACGTCGGTGGCGAAGGGATCGCGTTCGCCGCGCAACAGGCGCGGCGCGCCCAGCAATGCCACCATGACCGCGTTGTCGGTGCAGTAGCGCTTGGGCGGAAAGACCACGGTGATGCCTTCTTTGGCGGCCGCCGCGGCGAACAGCTCGCGCAGGCGGCCGTTGCAGGCCACGCCGCCGCCGACGCTGACATGCTGCAACCCCAGCCGTCGCGCGGCGCGCAGCGTTTTTCCCACCAGCACCTCGCAGGCGGCGGCCTGGAAACTGGCGGCGCAGTCGGCGATTTCCCGGGCCGACAGCACCCGGCCGATTCCGACGGTGGCCGCCGGTCCCGGCTTGCCTTGGCTGCCGCGCAGGCCATACAGAACGGCGGTTTTCAGGCCGCTAAACGAAAAGTCGTCGTCGGCATCGTGCAGTTTGCTGCGGGGAAAATCGAAGGCCCGCGGATTGCCCTCGCGCGCCGCCGCTTCGATCGCCGGCCCGCCGGGGTAGGGGAGCCCCAGCAGTGCGGCAACCTTGTCGAAGGCCTCGCCGGCGGCGTCGTCGCGCGTGCAGCCGATCAGGTCCGGCGCGGTGGCTCGGTCGGCCACGCGGTAGAGCGCCGTGTGGCCGCCGCTGACCACCAGTGCCACGTGCGGCGCATCGCCCAGCGCGTCGCCCAGCGCGTCGGCGTCGGCCGGTCGGCCGCTGTCGCCGCTGCTGCCGGTGCTGCCGGATGAACCGGGCGCGCCGGTTGGCGCCGCCAGGTAGGCGGCGTGAATGTGCGCCTGGATGTGATCGACGCCGACCCAGGGAATCTGCAAGCGCCAACTGAGGGTCTTGGCGACGGTCAGGCCGGTCAGCAAACACCCGACCAGTCCTGGCGAGCGACTCACGGCGATCCCGCGCAGGTCCGCGAAGCGCACGCCGGCCTGGTCGAGCGCCGCGGCGACCACCCGGCTGAAGACCTCGGTGTGAGCCCGCGCCGCGGCCTCCGGCGCTACGCCGCGGAAGGGAGCATGCAGCGCGATCTGGCTGGCGATGCATTCGCCCAGAATCTGCGGCCTCGCGCCGGCTGTTTTTCCGCCATCGAAGGCGACCACGGCGGCGGCGGTTTCATCGCAGGTGCTTTCCAGGCCGAGCACCACGAAGCGGTCGCGGTGGTCCGGTACGTTCTGGGTTGAGCCCGGCGGGGGCGGAGGGGCATCCATGCGGCGGCGAAATCCCGTGCTGGCGGCCGAAATTCGGTGCCACCGTCGCCCATCGAGCGCGACCGGTTGGCAGGCGCCAGGAAGTCCCATTGTACAGCGAGCGATTTCGCGGCCGGCCGTCGAGCCGAGCGATCGACCCCAGGATTCGCCGTCCGCCCCCCTGGGAGCGCCGCGCTCCAGCGCGGCTTCCTGGATTTCATCTTTCTCTTGCGCGCCCCCGCGCGCATCTTCCCTGTCCTCTGTCTCCCGTCACCCCCTCACGACTCACCGCGATCCACCCTCTGCAACGCATCGAGAAACGGTTGCATGTCGTCGGGGATCGGCGCTTCGAACCGCCGTGGCGCGCCGGTGACGGGGTCAAAAATGGACAGCGCCTGTGCGTGCAGCAGGTAGCGTTCGGCGTGTAGGCCGGCGGTGGGCAGGTCGGTCGCGCCGCCGTACAGGGTATCGCCGAGAATCGGGAAGCCGAGGTCCATCAGGTGGGCGCGAATCTGGTGGCTGCGGCCCGAGCGCGGCAGGCAGCGCACCAGGCAGAAGCCGGCTCCCTGGCCGATGCGTTCGAAATCGGTGCGTGCCGAGCGCGCGTCGCGGCCGCCGGCGAGGTAGCGCTTGGGGAAATTGGGATCGACGCCGATCGGCCGGTCGCAGGCGGCGGTGTTCCACGGCACCGCGCCGCCGACCACCGCCAGATATTCCTTCTGTACCAGCCGGTTCTCGAACTGCCGCGTCATTTCCTTGTGGACGTCGCGCTTCAGCGCGATCAGCAGCACGCCGGAGGTGTTCTGATCAAGCCGGTGGACCATGCCAATGTGCTGCGCGGGGTTGGCATCGAGCCGCGCCTGAAAGTAGTTCAGGATGCCGTTGTACAGGGTCCCGGTGCGGTGGCCGCGGGCCGGATGCATCAGCACGCCGGTGGGTTTGTCGAGCACCAGCAGGTTGGCGTCCTCGTACAGCACATCGAAGGGGATGACCTCAGAGCCATGCACCGCGCCGGGCAGCAGGATGGTGATGACCTGGCCGGGGACGACATCGGTGGCGGGGCGCACGCGCCGGCCGTCGATCAGGACGCGGCCTTCGCGGATGAGGCCCTGCAAAAAAGTGCGGCTGTAGCCTTCGAAGCGGCGCTGCAGGTAGCGATCGATGCGGGTTGGCTTGCCGGGCTCGCGCTTGCGGACTTCGAAATGCAGTTCGCGCTTGAGCCGCGTGGCGCGCGGGAAGTAGGCGCCGTCCTTGAATTCCCCCGGCCGCGAGTCGGCAGGGCGGCGAATCACCACCCCGGGCGGTCCGGTGTACGGATCCGGTTCGGGCGCTGGGTACGAAGGCGGCGGCGTGGGGATGTCGGATGGCAAGGTCGGCGGTCTCTGGCGGTTGCCTGAATTGTACCGCATGGCGGCCCGGCTCAGGCGCGGCCGGAAAGGGTGCGGCGGCGAGTCGCACCACCATCGCCGTGCATTACAATGCTGCACTGGCAAAGACTTCGAAAGTGACCTGCATCCATGCCCGAAACCGTTCTGGTCGTCGACGATCACGAAGGCACGCGCGCCACCCTGAAGGAGGTGCTCGAGCGCCAGTCGCTTAATTGCGTCGAGGCGGCAACGCGCCACCAGGCCTTCGAGGCGCTGCGCAACGAAGATTTCGACCTGGTCATCACCGACCTCCGCCTGCCCGACGGCGACGGCTTCGAGGTGCTGCTCGAAACCAAACGCCTGAGCCCGACCACGCCGGTGGCGGTCGTCACCGGGTACGGCAGCGAGCAGATCGCGGTGGATGCGATCAAAAAGGGCGCACACGACTACCTGACCAAGCCGATCGACTTGAACCGGCTGAAGGCGGTGATCACCAGCGGGCTGGCGCGGCGGCGGCTGGAACTGGAAAATCTCGACTTGCAGCGGCGGCTCGGGGAAAAATCCGGGCTGGCCGCGATCATCGGCACCAGCTCGGCAATGAACCGTATCCGCGAGATGATCAAGCAGGTGGGGCCGACCAACGCCACGATTCTGTTGACCGGCGAGAACGGGGTGGGCAAGGAAGTCGTGGCGTCGGCGCTGCAGGCGCTCAGCGACCGCGCCCGCAACGCCTACATCAAAGTGAACATGGCCGGGATGCCGCCGACGTTGATCGAAAGCGAGCTGTTCGGCCACGAACGGGGAGCGTTCACCGGTGCGCACCGGCTGCGCAAGGGGCGCTTCGAACTGGCCGACGGAGGCACGCTGTTTCTGGATGAAATCGGCGAGCTGCCGGTGGAAATCCAGGTCAAGCTGCTGCGGGTGCTGCAATCCCGCGAGTTTGAACGGGTCGGCGGCAGCACCACCATCAAGGCCGATGTGCGGCTGATCTGCGCCACCAACCGCAACCTGGAAGAGGCCATCAAAGAGGGCCAGTTCCGCAGCGACCTGTACTACCGCATCAATGTGATTCGCATCCACATTCCGCCGCTGCGCGAACGTCGTGAAGACGTGCCGCAACTGATCCAGCATTTCCTGATCCAGTTTCCGACCCGCGAAGGCGCGGTGCGCCAGGTCACCGATCGCGCGATGAATGCCTTGAAGGCCTACGACTGGCCGGGGAACGTACGCGAGCTGCGCAATTTCGTCGAACGCATCTGCTTGTTCACCCCCGGGACGCTGATCGACTGGGAGCACCTGCCCGAGGAAGTCAAATCGCAGGCGGTCGCGCCGACCGGGTCGGGGACGACCGCGGCGCAGATGGCGTCGGTTGGCGCCGGCGCCGCGGGCGGCAGCGGGATGTCCGGCCTGAATGGGGCCGGCGGCGTCGGTGCAGCGGCGGGCGCGGGCACGGCGGGCGCGCCGGGCGCGGAGGCGGTCAACGGCCAACTGGTGTTGCCGCTGTCGCTCGACATGAACGAAGTCGAAAAGCGCTACATCCTCGCGATTCTGACCGACTGCGATTGGAACAAGACGCACGCGGCCAAGCGGCTGAAAATCGGTCTGAAAACGTTGTACCGCAAGATTTCAGCCTACGGTCTGGAAGCCGCGGCCCCGGCCGACACCCCGGCCGACGCGCCCGTCGGCGCGCCGCCGTCGTAGACCCGCCCGGCCGCACCCAGGGACAGGGGCACTCTCAGGGGTGAGAACGCCGCACCACCCTCCGGGAAGTCCTGGCGCGCAGGCCGCCGCCGCGGCTACAATGGACGCGATCGCCTTCCCCACGGGCCGAATGGGAGCCCGCCTGCCATGGCCTACCGCACGCTGACCGCCGCCGACGAACGCCAATTTCTCGAGCAAGGCTTCGTCGTGATCCGCGACTGCTTCACCCGTGACACCGCGCGCGAATGGATCGATTTCGCCTGGAAACGGATGGGGCTTGACCGCAACGATCCGGCCGCCTGGAAGGATGCGCGGCTGCACCTGCCCAGCATGAACCGCGTGGCGATTGCCGAGTTCGCCCCGCGCGCCTGGGGCGCGATCGTGGACCTGCTGCGCGATGAAAGCGACATCGTGGATGGCTCGCGCTACTGGTCCGACGGCTTCATCGTGAATTTCAACATCGGCGCCGACAAGCCCTTCGAGACGCCCAACCAGGACCGCGGCGGCTGGCACAAAGACGGCGACTGGTTCCGGCATTTTCTCGACTCCCCCGAGCAGGCCCTGCTGTCCATCGTGGTCTGGCAGGACATTGGCCCGCGCGGCGGCGCCACCTACATCGCGCCCGATTCGATCAAGCTGGTGGCCGAGGCGCTCCGCGTGAAACCCGAGGGCGAAGTCACCCATCCTTTCGGCAAGCTGATCAAGCAATGCACGCAGTTCGTCGAAGTCGCCGGACGGGCCGGTGACGTGGTGCTGATGAATCCGTTCATGCTGCACACCGCGTCGGCGAATCATTCCGGCATCGCGCGCTTCATCACCAATCCGGCGGTGTCGCTGACCACGCCCTTCCAGTTCAACCGGGCGAATCCGGCCGATTTCAGCCTGGTGGAGCGCAAGACTCTGCATGACCTGGGTCTCGAACGCCTGGATTTCAAAATCGCCCACGAGCGCCACCGCCTGGTGCCCGAGCGCGAACGGATTCAAGCGCAGATGCGCGCGGAGCAGGAAGCGCGCCTGAAAGCGGCGACGAAGTAGCGGCACGGCATTCCGAGTACACTCAAACCCGTTGGCGGGCGTCCCGCTCCGCGCGGGCCGAGCCTGACCCACATTTCCCCCTTCCATTTCTTGGCCCCGCAAGGGGCCGCCTGTCGGTAGCCATGGGTGACCGAAGGGAACCCATGGGCCCAGGGTGGCGGCGCGAGGTCTCCGAGCGCCGACACCCTGGCAAATCGTTTTTCCGCGCGACCCGAGGCCTTCAGCGCGCCCCCGCCGTTCCTCCGCGCGGAACCGCACCGACGCCCCTCTCGAAAGATGGGGAAAAGGCTCCCCGCGCCGGACCGTTCCTCGCGCGCCGATTCATACGAATCCCCGGTAATCTCTACCGTCCATGCCGGTGTTCGCTTCTTATCTTGGCCCCGGCGGGGCCGCAGCAATTGGCCGTGG
>JBOHNC010000221.1:0-4542 GCA_050730415.1 Planctomycetota bacterium
CCCCCCCCCCCCCCCCCCCCCCCCCCCCCCCCCGACCCTCCGTTCCGGGGGTTTTCCTTCCGGCTACCGACAGGCGGCCCCTTGCGGGGCCAAGAAAAAGGCGGGAAGCGAAGGGTTCACCCGGGCCGATTCATGCTTCAAGCTTCATCCTTCATCCTTTCTTGAAGCGGTACTTGCTTTCGGCCTGAACGTGGTATATGTTTCGGATGTGGTTCTCCTTGTCGGCGCGCCGCCTTCCGTGCCTGTCTGTGTTTTGCGGACGGAACGAGCGAAGCACGTGCCGTGAGTGCTACCGCTATGTCCGCCTCGCCAGTGCCGCCGGTTCTCCGGTCGGACTCGTCCGACGGCGCACCCCTGTTGGCTGAATCGGCCGAAAGCGACGAGCCTCCGTCGCGGGCCCGCGCCGCCCAATTTCCTTGCGCCAAATGCCTGTATCCCTATTTCGGGCCTCTTTTTGCCTCGCCCGGCGGCGGTGCCTGACGCACCGGCCGCTTCCGCCTGCCTTTTTTTTCGGTCTCATCCCTTCCTCGGTGTTCCAGTATTTTCCCGCCAGCCTGTTCCAGGAGATTCCCATGTCTCAGCGCGAAACGCGCCTTCCCCGCAAACGTCCCGGATCGTCGGGCCGCTTCGAAAATCCGCGCCGCTCCAACGGCCACGGCGCCAGCGCGCCGGCGGTGAAGACCATCGGCCCCGTCCCGGACCTCGAACGGCACCTGCCCAGCGACTGGTGGCGCACGCTGTTCAATTCGGTCTACCTGAAGACCGACGGCGACGTGGTTGAAAATGACGGCAACACCGCGCGGGAAGTCAACCTGATGCTGGAGTCCGCCGGCCTCGAGCCCAACGACCGGATTCTGGACCTGTGCTGCGGGCAGGGGCGGCATTCGCTGGAGCTGGCCAAGCGCGGTTTCCGCAATGTGACCGGCGTGGACCGCTCGCGCTACCTGATTCGGCTGGCGCGGCGGCGGGCGCGAGCGGCCGGGCTGAACGTGAACTTCCGCGAGGGCGACGCGCGCAAGTTCCGGCTGCCGGAATCGAGCTTCCACTGCGTTGCGATCATGGGCAACAGCTTCGGCTACTTCGACCGGCTGGAAGATGACATCGAGGTGCTGCGGGCGGTGATGCGGATTCTGAAGTCCGGCGGCACGCTGGTGCTCGACATTGTCGACGGCGCCTGGATGCGGCAGCATTTTGAACGGCGCAGTTGGGAGTGGGTGGACGAAAACCATTTCGTCTGCCGCGAGCGGTCGCTGGCCGCCGACGGCCTGCGGCTGGTGTCGCGCGAAATCGTGGTGCACTCCGAGCGCGGGGTCATCGTGGACCAGTTTTACGCCGAGCGGCTGTACACGCAGGAGCACATCGAAAAGTTGCTGGACGAGGTGGGCTTCACCGCCATCCGCTGGCACGGCCAGCTGGGCTCGGACTCCGACCGCAACCAAGACCTGGGCATGATGAGCCACCGAATGTTCCTGACGGCGCAGGCGCCCTTCAAGACCGCCGTCGACGACCGGGCGGTGATTCCTTTTCCGGAAGTGACAGTGCTGCTGGGCGATCCTTCGCTTCCCGACGGGGTCAAACGCGGCGGACAGTTCAACCCCGAGGACCTTGAAACCGTGCAGCGGCTGAAGGAAGGGCTTGGTGAACTCCAGGGATACACCTTCCGCTATTTGAACAATCACGCCTCGCTGCAGGCCGACCTGCGGCACGAGCCGCCAGCGTTCGTGTTGAATCTGTGCGACGAAGGGTACAACAACGATCCATTCAAGGAACTGCATGTGCCGGCGCTGCTGGAGCTACGCGGCATTCCCTATTCCGGGGCGGGCCCGGCCTGCCTGGGGCTGTGCTACAACAAGAGCATCGTGCGCGCCATCGCGGAGTCGCTGGACATTCCGGTGCCGGCCGAAACCTACTTCAACCCCGACGACCAGTCGGCCAATCTGCCGTCGGTTTTTCCGGCGCTGGTGAAGCCCAACTACGGGGACTCGAGCATCGGCATCACCCGTGACGCGGTGGTACGGACACCGGAGGAACTGGTGGCCTACCTGAGCCGCCTGCGCGAAACCATGCCGGGCGTGCCGGTGCTGATTCAGGAATTTCTGGCCGGCGCGGAGTACAGCGTTGGGATCGTCGGGAACCCCGGCGCCAGCTACCGCATTTTGCCGCCGGTGGAGGTGGACTTCTCGGGTCTACCGGCCGACCTGCCGAAGCTGCTGGGCTACGAATCCAAATGGGAGCCCGGCTCACCGTATTGGACCGACATCAAATACCACGAAGCCCGCATCGACGAAGACATCCAGCGCCGGCTGTGCGACTATTCGAACCTGCTGTTCGAACGGCTGGAATGCCGCGACTATGCGCGGTTCGATTTCCGCACCGACAGCGACGGGGTGATCAAGCTGCTGGAGGTCAACCCGAATCCCGGCTGGTGCTGGGACGGCAAGTTGAACTTCATGGCCGGTTACGCGGGGCTGCGCTATGCCGACCTGCTGAAGGCGATTCTGGAAGCCGCGCAGGAGCGGGTCATGGCGCAGCAGCGTACCGCCGCGCAGAAAGCCAAAGCCGCGCAGCTGGTTGCGGTTGGCTGAACCTTTTCGAACGGACGAATTCCGAGCGACGCGGGCCCTGGCTTGTGCAAGAAAAAATGCGTGCTGTGCGCGCGAGAGCCGGCAGGATGCGGGCGTTCCCGGGAGGGGACATGGGCGCGGAGCCAAAGAGACCGTTTGGGGGAAGAGCGGGCATGCGCGCCCGCGGTCCCGGCTGCGCGCTGACGCACGTTCAAATCTCCGGCCTGCCGCCCCTAAAGCCTTGAAGCCAAGGTAAAATCAGCGCAATTCCGCTCCGGGGCGAGCGGTGGGCCGGCACGAGCGTGCCGGATTCGCCCCGCACGCCCGTACGGAAAAACGCAAGGAGCCACAGGCATGAGCGCCGAACCGATCATCAAGGAAACCAACGAGAAGATGGACAAGACGCTGGCGACCTTCCATGACGAACTGCGGGGGGTGCGCAGCGGGCGCGCCACGCCGGATCTGTTGAACAATCTGCGCGTCGAATACTACGGTTCGCCCACCCCCCTCCAGCAGTTGGGCAGCACCTCGATTCTGGACGCCCGCACGCTGGTGGTGACGCCCTACGATGGGAGCATCGTGAAGGACATCGAGAAGGCGATTCTGAAAAGCGAGCTGGGCGTGACGGCGCACGTGGACGGCAAAATCGTGCGGGTGTCGGTGCCGGCGCTGACCGAGGAGCGGCGCAAGGATCTGGTGAAGTTCACCAAGACGCGCTCGGAATCCGCCAAGACCGCACTGCGCAACATCCGCCGCGACGCCAACAAGCACATCGAAACGATCTGCAAGGAGAAGCAAATCTCCGAGGACCAGCGCGACAAGGCCAAGGGCGCGATCCAGAAAACCATCGACGCACACGAGAAGAAAATCGATACCGAAGTCGAGTCGAAGGTGGCCGAAATCATGCAGGTGTAGCGCCGGACCGCCGGTCCCCGGGCCGGTTCCCGCGCGCAGGGTTCTGCGGAACCTTCCGGCTGCCGATGACTCTGGGTGAGTCGCCATGCCTAAGCAGTTCGGCCGCTTCACGTTGCACCGCAAGCTCGGTGAAGGCGGGATGGGCTCGGTGTTTCTGGTCACCGATCCGGCGGGAACCCAATTCGCGCTGAAAACGCTGCGGGCCGACCTGACCGAAAGCGGCGATTTCGCCCAGCGGTTCATCCGCGAATCCGGGATCGCCCGGATGCTCGATCATCCCCACATCGTCCGCACCTTCGAACACGGCCAAGGCCCGAACGGCACGCTGTATATGCTGACCGAGTACTGCTCGCATGGCGGGCTCGACGGCGTGCTCATCGCGCAGGGCCGGATCGGCGCGCCGGAGGCCTTGTTCTGGCTGGCCGGGATCGCCGGGGCGCTGGACTACGCCTGGCAGACGCATCATGTGATTCATCGCGACATCAAGCCGGCCAATTTGCTGCTCGACGACCGCTTCGACATCAAGCTGGCCGATCTGGGGCTGGCTCGCCGGGCCGACGCCGACGCGACGCGGCTGACCCTCGACGGCACGATCATCGGCTCGGTGAGCTACATGTCGCCGGAACAGGCGCTGGCCGCCCGTGATCTTGACGTGCGTTCCGATCTCTATGCGCTGGGCGCCACGATCTACCACCTGCTCAGCGGGGACCCGGTCTTCGAAGGCAGCACCGCGGCGCTGGTGATCAAGCAGCACGTTCAGGAACCGCCCGAGCCGCTGTTGCAGCGGCGTCCCGAACTGCCGCCAGGGATGGCGGCGCTGGTTCACATGCTGCTGCAGAAAGACCCCGAACGCCGGCCGGAATCGCCGGCGGAGTTGCTCGAACGGGTCCACGCGCTGGCGCCGGGCATGGGGGTGAAACTGAACGAATTTCCCGGCTTCACGCTGCGGGCAAACATCGCCGCCGATTCCGTCGGCGGACCGGCCGGCGACGGGGCGGGGGCGGGGCGCCGCCCGGCCGGCAGCACCGCCGCCGGTGGCCTGTCGCCTGATGCTGCGCAGCGC
>JBOHNC010000222.1:0-31645 GCA_050730415.1 Planctomycetota bacterium
AATGTCCCCCGTGGCAGGATTGGCGCCGGCCCAATTGAAAATAAGCGTATTTGAAGGCACCTCTGTGGCGCGGCTTTCGGCCCGCGCGTAGGCTTTGAAGGTGGCGGCCATCCCGGTTGCCGGCTGCAGCGTGTAAGTGTTGGAACTGTTCCAATCCTGCACTACGGTTTCGCCGCCAAGGCTATCCACGGTCACAAATTGGTATTGAAACGGACCCGCGCCGCCGGCGGTGGCGGTAAAGGTGACCGCCGTTCCGGGTAATTGTGGGGAGGTGGCGGGATTGGCTTGGAGCGTGAGGCTGGTTGGATCAGCGGGCGTCCAATCCATGTTAATCACCGTCGACGCGAGGCCATTGACCGTGGTGCCGCCGCTGCGCACCAGGACAAAAAAGCCGCCATAGCTGGGCGCGGTCGGTGTGACCGTATAGTTGTTATTGTTTGACCAGTCCTGCACGACGCTCCACAGGTTTGCGTGACGGTCGTAATGCCAGAACTGATATTGGAGATTGCTGCCGCCGCTGGCGTACGCGGTCAGGCTGAGCGTCTGGCCCGGAAGCGCAGGGGAGGTGAGGTTGGTATCGTTCTGCAGAGAAACGTAGGACGGCTGGGCAATGTCCCAGGTCAAAGTAACCTGAGCCGAAACCGCTGTCGCTTGACCCAGCGACTGGGCATGCACGACGATGGTTCGTGTCACCGGGGCAGGCTCGTTCAGTGTGAAGGTATTGCTGGGGCCGTAGGCTTGCAGCACCGTTTCGACCGCGCCGTCCAAGCGGACGAATTCATATTGGACGTTGGTGCCGCCCTGGGCATTGGCGGTGAAGGTCGCGGGGGATCCGGGCGGCACCGGCGAGTTCTGATCGGCGTACATTGTCACCGAGGTGGGATTGGCGGGCACCCAGGCAACCATCTGGTAGGGGGATTCGACCACGGCGCCGTTGTATTGCGCCAGCACATAGTACTGGTCGGATTCGGCGGCGGCGGGGGATGGGACCGTCAGCGTGCTAACGGTGCTGTAGTCCTGCAACAGCACGTCGCCGGAGTCCATGTGCTGCCAGAATTGGTATTGCACATCGGCGCCGCCGGTGGGGGCGGCGGTGAGGGTCAGATTGGTGCCGATAGTGAGGGGGCTGGAGGGGCTGGCGGCCAAGGCTACCGCGGTGAGCGGCGTGGCGTGCCAAGCGTAGGGGATCGTCGGACTCACGATCGGTGTGCCGGTGTCGCCCGAGCGCACGTTCACAAAATACTGGTGGCTTTCAGGCACGCCCACCGTCGTCGTGAGTGTGATCGTACCGGGCACGCCGTAGTCCTGGAGGATCGTTTGGGTTGCGCCGTCGACCTGTACGAACTGGTACTCCAGATCGGCGCCGCCAGTGACGTTGGCCGTCAACAGTACCGGCGTGCCGGGCAATTGCGGCGAGGCCAGGTCGGTGCTCAGGAACACGACGGTCGGATCGGGATCAGTGAACACAAAATTCACCACCGGACTCTGCACGTACACAGTGGTGCCTTCGTTGCGCGCGCGAACAAAAAACTGACGGGTGCCAGCAGCCGGCGCACCGGGCAGGGCGTAAGTGGCGCTGCTCGACCAGTCCTGCAAGGTGACGGTATAGGTCGCCAACTGTTCGACGAATTGGTACTGCGCCGTTGGCCCGCCGGTGGCCGGGCTGACGGTCATGTTGAGCCCGGTGCCGATCAGTTGGGGCGAGGTGAGGTCGGTCACCAGCGTGATGGAATTCAGCGGCACCGACTGCCATTGCACGTTAAACGGCAGGCTGACTACCGGCGTGGCCGCTCCAACCTGCTGGCACTCGACTTTGTAGGTGAAGGTCGTCGCCTGCACCGGCGCGGGGCTGACGATGTAATGGCTGGAGCTGACCCAATCGGTCAGTTGAACATCGGCGCCGTTGATTGTCTGCAGGAATTTGTATTCGAGGTTGCTGCCGCCGGTCGGGTTGGCCGTCAGCGTCACGATGGTGCCGGTGGCCACCGGGGAGGCGGGATTGGCACTGAGCGCCACCGCGGTCGGATTGCCGGTGCCGGTGGTATTGCCGGTCACGTTGGCGACGACGTTGGGCACGAGCAGCCCACTAAAGTGCGGGTCGGCGCTGGTGACTACGTGGGTGATCGTGCTGGTGTACGTGCCCGCGATGTTGTCCTCCACCGCGGTCACCGTGATCGTCTGGGGCAGATTCCAATTCAGTGCCGTGAAGGTCACCTGCAATGGACTGAGCGTGACATACTGGTCGGGCGTGGCGGTGATGGTCACGTCGGCGTTCGGTTCGGCAGTCAGGACCAGCGTGTAGCTGTCGGTGTTGCCGCCCACGGTCACGTCGGTGCTGCCGCCGGACTGCACCAGTTGCACGCCGGCCACGTCGTTGTCATCGATGGTCACCGGCAGGGTTACGGTCGCACCGTCGAACAGGAAGTCATTGCTGTAGGCCGTGTTCACGATGTTGCGAACGCGTGTGCCATTGACGAGGAAATCGTTGACTGCGCTCACGGTGACGGTTTGCGGTACGTTCCAATTAGCGCTGGTGAACACGAGGCTGCTTTGGTCGGTGCGCAGTTCTCCATCGGGAGCGATCATCACCGTCACGTCGGATTGGGGCTGGAAGCCCAATGCCAACGAGTATTGGTCGGTTGTGCCGGCCTCGGAGACTTCCGTCGACCCGTTCGTTTGCGCCAGCACCAACGGCGTGGTGGTCGGGAAACTCCAGTTGGTGTTGTCACCCGCATCGGTGCTGTAATAGGCCAGGATTGTGGACCCGGCGGCCTCGTTGCTGTCTTCGACGTTCACATAGGTCGCGATCGGACTGGCTTGGTAGACCGCCAGCGCGGCGGGCGTGCCTTGGACGGTACTGCGGATCGTGATCGGCTGCGCCAACGAGCCCAGCCAGTGAACGTTGCTGAGCGCGGTTGTGCCGGTGGTTGGGAATTCAACGTAGGACCCGGGTGCGAAGGTCGTCAGACTGCCGTTCACCGCCGTGAACGCGCGGGCGAAGATCGTGCTGCCGCTGGGTTTATTCACCGTCAGGTTGTAAACGGTCGATCCGCCGAAATCAATGGTCTGCGCGCCGGCACCATTCAGGGAAATCGCGGCCTGGTTCACCGCCAGCGCCGCGCCGCCACTGGTGCCGACCGTCAGGTTGCCGCCGACGGTCAGCGTCTTGCCATTGGTCAGGTTGAGCGGTCGGCCGGTCACGTTGAGATCGCCCAACAGGGTCAAATTCCCCGTCGCGGAGACACTCACCGTGTAGATGTTCTTGTTGACGGTCAGCCCGCCGAACAGCGCGTCGCCCACGATGTTCGAATTGGTCCCATCGACGAAACTCACCGTCGATCCCGCCGGCGCGACCGTGCCCTGCGTGCTGGTCCAGTCGCCGGTCACACCAATGCTGCCGGCCAGCGTCAGCGTGCCGGCGGGCTTATTGATGACCACGCTGCCCACGCGCCCGCCGGCGGCCGCGCCGTTGAAAGTCTGATCGCCGCTGCCGTCGAACACCAGCAGCGTGCTGCCCATCCCGCCGCTGCTGGTCCCAAACCCCGCGTTGGCGATGGTGACATTGTCTTGCGCGTCAATCGTCCCGCCGTTCAGATGGTTGCCGCCGTAGTCGAGGATACCGAGGGTCAGATTGCCGCCGACGACCCAGGTGCCGACGATGTTTTGGACCGAGGTATTGCCGTCGCCTTCGAGCGTCACGTTGGCGTAGGTCAGACTGCCAGGGGTGATCGTCTGCGTGCCGGCGTAGGGGCAGGCGAAGACCAATGTCGAAGTACCGAAATCGACATTGCCGCTGACGTAGGTCCAGTTGCCGATGATCGGCGCGGTGCCGTCGATGCTGAGCGTCCCCGAAGGTTTGGCTACTTCGAGATTGGGAAAATAGCCGGCTTCGGGCGCACTGAGCGACTGGTTGCCGGCGCCGATGAAATCAATCAACAGGTTGCCCGATCCGTGCACACCGCCGAAGCTGGCCGAGCCCATCGTCACGTCGCCTTCGGCCAGAATCGTGTCGCCGTTGATGAGGTTGCCGGAGTAATTCGTGACACCCAACAGCAGCGTGCCGCCGACATCGAGCGATCCGGTGAAGTTCTGCACCGAGTTCTGCCCGAAGCCATTGACCGTGACATTGCCGAGCTTGCCCGCCGCGCCGCCGGCGGCGATCGTCTGCATGCTGTTGTAGGGGCAGTCGAAAACGACGGTCGAACTGCCCGGGTCGATCGTACCGCTGACATAGGTCCAGTTGCCGCCGACTTGCAGACTGTCGGCCAGCGTCAGGGTGCCGGAGGGTTTGGCGATTTGAATGTTGGGAAAATACCCGGCCGCCGGGGAGGACAGCGTCTGCGCGCCGCTGCCGGCGATGTCGATGGTGGCGCTACCCGGGCCCGGCGTGAGCCGCCCGAAGCCGGCCGACCCCATCGTCACGTCGCCTTCGGCCTTGATGGTGCCGCCGTTGAGCGTGTTCCCGGAGTACTGCGAGACATCGAACACCAGCGTGCCGGTGACATCGAGCGTGCCGACGATCGTCTGCACGGCGTTCTCCGCGAAGCCGCGGATCGTGACGTTGCCGTAGGTTCCCATGCCGCCATCGATCATCTGCGACGCGTTGTAGGGGCCGGCAAAGATCAGCGTGCTGCTGCCGCAATTGAGCGTCCCGCTGGTGAAGGTCCAGTTGCCGACGATGACCGGCGTGCCGGTGACCGTCAGCGTGCCGGAGGGTTTGTTCACCACGATATTGGGAAAGTGGCCGGCGGTGGCGCCGTTGAGCGCCTGCGCGCCGGTGCCGGCGAATTCGAGGGTGGCGGTCCCGGGCCCGGAACTTTGCGTGCCGAAGTCGCTCGATGCCATCGTCACGTCGCCATGCGCTTCGATGGTGTCGCCGTTGAGCTTGTTGCCGGAGTAATCGGTCACGCCGAGCGTCAGCGCGCCATTGACCACGAGCGTGCCGGATACGGTTTGGGTCGAGGACTGCCCGAAGCCGTTGATCGCCACATTATTAAAGGCAAACGCGCCGGGTATCAGGTCCTGTGCCGCGCTGTAAGCGACTGCAAAGTCCACCGTGCCGCCATTGGGATTGAAGGTCGGGGAGTTGCTGACCACCCAGTCGGAGGCCACGGTAAAAACGCCGGAGGTCGAGGTAAACGCGCCGCCGATGAAAACCACCGATCCGGCCGAGGTGATTGCGCCGGAGCCGCCCAAAAAGGCGCCATCTTCCTGTGTAAAACCGGTTCCGGCGAGGGTGATGGTCACGGCGCCCGACTGCGTGACGGTGCCGGTGTAGCCCGAGCGGATCGATAGTCCTTGCAGGTTTACATTGGCGTCGAGGGTGCAATCTTTGGTGGAAGTCCCATCGAATATCGCGTGGTCGTTGACGCCCGGCACGGTGTCGGTGGACCAGTTGGCCGCGTCGCTCCAGAGGTTGTCGGCCCCCGCCCCCGACCAGGTGATGTCGGCCGCCCGCAGCGCCGATCCGGCGCAGAACCAAGCCACAAGGGCATACAGAAGGAGGGACCGCACGCGCATGGCAGGGACTCCGAAGGGACAGGTTCTGCTGTTTTGGGGGGCTGGGCAAGGTGTAAGCTGCGTGATAATCTAAGCAGGGTTGCGATGGGAGCAAGTTAGAATTTTGAAAACCTGCAACAAGCGATCATTATTTTTTGATGAAGGCAAAAACGCGGCCTTTATTCAACGAGGTAACAGCACGATATGGCCGCGCATAATATAGCGAATCACAATGTGCGCACCGTGGCCCTCGGGTTCCGTTCATGGAAACTGCAGCGGCCCCAGTTCCACCGGGATCTTCGACAGCCCGTAGGTAAAGTGCAGTTCGTACGGAGTAGGCGTAGCGGCGTCCGAATCGGCGCCGTCCGGTTCGGTTGCGGCGGGCGCAAGAGCGGTGGCTGATGGAGCGGCAAGTACCTGGTAGCAACTGACCACCAGGGCGTCTTCCGAGACTGATTCAGGCAGCCCCGGCGGCAGAGTGAACTTGTCGTTTACCTTGGTGCGAATCGGGTCGGCGACCGCATTTTTCCCTTGGAATAGTTGCAGATCGCCAATGGAGAGACTGTCGAGCGACGCGTGGGGATTTTTCAGGTTTTCGATCACGATATCGAACGAATGCAGCCAGTGCGTATGGCCCTGTTCGTCGCGGGTCTCCAGTTTGCCCACGCGGTACACCGTGAAGCGGATATCTCCCTTTTGAGCACTCGGCAGCGGGGGCGCGACGTTTGCCACGGGTGACTTCGACGCTACGGGGTGCGGCGCCGCCGAAACCGCCCACAGCCAACCAACCAGCAGGCCCAGGAGAAAGGCGACGGCAACCAGGGTCCAGGTCTTACCTTTACTCATACAGGTCCTCGGATTCGTCGCGCACGCCACAGGCGACGTACAAATTTTCCCGCTTGTTGGATCGACGGAGACTCGCCAGCGGCACCGGCATCGTATAATTCGCTGCGATTTTATCCAGCGTCGAGATCGCCAAATGCGCACCGCCCGTACGATTTTCCTGCTCCTGTCCGCGTGGGCCATTAGCGCCGCGCTGAGCGGGCCGCTCCAGGCTGAGGAAAAAACCGTCGAACTGGTTTTATCGAAGGACCCGAAATCCCCAGGCCAAATCATCGCCTGGCGTTCGAATCTTCCGACGACCGGTTACCGTTCGGGCGAGGGCCGCGGGGTGGTCGGTTGGGAGGCCGGCAACAGCCGCCTGTGGCTGCAATGGGACCTCGCATCCATCCCGAAAAATGCCTTCGTCGTGTCCGCGGTGATCCGGCTGTGGCAGAACGACCGGTCCGGGCGGCCGTTCGGCCATGTGTTCGATCTGTGTACGGTTCTGAAACACGTGGATGCTCAACACTGCTGTTGGAACGGGCCGGTGGAAAATATTTCCTGGACGCAGGGCGGCTGCGATCAAAGTCTCGGCCCCACCGCGGATCGCTCCCTGCCGGTCGCTTCGGAGACCATCACCCCCCACCCGCACGTGTGGCGGCAATGGGACGTGACCGACGCGGTTCAATCCATTGTTTCGAATGGCGTCAATAACGGCTTCGTGCTGTTCGATCGCTACCTGCGCGAAAACGATCCCAATCGCAACGCGGTGGTCTTCGCCATGCCAGACGACTCCGTCGCCGAGCACCGGCCGGTGCTGGTGCTTCGATATTCCGACAAACCAGTCCCGCGCACCAATGCGAACTCGCTCCTGCTGCCGCCTCCGAAAATCGAGGTCGTCAAAACGCGCCAAGCCTACCGCGACGGCGAAACCCCGCTGCCCGAATACCACATGACCAAAATGGCGACCTTGGTGGAAGCCGAGCCATGGGGAAACTTCTCGGCGACACTCGACCGCGGTGTCATTCGCGCCGGCGCCAAGACCACCACCGGCGAGATCCGCGTGCTGATGAAGTTCGGGCAACTTTTGCCAACGCCTTCCCCGGCCACCGAAGTGCGTGTAATCGTTCATGCAAAGGCTTCGCCCGCCAACGCCAATTTGCAGTTGCGGCGCGTCACCCAGGACTGGAATATCGCCGAGGTCTCCTGGAACGAGCGGCGCTGGGGGCAGGCCTGGTCGACGCCTGGCGGCTCCGCGCAGGAAATCCACATGCCCTGCGAAATCCAAGATGAACCGGACGGCGAACAACTCCTGGCCTTTGATGTGACCGACTGGTTCCACGACTGGCAAATCCACCCCGACCACAACGACGGCGTGATGTTTGTCATGCCCGATGGCCCCGCCACCGCGGATTCCACCGCTCTCGCCACCGACCGCGCCGACCCCACCGGCCTGCGTCCCCAGTTGGAAGTGCTCTGCGGCCTAAAAGCGCAGTAAACGGCGCTGGAATACCGGGGGCGGGGAACTCGGGCCAGGTGCATTACGTCCAGGCATCCGTTAGGGAGTCGAGCATTGGGATTCGGCGGATTTGCTTGGAAACGCGCGATGGGGATTTCGCGCGCCAAGACACGATTTTCGCGCTCCATCGGCGTCCCGCTGACGTGCAGTGGGCGCGAGCACAAGCGGGGCGGTGCGACGATGGTCAACCGCGCAACGTGGGTGCAGATGGGTGACAGCTTGCGCGCGCATGGGGTCAAACGTCCACCCGCGTGCACGGAATCCGGGCAGAAATCATGTCATGAAGGCCTCGGGATGGCAAGGGTTGGGCCGTGGGTCGCAACAAAACTCGATGCCTGACGGGCCACGCCGCCGGGCGATCCACACCCACGGTTACCACAACGCGCCAACACGGGCGTGCTACGTAGCCGTCGCATAAACCACGTCGCCGGGCGGCCCTCAAACGGACCCAAAATCGCACGACGTTTGGCGCGAAGCGCGGCCGTTGGCGCCGTGGGCCGTTTTTACTCTCTGTGGGAGTAAAGGTTACAAACTGCTGCCGTTCTTCGCCCACGGCCCAACGGGGCGCGACGGGGCGCAGGCGGCGGCCGACCTACGACGCGGACGAGGACCGCGCGGCCTCTTCGCGGGCGGGGCCATCACCTTCCGCCCCGTCCGCCTTCCCCTGCATGAGCGCCGGCAGCGCCGCCACAGCCTGCCGTTCGCGCTGCTTGTCGCGGTGGACGCAAATCCGCAGGGCCAGAGCGGGCGTCGAGTGGCGCATGACCGTCTGCATGGTTTTGGGATCGACTCCGGCGGCGTTGCGTAAGGTCCCAAACGTGTGGCGGAACGAGTGCAGGCAGGCCACGCGGCCTTGCGGGTCGACCTTCGCGATCCTGGCGGCGGCCAGGTCGTCGTCGAAGTGGTGTAACAGCCGGCTGGAGATGGCCGCCACCGGCTGTTCGGGCCGGGGCACGCCCTCCTTCGAGACCACCGCAAACCTCTGCAACTCCCGCAACACCTCCACCACCTGCGGCGCCAGCGGCAACTGCTCGTCCTTGCGGTTCTTGGTCCACACGCGCGACAAACGCACGGTGGCACCCTCAAGGTCCACATCCTGCCACTGTAACTGCTTGAGTTCGTTGGCGCGCAGCCCAACCCACAACCTTGTATGTTGGTTTTGGGTGTCTTCCGCGTGAGCGGTGGCCTGCGTATCAACCACCCGCGTTCGACGTGTCTTGCGCGGGGGGAGCCGAGCCTCTCACAGTTCGAGCCCGCCCGCCGGCGCGCGCGCTGGAATCAGGCATTCAGGTCGGCATCAAGCGCCACCAGGCCGGCAACCAGTTCGTCGTGGATGTTGGCGAAGGGCGCCTGATTGCACATCAGCGGTACCAGGTCGACCGCGTAGCCGCCTTTGGCGGCGGTGCTGCGGTCGATAGCGTACCCCAGGCTGTCGTCGACGAAGCCGAGTACCAGCGGCAGCGCCGAGCGGGTTTGAGAAAGCGCCTCATTTTTGATCGCGCGGAAGACTTCTAATGGAGTGCCCAGCAGTGCGACCCGGCCGAAACGCAACCCGTGCAATTGGCTTGGCGTCGTCGTCGAACAGTCGGCCAGGAGGTTCGCTCGCAGGGCCCGCAGCGCCGTGGCGCGGACCACCGCCATTCGGACCTCGCGCTCGGTGTCGCGGGCCTCTGGCGCATGCAGGATCGTTTCCTGTTCGTGCAGCATGGCTTGGATAGCATCGAGGCCCCAGGGTTTGCGCGAGAAGACAATCGGGCGTGTGGCGCAGCGGATCTCTTCCGCAGGCAGTTCGGTGGCGGTCTGCAGGCCATTGAGCACCACACGTGCGTAGCGAACGGCCAGCACGTCCAACGCGCGCAGACCCTCCGATTCCTCGGGGCAGACCACAGCAGCGTTGATGTCGCCCAGTGCACCCTGCAGAAACATGCCCACCGCTCCGGGATGTAGCCGTTCGACGAGATTGGTTGCGACGCCGGGATAGTCGCCGTGGATCTTGCGGCAGTTGTGGCCGCACACCACCGGGTGGCAACTGTAGTAGGAAAAAAATCCCGTCATCCGCCCCCCGCAATCGACTGCGAAGACATGGCAGGTGGTGTCGGTCAGGTCTGGACGAGCTGGCTGCCAGTCGTCCGCCATGGCGGCTTCGACTGAAGCGGCGCGAAATGCATCGTACTCGCGGTTGATTGCGATACCGCGGCAGGAGACTTCGGCGTGGCGCAGGGTTCCTTCGGCAAGGCGCGCGAGGGCTTCGATTGCGGCCCGGGCGAGCCACCGGTGCAGCAATTCCAAGTACGGCGGGTCGGGCGTGCCCCAACCGGTGTAGATCGGCAGCGAGGGACCACTGTGTGTGTGGGTGGCGTGCAGAAGCAGGCACTCGCCGGGCAATCCTGTGGCGGCGGTAACATTGGCGCGGACCGCGGCGGTGATGGCAGCCGATACGCCGATGAGGTCGCAACTTACGACCACGGCGCGCGTTCCGTTCGCTTCCAGCGCCATCGCGCGTGCGAATAGTGGATCTCGCACGCCGTCGGAATGCCGGTTCAGAAATGGGCCGTAGCCCTGCAGTTCCACGCCGACGCGCGGCGTAATATCGACCCTGGCAAATCCGAATTGCATTGGTTTGCTCCCCGCCGCCGTTCCCCCGTGCGCCGTCGACGCCCGCGTTTGATTATGCGGGGCCTCGACTACATGCCAACCCACACCGCGCGCCAGGGACGGAGGACACGCGACCGCTGTCGGCATCAGGGCCGGCCGACGCCGGCCAGATGGGACGGTGGGGCGGTGGCAACAGCGCTCGTGGCGATGGTGGCTGTGGTGGCGGATCGCGCAGCTGCCAACACGGCGGCGGCGACCTCAAGACATTGCTCCGCTGTCCAATCGGGGTTGATGCCCAACAGTACGCTGCGGGTCAGATGGGTCTGGAGATTGGGCATGGTCCGGGGCGAATAGTCCGGCTGCGAGCCGGCGTTGGCGGGGTGGTGGTAGGGGTTGGCGGCTTCGGTCGCAGCGCCGCGGTGCTGCAGCACCGCCTCCCAGTTGGTAAAGACGTGGCGGCCCGAATCAATCGGCACAATCGCGACGGCTCCATGGCGGTGCGTGCTGGCTCGGAACGCGGTCGCAAACGCGCGTGCGCCCGCCTCGTCGGCGAAGCGGAAACCCAGCGTTGCGCCGGTGCCGGTCTCCGGACCGCCATTTGTGGGGAGCGCTTCGGGTGAATCGGCGGCAGTGGCGAGGGCATCGCTGACGGCGCGGCGGTTGCGGTGCAGGTCGTCGACGATGCCATTCAGGCGGTCAAGCTGCACGTTCACAAGGGCGGCCAGGATTTCGTTGCCGCGCAGGTTGATGCCGGCAAAGAGCGGCAAGCTGATACTCGACGCGTGGACGCGGAAACAAACGCCGGCGTCGTGGTAGATCAGTGCGCGTTCATAGGTTTCGGCATGCGGCGTCACGAACATGCCGCCTTCGCCGCAACTGATGACCTTCGCATGGTTGAAACTGTACGCTCCTGCATCTGCCAACGTGCCCAGGTGCCGGCCGTCCCGCCAGATTCCGCCGATTGCCTGGCAGGCGTCTTCAAGCAGAAAAATCTTGTGGCGAGAGGTGATTTCACGCAAGCGGTCGAGATCGGCCGCGAGCCCGTTCATGTGCACCGGGCAGATCGCCTTAGTGCGTGAGGTGATGGCCTGTTCGACTGCGTTCGGATCGAGCATCAGGCTGGCGTCGATGTCGCACAGGATCGGGATCGCGCCCAGAGCCAACACCGCCGTTGCGCTCGCAATCCAGGTATACGCCGGAATGATGACTTCATCCCCGGGGCCGATACCCAACCCGGCGTAGCAGCACATCAGCGCCGCCGTACCGGAATTGGTGAAGCAGGCGTGGTCCGCGCCCAGGGTCTTGCACCAAGCCGTTTCCAGTCGCGCCGCTTCGCCCTGATGCCCGGCGGCGGAGTCTCCGTACCGAAACCACTGACCGCTGCGCAGCACGCGCGTGACGGCGTCGATTTCTTCCTGTCCGTGACGGTACATACGCAAACTCCCGGCGGCAGCCAAGCGCGCCATTGCGCTCCTGCATGAGGGACTATACGCGCCGCCGAGGCCCATCGGAATGGCCGAAATTCCGAACGGATGGCCGATACTACTGCGGCGGGTGAATCGGGCGGCGCCGCGATCCCGGCGCGGGAGTATACTCAATCGGTATGCGGTCCGACGTGCGTTTGCATTTTTTTTGGCGGCGGCCGGATTCCGGCGGTCGGGAGATTGCACAGCCCATGAGCCTGGAGGAATTCGTCGGGGACGATCTGTTGCGCGGGATCGCGGCGCTGCACCAAACGTCGCTCTTGGGCCCCTGGCCGCAGACCCAGCGCGGGCACCGGAGATCGCGGAACTTTCACGCTGCGTTCTACGGCGAAGACCACGCGCACGGGCACCTGGAGCTGTGCCTGCTTTTGTCGGGGCAATGCGCAATGAGCTACGACTTCCAGCACTATCTGCTGCGCGCCGGCGACCTGGGATTTTTCCCGCCGCACCTGGCCCACGCAGAAACCTACTGGCGCGCAGACCAGCCCTACGTCCTGGCTTGGTGGACGCTGGCGGCCGAACGAACGCTCGTTCACGTGACGCGCTACGCACGGCGGTCGGGGTGGCGGATGGCCGAGCGGGTTGAGCTGCGCAATCCCACGCAGGAGACGCGCGCGGCATTGCGGCGGCTCAAACAGTTCATCACCCAGACTAAGACGCCGCAGGTGACACACTTAAAGGAGGCGCTGCTGACGGTGGTAGTGGCGATGCTACGGCATTTGATGGCGCATGGGGGCGAGGTCGGCAATTCGGCGCGCCAAAGCGTGATCGATCAGGCTCAGGTGTTCATCGCCAAACATCCCGCGCGGACGCTGACGATCGCCGAGGTCGCGCGTGAAGTGTTACTTTCGCCCAACTACTTGACCACCCTGTTCCGGACCGAAACCGGCGTGTCGCTGGGGAACTATATAAAGCGTGAGCGCATTAGGCAGGCAAAAAAGCTGCTCGCCAACACAGCGCGCAGCATTAAGGCTATCGCCTTCGACTTGGGCTTTGACGACCCTTACACTTTTAGCCGTACCTTCAAACGGGTCGAAGGCATTTCACCCCAGCAGTTTCGCGTCAGTGCGCCGGCAGCGGAATGAATTTACTCGAATCCCGTCACGTTTCCGGCGCCGGTACGGTTTTCGTTGAAAGTTTGAATACGGACCTGGGCGGGAGTTGAACCCACAACCTCATCTGCGGAGGCTGGAGGTCGTGGGAAGCATGGGTACGCAGCTTCGGCGCGCAGGTCTGCCTGTCAAGTTGGAACTCAAACCGGTCCGGCGAATGAATCATCGCAAAGCGGCATGATGCCCGCATGCGGCGCGGCGATTTCGGCCAGCGTCGTGGCGCGATACTCCTCACGCAGATTGCGGATCGCACGATCCAGTCGCTGATGCAGCGGGCACAGGTCATGGGCGTGGCCGCGCAGCCCCAACGGGCAATGCGCGATGCCCTCGATCGGCGCGACGGCATCGACGACGTCGAGTAAGTGCAGGCTTGCCGGGCTTCGCGCCAGGACAAACCCGCCATGGCGGCCGCGAACGATCTGCAGCAGCCCCGCGTCGGCGAGCCGGCGCAAAACCTTATGCAGGTACGGCACCGGCACCCGGGTGGCCGTAGACAGAGCCTGCGTGGTCTGTGGGACGGCCGGGTCGCGGCTGAGAATCACCATGGCGCGCAATGCGTATTCGGCTGTTTGAGCGATCACAGAAGGCTCCAAAAATATTAAGTTTACCTTGACATCCACTTTATCATGGAGTATTTTTCATGTCAAGACGATATCGGGATGTTGATATCGACATACAAGGAGAATCCAGCTATGACGCGCTTTGTGGGGACTCGGACCGTGGCCGATATCGTTTCTACAACACCTTGTTTTTCAAAGGTCTTCGAGCAATTCGGGATCGATTATTGTTGCCATGGTAAACAGCCCCTGGCGGCTGCCTGTATGGCGGCCCAGGTCGATCTGGCGACGGTGCAGGCGGCCCTCGATCAGGTCGCAGGGGCGGCCGAGCTGGACACCGCCGATTGGACACTCGCTCCCTTGGCGAACCTGATCAGCGATATTTTGGCCACTCACCACGACTACCTGCGCACGGCCCTTCCGCGACTGAGCGGGATGCTTGCCAAGGTCCAGCGCGTGCATGGCGCGGCGCACCCAGAATTGACGGAGGTCGCCAGGGTCTTTGGACAGCTCGACGCCGAGTTAACCACGCACATGATGAAAGAAGAACGCGTCCTGTTTCCGGCGATTGTGCAGCTTGAGCGCCACGGTCAGACCCACCCGCGGGGCGCGTGGCTGATTCACCCAATCGGCATGATGGAACATGAACACGCCGCTGTGGGCGAAATGCTGGCGGCACTCAAGCGGACCACCGGTGGGTACATTCCGCCTCCCGGAGCCTGCAACACCTTCCGGGCGCTGTATGACGGCCTGGCGCAACTGGAAGCCGACCTCCACCTGCATATCCACAAAGAAAACAATATCCTGTTTCCGCGTGCCGCCGCGCTTGAACTGGAGGTACTGGGAGCCGCGCGGCCTGCTGGCGTCTAAATCGCAACTGCGCTTCTTTCCGCGCTACATTTCGCCGGGCGTCCCCATTCCTTGTCGTTTCCATGTGATACCGCGTTGCACTGAATGTGCACGGTTTGCACTCGTTTGCAACGATCTGCAACGGACCTGCGAAAATGGGCGATGACGGATTTGAACCGCCGACCTACTGCTTGTAAGGCAGCCGCTCTAACCGCTGAGCTAATCGCCCGTAGGTCGGATATTGTACTCGCGGACGGCGGCGCGTTGGAGCGCTTGCACCGGCGTAAGAAGGAACAGGCAGACAGGGAACGGGGAACAGGGAACAGATAACAGGGAACAGGGTACAGATAACAGGCAGACAGGGGACAGGGAAAAGAAAAAGCTGCGCGCGGATGCGCGCAAGAATTTAACGGCGCCGGCTGTGCCGGCTGCGCCGGCTCCTTTTCTTGCGGGTGAGGTCACCCGCGCTCCCAGGGGAATTCACAGGCGCTGGGGGGTGCTCGCGGGGAAGGGCGCGGGGGAATGTGCCGGCGCGGAGGGGGTGCTCGCGGAACGGGGCGCGCGGTGTTCTAACCCCGACGCCAAAATTAGACCGTGGTAGGCGGGACGGTGGCGGAAGGCGTCGGCCCGGCGGCGCGCTCCGCCAGCGGCGGTTCCCAGCGGTCCAGCACTGCCGCGCCGACCATGTCGCCCCACACGTTCACCGTCGTCCGGCAGCGGTCGAGAATCCAGTCGATCACCAGGATGAAGCTCATCCCCTCCACCGGCACGCCCACCGTCGTCATCACCATCACCATCGTCACCAGGCCGGCTTCGGGAATGCCCGCCGCGCCGACCGCCGCCAGCGTGGCGGTCAGAAACAGCACGATCTGCTGCCCCAGCCCCAAGTGCAGCCCATAGATCTGCGCAATAAACAGCACCGCCACCGCTTCGTACAGCGCCGTGCCGTTCATGTTGATGGTGGCGCCCAGCGGCAGCACGAATTCCCGGCTGCGCCGGCTGATCCCGGCGTTTTCCGCCGCGCATTCGATCGTCACCGGCAGCGTCGCGGAACTCGACGACGTCGTGAACGCCAGCACCAGCGCGCGCCCCATCTGCCCGATGAACCTGAGCGGATTGCGCCGCGCCACCAGCCACACGATCAGCGGCAGCAGAATCAGTCCGTGAATGACCAGCCCGACCACCACCGTCAGCGCGTACCACCCCAGTTTCACCAGCAGCGGCATGAACCCGGCGAAGCCGCCTTCCGCGCCGATCTTCCCCGCCACCAGCGCGAAAATCCCCACCGGCGCCGTCCAGATCACCACGTGGACCATCGCCATGATGATGTCGTTCAAACTCGTGACCAGATCCAGCGCCGGCTTGGCTTTCACCCCCAGCGTCACCGCCACGATCCCGAAGAAAATCCCGAACACGATCAGGCTCAGCATCTCCGAGCCATCCGTCGTCGCGGCTTTCACGATGTTGGTCGGCACCATGCTTTCGAACACCGACTTCACCGCGTTCAGCGGCAAGGCGTTTTCATCCTGCGTGCGCAGCTTGAGCAGCGCCTGCGCACCTTCTTCGGGCGTGAGCGTGTGAGTGGCGACCTGCGCGGCCGTTTTCGCCCCCGCCGCGCCGGCTTTTTTCACCGTGAACTCCAGCCCGGCCCTCGCGCTTTTGTCCGACCAGATCCGCTCCAGAAATCCCGCTCGCCCCGTGTGCGTGCAGGAAGCGGCGTAGCGGTCGAGCGCCCCGTTCAGCGCCTCGAAACGCGGATCGTTTTCCTGCCAGCCGGCGGTGAGCGTGATCAGCGCCCGGTCTTCGGCGATCGTACCCTTCGATAGCTCGTCGGCGCAGCCTGCCAGCGCCGGATCCTGCGCCGTCCAACCGCCGCCGCCGCCGGCCGCCGGCGTCAGCCCCGCTGCTTCGAACACCGCCGCGTCGTAGTGCGTATACCCCACGCCCGGCCGGATCGCATTCACCAGCACCATGCCCACCAGCACCGCCAAAAAGGTGGTGGCAAAAAAATACGCCAGCACCTTCCCGCCGAAACTGCCCAAATGACGCACGTCACCGATCCCGGCGATCCCCACGATCATGCTGGTGATCACCAGCGGCACCACCATGACTTTCAGCAGGTTGATAAAAATAGTGCCGATGAAGGCAACCTCGCCCGCCGCCGCCGGTGCAAATCCGCCGAACAGCGCGCCCGCCACCGTGCCGATCACGATCGCCACCAGCAGCCGGTGTGACCCCCGCCCCTGCGCCTGCGCGCCGGTGGCGGTGGCGGCTGCCAAGCCGGAACTCACCTCCCCGGAAGGCGGCACAGGCCCGGAGGGCGGCGGCGGAGAAGGATTCGGCGGTTGAGCGTTCATGCCTGCATTGTAGTCGGCCGGAGCAAATCGAAAGCGCTGCGGACAAACGGACCCGCGCGGAGGTGTTGCCGCCGCAAGGCCCGGTACAATGCCTTCCACGCGGCGGTTCGTGCAGCCGCCTCCGCGTCACCGCGCGGAGGACCTCGGTTTGCGGCCCGCCCGTCCATTCCATCGCACGCCAGGCAGCCGGCGAATTCGCCGGTTGGCAAGGGAGTTCCTATGAGCCTCGAAGACGTGGAGCGCTGCATCAAGCTGTTGCGTGAGCACGACCTCAATGAGCTGGTGGTGAAAACCGAAGGGTTCGAATTCCGCGCCCGCCGCGGATTCCCTCCCGCCGCGGTGATCGCCGGCGCCGCCGCCGCACCGGCCGCCAGTGTCCATACTCCGGGCCTGACCGGCGTGTCGGCCGCGGGCGTGGCCGTCCAGTCCCAGCCCAACTTCAAACCCGCCGGCAGCGCCGCCGAAAAAACCATTCCCCCCGGCTGCACCGCCGTGCGCAGTCCGATCGTCGGGACCTACTACCGCCGGCCCTCCCCGGACAAGGAATATTTCATCGAGGTCGGCGACGAAGTCTCCGCCGACACCGTCATCGGCCTCGTCGAAGCCCTCAAGGTCTACAACGAAATCAAGGCCGACGTCTCCGGCACGGTGGTGGATATCCTGGTCGACGACGTCACTCCGGTCGAATTCGACACCCCGCTGGTGGTGATCCGCACGCACGGCTAAACCCCGTGCCGGTTCGGGCGAGCCCCTCCGGGTTCGTCCGCGCCCGCCGGCCGAGCGGCCCATTCGCCGCCCGGTTTTTCGCTCCCAACCCCTTCAGGAAATCCCGCGCCGATGTTCAACCGGATTCTGGTCGCCAACCGAGGTGAAATTGCCCTGCGCATCCTGCGCACCTGCCGCCGCATGGGCATCGAGACCGTGGTGGTCTACTCCAAGGCCGATCGTGACGCCGTCTACCTGCGCCTGGCTGACCAAGCCGTCTGCATCGGTCCGGCCGAGCCGAAACTTTCCTACCTCAACATGAACCAGATCATCGCCGCCGCCGAAGTCTGCGATGTCGAAGCCATCCATCCCGGCTATGGCTTCCTGTCCGAAAACGCCGCCTTCGCCGAAATCGTCGAAACCTGCAACATCAAGTTCATCGGGCCGACCGCCCATTCGATGAACCTGCTGGGCGACAAAATCGCCGCCCGCAAACTCGCCGAAGAATGCGGCGTCCCCTGCGTGCCCGGTTCGAAAAACGCCGTCGAAACCGACGAAGAAGCCCTGCGCCTCGCCCATGAAATCGGCTACCCGGTGCTCATCAAAGCCGCCGCGGGCGGCGGCGGACGCGGCATGCGCCAGGCCTACAACGACGCCTCGCTGCTCGACCGCCTGTCCCAGGCCCGCACCGAAGCCAAAAACGCCTTCGGCTCCGGCGCCTGTTTCATTGAAAAATTCATCGAAGCCCCGCGCCACGTCGAAGTCCAGATCATGGCCGACGGCAACGGTCACGTGCTGCACATGGGCGAACGCGACTGCACCACGCAACGGCGCTACCAGAAACTGATCGAAGAATCCCCCAGTCCCATCATCGACGAAAAAATGCGCAAAGCCCTCTGCGATGCCGCCGTCAAAATCGCCAAAAAGGCCGATTACCGCGGCGCCGGCACCGTCGAATTCCTGCTCGACGGCAAGGGCCACTACTTTTTTGGCGAAGTCAACACCCGCATCCAGGTCGAACATCCGGTCACCGAACAGGTCACCGGGCTCGACCTGATCGAACTGCAAATCCGCATCGCCGCCGGCGAAGGCCTGCCGCTCAAGCAGTCCGACATCGTCAATCGCGGCCACGCCATCGAATGCCGCATCAACTGCGAAGACCCCTGGCGCAATTTCGCCCCCAGCGTCGGCACCATCAACCTGTACTGCCCGCCCACCGGCTCCTTCGTCCGCGTCGACAGCCATCTATACTCCGGCTACAAAATCCCGCCCTACTACGACTCGATGCTGGCCAAACTCATCGTCACCGGCGCCGACCGCAACGAATGCATCGAACGCACCAAACGCGCCCTCAGCGACTTCATCGTCGAAGGCGTCCACACCACCATCCCGTTTTTCCTGAAGCTGATGAACCACCACAAATTCATCACCAACCAGTACCACACCCGCTGGATCGAAGAGGAATTCCTGAAATCCTGATCCGGATTTTTCACGGCCCCCCGCCGGAGTTCCCGCCATGCCCGCTCTTCCGCCCGCCGCCGCACCCGCGCCCGAACTGATCGCCGACTACGCCTGCCACACCGGCGAAGGCCCGCTCTGGCACCCGACCGAACAAAAACTCTACTGGTGCGACATCCCTCACGGCGAAATCTACCGCTACGATCCCGCCCAACACCGCCACGAAACCTTCCATGTCGGCGGCGTCATCGGCGGGTTCACCTTTCAAGCCGACGGCGCGCTGCTGCTTTTCATGGACCGCGGCGCCATCCGCACCCTGAAGGACGGCCGGCTGGCGACGCTGGTGGAATCCATCCCCGGCGAGGAAGACACCCGCTTCAACGATGTCATCGCCGACCCCGCCGGCGGCGTGTTCTGTGGGACGATGGCCAGTCCCACCCACCCCGGCCATCTGTACCGTCTCAGCCGCGACGGCCGGCTCACCAAACTGCTCGATGAAATCGGCTGCTCCAACGGCCTTGGGTTCACGCTTGATCGGCGATCCATGTACTACACCGACACCACCGCGCGGAAAATCTACCTGTTCGACTACGATGCCGCCACCGGCGCGATTGCCAACCAGCGCGTCTGGGTGGACACCACCGAAGACTCCAAAAACGGCGGCGGCTACCCCGACGGCATGACCGTCGATGCCGAAGGCTGCGTCTGGTCGGCGCGCTGGGACGGTTCCTGTCTGGTGCGCTATTCGCCCGAAGGCCGGGAGATCGCCCGGTACCCGCTGCCGGCCAAAAAAGTCTCCAGCGTTTGTTTCGGCGGCCCGACCTTCGATGAAATGTACGTCACCACCGCCGGCGGCCACCTCAAGGAATCCGACGGCCCCCAAGCCGGCGCGCTCTTCCGCCTGCGCCTGAACGTCCGCGGCCTCCCCGAATTCCTCTCCCGCATCCGCCTCTAAAACGACCGCGCGACATGCGCGAATCGCCGTTCAACCGCCGCCAACACAGGTGGCACGGGACGCTGTCCCGTGCATAAAAAAGTGCGCGGCGAAGCCGCGGTCCGTATACTCTTGCGCGCGTGAGCACGCTCTTAACTCCCTCATGCGGCGTCGCCATTCTCCCGATCGCCCCAGCGCTCTGCCGCTGCATTCCCTTCATGCCTCAATTTTGCGCCGCCCGACTCGCGCTACTTCAGCGCCGCCGCCACTTCGCCTTCCCACGTCCCCGCCACCCGCACCCCGTACTCCGCCACGCCGCCGGTGGCTTTGGGCCCGGACAAAACCGGCCGGCACAGCCGCGGCTCCTGGATCAAATCCTCCTGCGCAAAATCGCTCCGCAAAAAGTGCAGCGCCACCCCGGTCCGCTCGTGGTCGGTGTTGTTCGCGCCGGTCGCGTGCGGCGTGCCGTAGGCAAAGAACACCGCGCCCCCGGCTTTGATTTCCACCGGCACCGCCTGCGCTTCATCCGGAAAGCAGCGGATGTGGTGGTTGCTTTCCGGATCGCGCGAATGCTCCAGCTTTTCTTTCATCACCCCTGGAATCACCCGGATCGTGCCGTTGGCGATCGTCGCATCGTGGATCGCGATCCACATCGCCGTGCCCATCATCGGATCGGCGACCTTGAAGTAGGCGTTGTCCTGGTGCCAGTTGGTCCCGCTGCCGTGCCGACCGGGTTTCAGAAAGACCTGGTCCAAGTGCAGGATGAACGGGTCGCCGATCAACTGCCCGATGGTGCTCACCACCTTCGACGCGAACGGCAGCGCGCGAAACAGCGTGCTCTTGGGGTAGATCGGGATGAGCTGCAAATTGGCTTTCTGCTGCGAGGTCGTCTTCCCGTCGCCGTCGGTGGACACGTTCTTGAACTCGCCCAATGCACGCAGCCGGTCGAGTTCTCGGCGCATCGCGTCCACTTCGCGCGGCGTGAAAAACGCTGGGACCGCGCAGTACCCGGCGGTCAGGAACTGCTGGCGCTGGACGGCCGTCAGCGGCGAACCGCTCCCCGGGTTCTTGGCGTCAGGGCCGGCGGTTGCGGCGGTAGCGATAGAAGTCAGGGGCGCGGTGGTCATCGGAAGCATCTCCTATTTGGCGAAATTGCCATCGATGCGGCAGGCATCGGAGGTACAATACTCCCAAGAAATCCGGTCCGCCATGGCTGTTCTGATTGGTTTGATGGCAAAAATGACAAAGAAACCCGCCCGCGCCGCCCTGCCGCCGATCCACACCCCGGCCCCGCCGCCAGACAAGCTCCCGGCCAAACCAGTTCTCCTGCCCCGTCCGCTGACCCAGGCGACCTCCCACGGCGATCTGGCCATCGTCGCCGTCGGCCACCAGCCGCAAAAAACCGCCTGGATCGATCACCGCTTTCAGATGCACGCCGTCGGCCTGGTCGTGTCCGGCCGCGGCACCTACACCCTCAGTGCGGCCCCCGTCGAATCCGCCGAGCCCCTCCTTCCGCCCGCCGAACCCCCTGCTGCCTCCACCGCCCTGCCCGCGCCGGCGCTCCAAGCCATCGAACCTGGCACCATGTTCACGGTCTTTCCCGGCCCGGTTTTCACCTACGGCCCGACCCCGGGGCCGGCCTGGGAGGAATTCTACTTCTGCGCGCTGGGCGCCGGTGTGCGCCGCTGGATCGACTTCGGCTGGTTTCCCGACGATGGCGCTGTCTACCGCCTGGCGACGCTCGGCCCGGCGCTGGATGCCTTCCGCGAACTGATGCGGATCCAGCGCCGCGGCGCGCCGGGCGATGCCGACCGCGCGGTGCCCTTGGCCGAACGGCTGCTGATCGAAATGTTTCACGCCCGCGAAACCCGCGGCCGCCCGAGCGAAACCGATCACACCCTCGCCGCGGTCCTGGCTTTTTGCCGTCAAAATCTAAACGCCCCGGTTGACTTCAAGGCGGTCGCGCGCGACCATGCCATGAGCTACTCCAGTTTGCGCCAGCGGTTCAAGCAGGTCACTGGCCTGCCGCCGGCGCAATATCTCAATCACCTGCGCTGCGAAAGGGCCCGCGAGTTGCTCAGCGACACCGACCTCACCGTCAAGCAGATCGGCGCCGCGGTCGGCCTGCCCGACCCCTACAGCTTCAGCCGCCGCTTCAAAGCCTGCGTCGGTCTCGCGCCCGATCGCTACCGCCGCCAGGCCGCGCCGTGGGCGGCCGTCCGGGCCGCTGCGGCCGGCACCCAGTCCGGCCCCAAAACCGGCGCGGTGGAGCAATAACATGCCGTACCCGGCGCCCGATGCCATGCCGCCTGAGGTTCCGTCCGCCGCGTCCGACATGTCCGGCGCGTCCGCCGCGTCCGCTGCGACCGCTGCGCCGGACATCTCGGACGCGACGATGAATCCGCCGGCGCCGAGCCTTGCGACTGATCTGCCGCCTGCCGACGCGACCGGCCTGTACGGGCTGGCCGGCTTGGCGGCGATGTTCCTGGCGGTGACCGGAGCGGTCGACGTGCTGCGCTTCAGCACCAACCGCTTCGTGCAGACTGTCCTCCTGCCGCAGTTTTTTCGCTTTGGCGTCTCCGGCGAAGTGCTCTTTTTCGGCCTGGGCCTCTACATTTCGCTGGCCCATGTCTCCCATCTTCGAATGAAACACAAACTCCTGCGCGTTCTGTACGTTCTGTTGATGGCCGCCTGCCTGTACACCCAATACGTCCTGCACCGCCTCTGGTGGCACTGATATTTCCGCCTGGGGCCTCCCTGGGAGCGCCGCGCTCCAGCACGGCTTCTTGGATTTCCTCCTATTCTTCGCTCTTTTTCCCGGCCTCTCCTCGGGACCGCGGACGGGCACCCGCATCTTCCTCCAGACCAAGGGTTCGGCTCCGAGTGCGAAACAAACCCATATTCGTATATTATGCGTATATTGTGAGACTCCGTCGGGAACCGGTCGATCTGGCGAAACAAACCCATATTCGTATATTATGCACATATTGCGCGCCGCTTCCGTCAGCCGGTCGTTCTACCGAAACGAAGCCATATGCGCATAATATATGTATATGGCTTCGTTCCGCACCGGCTCCCTCCAACCCCACCGCCTCTCCCGCCTCAACAGGTAGCCTATGAGACGGTAGCTTCGTTTGGTTAAACGCCCTCATGCCGCCCGCCCCCCCGGCCGGCAGCGTTTCCGCCCACCTGGTTAGCTTCGTTTTGTATTTAGCTTCGTTTTGTATTCGGGCCCACTGGCCTTGGCTGCCCGCCCTACGGCCTACGAGTACCGGTCTTCGCGCCAGGGGTGCGCGGAATTGGAGTACCCCCGAACCTCCCAGAAGCCGGGGTGGTCCTTGGTCAGGAACTGCAACCGCTTGATCCACTTCGAGCCTTTCCACGCATACAACTGCGGGGTGATCATCCGCACCGGCCCGCCGTGTTCCTTCGGCAGCGGCTGGCCTTCGGCCGTGTGCACCAGCAGCACATCCGGCTTCAGGGCCTCCTCGAGCGGCACGTTGGTGGTGTAGCCGTCGTAGCCATGGCAGAGCAGATGCGTCGCCGAATCCTTCACCTGCGCCAAGGCCGCCAGATCGGCGACCCGCACGCCGACCCACGGCACATCCATCTTCGACCAGGTGGTCACGCAGTGGAAGTCCGAAACGTCTTCGACCTGCGGCAGCGCCAGAAAATCGGCCCACTTGAGCACCAGCGGATGCTCCACTTCGCCGTCCACCGTCAGCGTCCAGCGGTCGAGCGGAATCTCCGGCTGGAAACCCAAGTCCAGCACCGGCCAGCCCTGGGTCTCATGCTGCCCGGCCGGCAGTTTCGGCATGCCGTGCCGGTTCTCCGGCCCCGACCCCTGCGGCGCATCGTCGGTGCGTGCGGGTGTGCTCTCCATTTTCTGTTTCCAGCGCGCCATGATCCGCTGGCGGCCCTCCACCAGCTTCTGCTGTTTGGCCGGGTCGGGATGGGCGGGGTTGGGCGTGCCGGCCGGATCGGGGGTGCCAGGAGATGGGTGCATGCAGACATCCTTGCGCCAGCCGCCGCCGCCGGAACGAAGCGCAGGTGCGCGGCGCAGCCTTGAAAAATATACCATATTCCTGAGGTCGGGGAAACCGGGAGCCTCTGGCCGCCACCGTCCGGGCAGTACAATTACCCCCCGAGAGGCTCCGTCATTCCCCCAACTCCGCCCTGCCAACGAAAGGAATGTTCCATGGGTTGCAAACTGGCCGTCCAGACCTACACCATTCGGGATTTCTTGAAGACCCCCGAAGATTTCGCCACCAGCATGCAGAAAATCGCCGCCATCGGCTACCCCGCCGTGCAGCTTTCGGCGGTGGCCTGCATGGACGGTCTGACGCCGGCCGTGTCCGTCCAGGATGCGCGCAACATCCTGAAAGCCAACGGCCTGAAATGTGTCTCCACCCACCGCGGCTGGCCCTCCCTGCGCGACGAAACGCAAAAGGAAATCGACTTCCATGGCGTTTTGAAGTGCAAACACACCGCCATCGGCGGGCTGCCCAAGGAATACCACGAAAAGGGCGCCGACGGCTACAAGCAGTTCCTCGACGAAGTCGCGCCGGTGATCGAGAAGCTGGACGCCGCCGGCATTACCTTCGGCTACCACAACCACGCGCATGAGTTCGAACGCTTCGGCGAGAAGCGCCAGACCGCCTTCGAAATCCTGGTCAAGGGCAACAAGCACCTGTCGATGGAAGTGGACGTGTACTGGGTGGCCCATGGCGGTGCCAATCCGGCCAAGGTGCTGGAAGAGCTGAAAGGCCGGGTGCCGGTCATTCACCTGAAGGACAAGGAAGTCGTCAACCGCGAACCGGGCTACGCGCCGGTGGGCGAAGGCAACCTGGACTGGCCCACGATCCTGAAAGCCGGCCGCAAGGCGGGCGTGAAGTGGTATTGCGTCGAACAGGACACCTGTCGCCGCGACGCGTTCGACTGCCTGCGTTCGAGCTTCGAATTCCTGAAGGACCGGAAGATGTAGGAGCGCTGCGGTTGCGTTGCGGGCGCTCTGGAGGTTTGGCTGGGTGCGACCCAAAATCACGGCGCTGATTCCGTGCAAGGACGAGGAGCGCCACATCGGCGCCTGCATCGATTCGGTGGCATGGTGCGACGAAATCCTGGTGGCCGATTCCGGTTCGAAGGACCGCAGCAAGGAGATCGCGCGCGAAAAAGGCGCGCGGATCATCGAACGCGAGTACATTCACTCGGCCAATTTCAAAAACTGGGCCATCCCGCAGTGTACGCACGGCTGGGTGCTGATCGTCGATTCCGACGAACGGGTCACGCCGGAACTGCGGGCCGAAATCGAGGCGATCTTCGCGGGCGACGAAGCGACGCTGCCGGACATGTTCGCGATCGGCCGCATCAACTACATCCTGGGGCAGCGGATCAACCATTGCGGCTGGAACACCGACCGCGTGAACCGGCTGTTCCGCCGCGACCGCTGCGAATACCCCAACGTGGCGGTTCACACCGATCTGCAGTTCAAGCCCGGCCTGCAACCGCCCGGCAAAAAGGCGCGGCTGAAGGCCAAATTCCTGCACTTCACCTACGACAGCCTCGACCACTACCTCCAGAAGTTCGGGCCCTACACGCGGCGTTCGGCGGAAGATTTGATCGGCAAGGGGCGGCGCCACGCGTCGTGGGTGAACCTGACGATCCGGCCCTGGCTGCGGTTCTGCAAAATGTATTTTTGGCGGCTGGGTTTTTTGGACGGCAAAGTCGGGCTGATTCTGTGCGCGCTGTCGTCGTTCACGGTTTTCATGCGGTATGCGCGGCTGTGGGGTATGCTGGAAGCGCCCGAAAAGACACCGCTGTCGCCGGAGACGACGCTGCCGCCGGAGGTGGTGGCCGAAGTGCAGGCGATTCAGGGCAAACGCTGAACGGGCCGGCGGGGTTCGGGTCGCCATGCACGGTGGCGGGCCGGGAAGGGGGGGGCACGATGGGCAAGACACGCGAGATTCAAATCGAGAACGCGGCCTGGGTGGCCAGTCATGTGGCGCGGCTGGTGACGACGATGGCGCAGGAGCTGCACCTGGATACGCCGGTGGTGTTCGCGGGCATTCGCCGGCGCGGGCCGGCGCTGGCGGCGCGGCTGGCGGCGGCCTTGCAGGCGCAGGGCTTCGGCAACCTTCAGACCGGCGCGGTGGATGTGCGTTTCGAACGGGATGACATTGCGCTGCGTGGGCCGGTCTCCGGCGACGGCGGCACGCAACTGCCGGCGATCGACGGGCGGACGGTGGTGCTGGTCGACGACGTGCTGCACACCGGCCGGACGGTGCGGGCGGCGCTGAGTGAAATCATGAACTTCGGCCGGCCCGCGGCGATCCGCCTGGCGGTGCTGATCGACCGGGGCGGGCGGGAGATGCCGATCGCGCCGGACTATTTTGGCGCGCACAAAGAAGCCGGCCGCGCGCAGAACGTGGTCGTGAAGGTGCAGGAAATCGACGGCGAGGACGGCGTCTGGCTGGTCGATCTGAAACCGTGAAGCAAGCGGCGGCCGTTGCGAAGCCGGGCCGCGGTGGAGCGGGCCCATTCGCGCGCAGGGGTTTTTCGAGCGGCTGCGAGTGGCGCTTCAAAATGGAACCAGGTGGTGCGGATACGGCGGACCGTTCTGCCGTCCCGCCGGGACTGGGGATCCGTATTTGTTCGTCGCGCCTCTCCCAGCACTGAAGTGCTGGGCATTACCCACATTTTTCTCCGGCCCTTTTTTTTGCGCCCGGAGGGCGCAGACGATTCGTAGCCGTGCGTGAAACCCATGGTTTGGCGTGTCGTGGCGCGTCCGGCACCACGCCACGCCCCAAGCGATTCTTCCGCGCGATCCGAAACAGAACCACGCGCCCGAACTGCCATCGCGCGGAATCGCACCCGACGTTCAACGCAGCGAATGCATTTCGACGCATCGCCCGCGGACGTTCCGCGTGGGAAACCGTGGGAAGCGCGACATCGCCTTGGACCACGCGGGGCGGTCTGGCGACCACCTCCAGGGGTGCGCCTGCGGAAGACCTCCGGCAACCCCTGGCTATGTTGCCTCGCGCCGTTGGCGCGAAGAAACCGACCGGCTGTCGGCGCTCCCGGGGGATGCGCGAAAGATGTGGGTAATGTACAGCACTGAAGTGCTGGGCTATGACTCTGGCGTCCGGCAAGCGGGACTCCAAACCGGGAACGATCTTCGCAAGATTGAGCGGCCACTAACAGGCTGCTGAAAATGGCCGCGGCACGCATTGCGGCGGCGACCGGCGCGTTGCTTCGTTTCCTCCGTTGCGTCGTATCCAGTGGATACGACTTCGCTTCGGAAACTTCGCCTCGCTTGGTCGGCGCTCGCAAATCGCTGCTCGCCCCCTTTTTCAGCAGCCTGCTAGGCAAAGCAGTCGGGCTGAGTAGAATGACCCGTTCACTGTATGGAGCGGGCCCAACGCCGCTCCCGCGACGCTGCTCCCCGCGCGCCGCGCGAACGGTCGGAGCGTAGCTCAGCTTGGATTAGAGCGCTACCTTGGGGTGGTAGAGGTCGCAGGTTCAAATCCTGTCGCTCCGATATTTTTCCCGATTCAGTCCACACAAACCATCCCCGTCGCCTATGCCACGTGCGCGGCCATTAAAGTTCCGAGCAGGGTAACCTGCCGTGGTTCGGTTTGGTGTAATAACAACCTCAGAAAATGCATGCCTTTTCCGAATCCGGTTCACGGGTCTCTGTAGACACGATGCGTGCGTCACAGCGCGGGTGCATTTCCGCGCGATGATGCGACGGCGATGCTGTAATCGCTTCGGATCGCGCGGAAGAGCTTTTGGGAGGGTCGTGGGTCATTCGACTCACGGCTACCCACAGACGGCCCCTTGCGGGGCCAAGAAAAGGACATGGAAGCGAAGATTTCTGTTGAGCCCTGGGTTACCTGAATGCTTGCCATGCGCTACGGTACCATCGCGGTCGCCTATGCCACTCGCTGCCTGATCGCTCGGGGCGAACCATTGCCATCGCCTATGCCATGTGGGACATCAAAAAAGTTGCGCGGCGCGTAACCGGCCGTGGTTCGGCGTGGTGTAATGGTGCGATACATCCAACCGACCCAGGAGTTCCGCATGACCGCTGCACGTGCCGTTCTGTTTTCCGTCGCCGCTTGCTGCCTGCTGCTGGCGAGCTCCAGTTGCGGTGAGGCGGCTTCCTCCACGCCGCCCGTCACCGCCGGCGGTTCGAGCGCCGCTCCGGCGACTCCTCCCGCTGCGGAAAAGCCCGGCCCCGACGGCTTTCCGGAACGCTGGCTCTACGCCGGCGCGAATCTCGGCGACGACGCGGGCATGGCCGCGTTTGAGAAACTGCTCGATGCTGCGCACGCCAACCACTGCACGCATGTGCTGATGCCCGAAGGCCGCTGGCTGAAGTTTCCCCACGATGAAGCTTACATCGCGCGGGTGGCGAAAGTCAAAGCCTACGCGCAAAAGCTGGGGCTGACGATCATTCCCGAAGTGATCAGCATCGGCTATTCAGGGCGCTATTTTTGCTACGGCGCGAACCTTGCGGCGGGCCTGCCGGTCAAGGACATGCCCTTCATCGTGAAAAACGGCGTCGCGCAGCCTGATCCGGCGATCGACCCCGACCTGACCGGCGTGAAAATCGACGGCGATCAGGCCGCCGGCGTGGTGAAACTCACGCCCTTCATTCACTACCGCCTGACTTTTCGGCTGACGGGCAAAACCGATGCGAAGGATTTGCCGCAGGACGACAGCGTGATTTTCGGCGTCAGCAGCGCCGGCAAGCGCCGGCTGATCGTGACCAATCCGCGCTACCAGCCCGAAGCCGACGGGAAAGGGTTTCGCGGCCTGACTACTTTTAACAGTCTCGACGCGGATGCGATGAAGCTGCACATCGACGGCCACGGCTGGCAGGTTTCCGACATGAAAATCGACTGCGCCGGTTTGCTGCTCATCGTCCGCCGCAAGATCGTGCCGCTGACGGTGCAAAGCGCCGACGGGAAAACGACCTACGTGGAAGGCCGCGATTTTGTGCCGGTGGAAGACCCGTGCCTGAAGGTCACGCCGTACTCCGGCGATACCACCAACGACCACGCGCCGGCGGTGCTCACCCTGACCCCCGATTCGCGGATCCACGCCGGCGAGCATTTGAAGCTGTCCTTCTGGCACACGCTGCGAATCTACGACGATCAGGACTCCATGTCGCTGACCGACCCGCGCACCTTCGAGATTCTCGAGAAGGAATTCAAGGACTGCGACCGGATTTGGAAGGCGACCGGCTACATGCTGGGCTACGATGAAATCCGCATTGGCGGATGGGAGCCGCGTCCCGACGGGCGGACGCTGACGCCGGGGGAGATGCTGGCGGAGCATTTCAAATGGAGCTACGACCTGGTCAAGCAGGTTGCGCCCGATGCGACGGTGTACACCTGGTCGGACATGTTCACGCCGTTTCACAATGCTCGCCCGGCCGACAAGGGCGGCGATTATTACCTCGTCAACGGCACCTGGGCCGGCAGTTGGAAGGGGCTGCCGAAGGATGTGGTGATCCTGAACTGGTACGCGCCGACGGCGGCGAGCATCCAGTTTTTCGCCGACCGCGGCAATCCGCAGGTGCTGTGCGGTTTTTACGATGCGAGCAAAACCGCGCAGATGCAGGAGAACATCGACCATTGGCTGAAGGTCAGCAAAGGGCAGCCGGGGATTCTTGGATTCATGTACACGACGTGGGGTCGGCACTACGCCCCGCTGGGCGAGTATTTTAAGTTGCTGGACAAGGCGCGCGACTGAGGCCTGCGACGGCAACGGCGGCCGCGGCCGGTCGGGCCGGTTGCCGGGGTGGGGGAGCGGGCGGCTCGGGTCAGGCGATCCATTCGCCGTGGCGGCGGAGCGACTCTTCGGCTTTTTCGACCCATTCCATGCTGCGTTGCGCGTCGCTGGCCGGATGGGTGGGCGGGCGGCGGTGGCGCACCGATTCGAGAAAATCGCCGTCCTGCGTGACGAGATCGTAGACCGGTTCGCCGAACTGCTCGCGCACATCGATGCGTTCGACCAGTTCGGTCTTGAGGTCCTCGCGGTGGTTGAATTCCACCACGTCGATGGCTTCGGTCCAGCCGTTGAAGGCCAGCGCGCCGCGTTCGCAGGTGAGCACCATCTCGTAGTAGTGTCCGCGGTCGGGGTGGTCGTTCAGGCCGCCGATGTGCGCGGCGCGGGTGGCGCTGAAGGTGATCGCGCCGCAGCGGCCGTTGGAAAATTCGAGCACCGCGGTGGCGTTGTCGGGGATGCCGTAGTGTTTGAGCACCGGCGGTCCGGCGTGCGCCATGATGCGGGTGGGTTCACCGAGCCAGTAGCGGAAAATGTCGATCTGGTGGCAGAGTTTCTCGTAGAAAATCCCGCCGGTGCGCTCCAGGGTCATGTACCCGGCGGTGGGCTTGCAGCCGGAAATCTGGACCAGGCACATTTTGACCGGGCGCCCCAGCCGGCCGCTTTCGACGACCTGTTTCATGGCGCGGGTCAGGCCGCAGTAGCGCAGCTCGAAGCCGACCTGGAAGTTGACGTCGCGCGCCTGCGCCAAGGCCACCAGCGCGCGGCTTTCGGCGGGATCGGTGGCGAGCGGTTTTTCGGTGAACACCGGGATGCCGGCTTCAAGGAAGGGCCGGATGCAGGCGGCATGTGCGGCCGGCGCCGTGACCACCAGCACCGCGTCGGGTCGAGCGGCCAGCAAGGTCGGCAGGTCCGGCAGGGTCGCGATGCCTTCCTGTTCCGCGCGCGCGCGCTGCGTCGCGCTCAGGTCGCAGCCGATCGCCTGATCGACGAAGGAAAATCCCCGGACAGTGCGCAGATGGCCCATGCCCATGTCGCCCAAGCCGATGACGCCGACTTTCATGCTCAACTCCTTGTACACGGTGGACTCATTATCGTGGCGGGCGAGGGGTTTGGAAGGACAAAGGCGGCGCGGGGCACAAGGCGGAATCCTGAATCGCGAAGGAAGACCTGGACCGGGGAAAGGATGTCTACGGCTGCCCCTCCTTGCGCCAGGCCATCTTCCCTCTCCCTTTCGGTTCCCTCATTCCTCGTCCTTCATCCTTCATCCTTCATCCTTTCTTCAACCGCTCGCTCTGGGCGCGAGTCGACCTACAATGGAAGCGGAGAGCGGCGAGTAAAAGGAGGCGGATATGTCGTCGAGTATTGGCTGGCAGGACCTCGAAGACATTGGCATTGAACTGTACGAAGCGCACCCGGCGGTCGATCCGCTGACGGTGAAGTTCACCGAATTGCTGGAATGGGTGCTCGCCATCGCCGGCTTCACCGGCACGCGTGCGGAATCCAACGAGGCCCGGCTGGAGGCGATCCAGATGGCGTGGCTCGAAGAGTGGAAGGAAAACCAGTGAGCGACGGGCCGCAAGAAACCCCGCCCCCGGCCGTCAGCAGGCTGGGCGAAATGGCGCACCGCGCCGGCGGCGTGTTGGACGAAGAGTCCTGCGCGCTGCACTACGGTCAGCCGGTGGAGGAACTCCTGGCGCTACGCCGCACCGCGGTCGTGGCTTTGCGCAACGACTTCGGCCTGCTGGAAATCACCGGCGCCGACGCGCTGGATTTTCTTCAGCGGCTGACCACCAACGACCTGAAGGCGCTCGCGCCCGGCACCGGGCACGCCAACCTGTTTCTGAATGCCAAGGGCCGCATCCTGGCCGAGTTCCGCCTGTTCCGCCTGCCGGTCGCGGCCGCCTCGGCTGCCCCGCCCGCCCCGCCCGCCGCCCCGCCCGCCGGCAAACCGGCTGGCTC
>JBOHNC010000223.1:0-4070 GCA_050730415.1 Planctomycetota bacterium
GGTTTACACCCACGGCTACCCAAATGCGGCCCCTTGCGGGGCCAAGAAACGGTCGGCAGAAAAGGCGGGGAAAGCTCAAGCGCGGCAGGACTGAAAAAGTTACGGTAAACTATCTGAGATTCATATAAGAGGGTGATGGATGGCTGTGGAAGCGTGGGTGACCCTGGCGGTCGTGGCGCTGTCCTTTGGCTTGCTGGCGTTCAGCCGGTGGGGCACCGACGTGGTGCTGTGCGGCGCGCTGACGCTGCTGTGGACCTTGGACGCGCTGTTCAAACATTTTCTGCCCGACCGCTACAGCAACTCCGGCAACCCCGGGTTCTTTCATTCGACGGCCGAGGTCTTCAACGGATTCTCCAATGAAGGCGTGCTGACGGTGGCGGTGCTTTTCATGGCGGTGGCGGCGCTGCAGCAGACCGGCGCCATCGACTTGGTGATGCAGCGGCTGCTGGGGCGGCCGAATTCGGTGCGCGGGGCGCAAACGCGCATGATGGGGCCGGTGGCGCTGCTGAGCGCCTTCCTGAACAACACGACGGTGGTGGCGCTGTTTCTGCCGGTGGTGCATGACTGGGCGAAGAAAATTCGCGTGGCGCCGTCGAAACTGATGATCCCGCTCAGCTACGCAGCGGTGTTGGGTGGGCTGTGCACGCTGATCGGCACGAGCACCAACCTGATCGTGAACGGGCTGTACGTGCAATTGCCGGCGGCTCAGCGCAGCGGGCATGCAGCGGGGCTGGGGATGTTTGAAGTGGCCTGGGTGGGGGTGCCGTGCGCGCTGGGCGGACTGCTGTTCATCCTGGCGCTGCAACGGTGGCTGCTGCCGGTGCGGCAGTCGGCGGTGGATCAGCACGGGGACCTGCGCGAGTACACGCTGGAGATGCTGGTCGAGGAGGACAGTCCACTGGCGGGAAAGTCGATCGAAGAGGCGGGGCTGCGGCATATGCCGAGCACTTTCCTGATGGAGATTCAGCGCGGAATGCATGTGCTGACGGCGGTGGGACCGGAGGAAATTCTGCAGGCCGGCGACCGGCTGGTGTTCGTGGGTATTGTCGAGTCGATGGTGGACTTGCAGAAAATTCGCGGGCTGGCGCCGGCAACCGACCAGATCCTGAAGTTGGACGGCCCGCGGGCGGAGCGCTGCCTGATCGAGGCGGTGGTGTCGAACACGAACCCGCTGGCGGGGCAGACGATCCGGGACGGGAATTTCCGGCGGGTGTACAACGCGGTGGTGATCGCGGTGGGGCGCAACGGCGAGCGCCTGCGGCAGAAGATCGGCGATATTGTTTTGCAGGCCGGCGATGCGCTGCTGTTGGAGGCGCGGCCGTCGTTCGTGGATCAGCAGCGGAACTCACGCGATTTCTACCTCCTGAGCCACCTCGAGGACAGCAATCCACCGCGGCATGAACGGGCCTGGATCGCGACAGCGATTTTCACGGCGATGGTGGCGGCGGTCAGCGCCGGCTGGATCAGCATGCTGCTGGGGGGGCTGCTGGCGGTGGGTTTGCTGCTCATTACCCGCTGCGCAACCGAGGAGAAAACCTTCCGCGCGGTGCAGTGGCGGGTGTTGATCGCAATCGCGGCTTCGCTGGGCATCGGCGTGGCGCTGCAGAACACCGGCGCGGCGCAGGCGGTGGCGGCGCGGCTGATCGCGCTGGGCGCCGGCCGTCCCTGGCTGGCGCTGGCGGCGGTGTACGCGGTGACGGTGGCCTCGACGGAGTTGATCACGAACAATGCGGCGGCGGCGCTCGTTTTTTCCATCGCCATCGCGACGGCGAATGCGCTGCATGTGAGCCCGCTGCCGTTTGTGTTCGCGGTGATGATCGGGGCTTCGTGCGGCTTCGCGACGCCAATCGGCTACCAGACGCACATGATGGTGTTCGGGCCGGGCGGCTACCGCTTCCGGGATTTTTTGCGCATCGGCGTGCCGCTGGACATCGCGGTGGGGGTGATTGCGGTGGGGCTGATTCCGCTGATTTGGCCGCTGACGCCGCTGGTGCAGTTGACGCATTGATCCGGCGCGAGCCGGACTGCGGACTGCGGCCGCGCCGCAGGTTTTTTGCGCGGGACAGCAGCCCGTGCCACGATGTGATTTTCATGTGATCGTTTTCGGAACGGAATCCAGCGTGGAGGCGCGGGGGGCGAGGTGCACGGCCTCCGCTGGGTTCGCCGCCAAAGACGACTTCGACGAATCTCGGGACAGCGTCCCGTGCCACGATGCGATTTCCATTTGCGCCGGCGTGCGCTGCTTCAGCAAAGTTCCCAGCGATCGTCCCGGAGGGCGGCGTGTTCGAGGGCGGCGCGGAGGACCGGTTCGGAGGCGAAAATGCAGGCGGCTCGGCGCGCCCGCGTGAGCGCGGTGTAGAGCAGTTCGCGGGTCGCGAGGCGGTGCTCGGCAACGCCGGGCAGGGCGATCAGGACGCGGTCGAATTCGGAGCCCTGGCTTTTGTGGACGGTCATGGCGAAGGCCGGCTGGAAGGCGGGCAGGGTGGCGGCGGGCAGCGCGCGGTAGCCATCGGGGCCGGGAAAGACGGCGAAGTTCGTCGCTTCGGCGTCGCTGAGGAGAATGCCGAGGTCGCCGTTGAACAGGCCGGAGTCCGGATCGTTTTGCAGGATCAGAATGGGCAGTCCGGCGAAGGGCGCGTCGCCGGGCGGCAGGTGCAGTTGCTGGCGGATGCGACGGACGAAGTAGCGATTGACATTGTCGGCTCCAAATGGCCCGCGGCGCAGGGCGGTCAGGATGCGGGCGCGCTGGAGGGTGTCGAAGAGCGCGGCCAGGGCGGGGCGGGAATCGGGCGCAATCCAGCGATCGGCCGGCAGGCCGACCACGTCGGCCAGGCGCTGAAAGTAGGTCGGCTGGCCAATCGGCGCGTCAAAAAACTGACGCTGCAGGAAGGTTTCGGCGACGGCCGCCCAGGCGGGGGCTTCAGGCGAGGCGGCGTCGATCCAGCGGCAGGGCGGTGCGTCCGGATCGAAGAGATCGAAGCCGGCAGGGGCGGCCAGGGCCGCGCCGGTTGGCATGCTGGTTGGGGCGCTGGTGGGGAGGCTGCTTGGGGCGCGGGGCGGGGCCGGCTTCAGGCGTTCGAGGATGTCGCTGCTCCCGGCGCGCACGGCGCGGGCGATTTCGTCGAGGGCTCCCTGGGCGCGGTAGTTGCAGGTGAGGCGAACGACGCGATCGAGGAACTCGCCGGAGGGAGCGGACGGCGACGAGAGCGCGGGCGCAGCGTCGAGTTCTTCCAGCCACCGCCGTCGCGCGGGGGAGAAGGCCGGGGCTGCCGAGTCGGGCAGCAGACGGGCCAGGACATCGCCGACTTCGACCGGCGGCAGTTGGGCGGGATCGCCGATCAGGACGAGGCGCGCGCCGGGCGGGACGGCTTCAAGAAGGGCGGCCATCAGCTCGATGTCGATCATGGAGGCTTCGTCGACGAGCACGGCATCGGCGGGGACGGGGTTGAAGCGGTGGCGGCGGAAACGATTTTCGCGGGGGAGAAAATCGAGCAGCCGGTGCAGGGTGGCGCTCTGCACGGCCAGGAGCGCGCGATCGGCGGGGGCGGGATCGGCCAGGGAGGCGAGGTCGTCGCGCAGCGATTGGGTCATGCGCTGAGCGGCGCGGCCGGTGGGCGCGGCCAGCACGATGCGTTCGGCCGGGACGCCGCAGCGGACGAGCGCGCGGGTGAGGGCGCTGAGGACGCAGGTTTTACCGGTGCCCGGCCCGCCGGCGACGAAGGTCAGGGGATTGATCAGGCCGAAGGCGACGGCGGCGCGTTGCTCGCTGTTCCACGCGATCGGAGTGCCTTGGCGTCGGACGGGGCGGGTGCGCCAGACCTCGTCGAGCGCCGGCGGCAGGCGGGGATCGAGCAGGCTGCCGGCGGGCTCTGCCAGGCGCGCGCGAATCAGGCTGCGCAGGCGCGCGGCCACGTGGTGGTGGCGCTCGAAGAACAGGAAGGCCGGCCCGGCGCCGGCGGCGGTGCGCACGAGCGGGGCGAAGGTTTCAGCCGGAGCGGCGCGAGACCCCGGATCGCCGTTGGCGGCCGGAGATTCGGCGGTCACGACGGGCTTGGCGGGCGCGGCGGGCG
>JBOHNC010000224.1:0-3068 GCA_050730415.1 Planctomycetota bacterium
AACCAGCGGCGTGCCGAGGTGGATACCTTTTGACGACCAACGCAAATAAGACCGTGGGCTTTGAGACGCGGTAACATTGCGTAATCTTCCATGGAAGGTAGGTTAGGAAACCCGCCACTCTGCAAGAAGACAACTTTCGGCATGTACAGCGCCTGGTCGCCATAGGGGCGACCGAAAATCCGACTGCGAACCCTGACTCCCCATTCGATCAGGCGCGGGGCGAAACCTCGGGCATCGAGTACAAAATCGAATGCGCCCGCGGCGACATCGTCACGAGATAGAGTCTGTCGAATCGTGGTTGCGTAACCCGTGGGCAGGATTGTATCCGCGTGCAGGAATAGCAGTCGGTCGCCGCGGGCTGCACGGGCGCCCAGGTTCAGTTGGTTGCCGCGGGAGGGTTCCGCATCGATGACCCGGAGGCCGAATGCACGGGCCACTTCGGCCGTTCGGTCGCGGCTATGACCGTCGACGACGATGATTTCGACTGCGTGCGCTGTCAGCGTTGAGGCGATAGTCGCCGCAAGATGGTCCTGCTCGTTCCGGGCCGGGATCACAACCGAAACCTGCGGGTGAGCGGCTGGGGGTGCCAGCCGTGCGGCCGCCCACGGCACCAGATCTTCGGGATGGTCCACATCGGAAAGCACCGGGAGCAACTTATAGGTCAGCTTTGCGCATTGGCAGGCGGCCATGGTCTGCACCAGCACCTCTGGTCCACCCCAAGCGATGGCGGTGAACAGCTCCTCATGGTCGGCCTTAAAGCCGATCAGGTAGTAGCCGCCATCGAGCGCCGGACCGATGACCACATCCTGCGTATCCAGCGCGGCGAAGGCCTGATCCAACCGGTCGGCCTCCAATAACGGGCAATCGGTCCCAATGAGAACGACCTTTTGCGCGCCTGCTTCGAACGCCACGGCGGCGGCGTGCCGAAGTCGCCGGCCCAGGTCGCCGTCACCCTGGTCGCGGTAGGTCAGGTCGTACCCGAAGCGGGCCGCCATATCGCGATTGGGTGCACCGGTATAGCGGACTTCGGCCGATACGGCACGTTGTGTGCGCAAGCGGCGGACGGTCTCAAGCGTGATATGCACCAGTTGCTGATGCAACAACGCGGCGCCGGTTGGACCCAAGAGCGGTATCAGGCGGGTCTTGGCGCGGCCGGCTTCGGGGAATCTGGCGAATACGATCAGATGGTCCGTTACGCCGGTCTGCTGCTGGACTCGCGCATAGAACCATTCACGGAAAATCGTGGTGAGAATTTTGGTGCCGGCGCCGCAGACCCCACGCAGGGTTCCGGATATCTTCGAGGTTCCGATCCGGCGCCGATAACTGACGGGGACTTCGACCGCGCGCAGCTTCAGCCGCGCGGCGCGGGCCTGCATCTGTACCGTCCAACCATAATTGCGATCGGTCATGGCCAGCCGACGCAGGGCGGAATACCGAATCGCGCGGAAGGGGCCAAGATCGGTATATTGAACGCCGTAAAGCAACTGCAGGAGGGTGCATGCCAATGCGTTGCCAAACCGCTGCGGCCAGGTCAGCGAACCGGCCTGTGCGCTCCCGAGCGCGCGCGAACCGATCACCAGGTCGGCTTCGTCGAGCACGATCGGGGCAATCAGGCGTTCCATCTCATCTGGGCTGTCGCTGAAATCTCCGTCCAGGAATACAACAATATCGGGGCGGTCCAGCGCTTTCATTCCGGCCAGGCAAGCCGCGCCGTAACCGCGCTGCGGTTCGGCTACCACTGTTGCGCCCTTTTGTGCGGCCACGATGGCGGTGCGGTCGGTAGAGCCATTGTCCGCCACGATGATCTGGGTCACCCAGCGGGGGATCGCATCGAGGACCGAACCGATCGCCTGCTCTTCGTTCAAGGCCGGAATCACAACCGCAACCCGTGGATAGGGAGCGCTGATACTCGATTCGACAGAAGTTAGCTTTCGCAGGGCCGGCCGGGTCGACCGTAACTCAATCGCCAGAAGCAGCCAAATGGGGATATATTCAACCCAAACCAAGCCATAATCGAACCAGGCGGCATGGCCCTGTGCCGCCAACGGGAACCGCAAATAATATAGGGGCAGGGTCATCGTCAGGGCCAGCAGCGACCACACGGGGCGCAGCGCGAGCAGCGGCAAGATCCACAGGAAATACCACGGGAACTGAGTGGGGCTTACCAGGAACAGCGCGGCCGTAACGACCAGCGCGCCGATTATCAGCCACCGTTCCGAGTCCGTTTCGCGAAATCGCCGCAGTTGCGCCAACGTGAATGCGAGCATGCCCAATGCAATCAGAATCCGCGCGGCTAGCGGCCCGTAGGTCGGCTGAAACCATCGACAGGCTTCGGCCAGCAGCAGGTGAATCGAATCATTCATCTGCCAGCGCGCGGCATAGGCGTTGAAACCGCTGTCACGACTGAGTCCACCTGACAGAACCGGCCAGGCCAACAGGCTTACGGTCACACCGAATACCGCTGCTCCCAGGATCCATTTGCCCCACGACCGCGCGGTCTTGCGTAAAAGCAGCGGGAGCCAGAGAATCGGCCAGAGTTTGGCACCGGTCGCCAGACCCAGCAGCAGCATGGACAAGACGGTACGGCTTCGAATTGCCGCGTAGAGCGCTGCCATGGCGGCGACGAGTACGACCAGTTCCATGTGCCCCGTGTTGTAAACTTCTTTGATCAGCAACGGATTCAGCCAGTAGATCCCGAGCATCAGGGGAACCGTAGAGGTATTCAGACTCCGCAACAAAAGGAATAGCATGCCGACGACGGCCAAGTCGAGGCCCAGCCAAGTCCACCGCAGGCCGGCGACGCGAAATGGATCGATCCAGTACGCCACCGCGAAACCGGCTTGGGCCGTGGGCGGGTAGATCGACCGCAGCGCGGGATGGTTAATGCGATGCAGCACGTCACTCCCCTGGTCTGCCAGATTCTGTAGCCTTTGGGGCGTTTCCGCTGGCACCGTGATTACTTGGTCGGGGGCGAAGGAATATGGATTGACGCCGTGTGCGGTGACCGCACCGTCCCACAGGTAACGATATTGATCAGTTTCGAGGATCGGTGTCGCGGCCAGTTGGCT
>JBOHNC010000225.1:0-4585 GCA_050730415.1 Planctomycetota bacterium
ACCCAATCGGAGCGCTACGAAAGCGGAGCGCTTCCCAAAGGTAGCATAGGTTAGGTACTCCAGTGACGCAAGTGACGCTTCTTGCGCGGTGGGAACAATAGCCAATAACGGCACAGTTTGTTTGCAAGGTCCGAAAAGATTTTTCGCTGCCATAAACCCATGGCTCCGCGCCGCATGTAGGGCCACCCGCGCCAACAGAGGTTATTGAAAACGCGATTTTGCAAACGCTTGTTTTCGTACGTGCCACCCCAACCCGTGGCGTTGCACAGAGTTGTAGGCAACCGTGGCGACTCGCAGGCTATTGAAAACTGCCACATTTCAACAGGGGATCAACAGGGCGAAGCAAAAGCTGCGTCCGCACCATTCCATCGCGCGAGAGACCCTGTCCGGGGCCGATCTTGCGCGCCTGTTTCTGCTGATGCAGGGCTGGTGGCAGGGTAAAACGCTGGCGATGATGGCCGCCGAACACGGCATCAGTGTGCAGCGCGTGGGCCGGCTGCTGGCGCGTGTCGGCTGTACCGCGCGGCTGTGGCGCAAGGTCAAGGATGCGCCAAAGGATCATCCGCGGTCCGCGCAACCGTCGCAATTGGACGAAGCCATCGGTTGCCTGCTCGACCCCATGGCCTGGCAGTTGACGCCGCGCCAGCGCTGTGCGTTGGCCTGGGTAGCGCAAGGATTGACTACTGTGAACGCCGCGCACCGGATGGGAACCACCGGGCAGGGCGTTCGGTACTTTCTCGTGCGGGCCAAGGAGCGCCTTGGGCGGCTGGTTTTGCAGGCGGCGATCAAGCAGATGGACTGGCGACCCAAGCGGGAGCCCAAGCCGGCTGCGGCAATGTTGCCTTTCAATCTCGATTGCAGCGAGGTGGACGCAATTCTGGCGCAGACGCGACCCATTGCGCCCAGTTCGCGCCCTGACGCCACCGCGTAGGTTTTCTTGCGGGAGTGCCCGGCGCGCCCACGGCGCAAACGGGCGCCCCCTGTGGCGCGATTTTGTAGACGTACCGGCTCAAGTTCAACCAACCCAAGGAGATGCGCATGAAGATCGAGAACTGGAAAGTTGCCGACGTGAAGCCGTACGACAAGAATCCGCGCAACAACGACCAGGCGGTCGAGGCGGTGGCGCAATCCATCCGCGAGTTCGGCTTCCGCCAGCCCATCGTGGTCGACGCCGACGGTGTGATCATCGTCGGGCACACGCGCTGGAAGGCGGCGCAGAAGCTGGCGCTGGAAACCGTGCCGGTCCATGTAGCCAAGGATTTAACGCCGGCGCAGATCAAGGCCTACCGGATCGCCGACAACAAGCTGGCCGAACTGGCCGAGTGGAACATGGAACTGCTGCCGCTCGAATTGAAAGACCTACAGGGGTTGGATTTCAACATCGAGATGCTGGGGTTCGGGTCGGACGAACTGGAAAACATCTTGGGCGCGGGTATCCACGGTACTGCCGGCTTGACCGACCCGGACGACGTGCCCTTGCCGCCGGACGAGGCGGTCACGAAGCCGGGTGATCTGTGGGTGCTGGGCGACCACCGGCTGCTGTGCGGAGACTCGGCCAAGCCTGAAGATGTCGATCGGCTGCTGGCCGGCGCGCCGATCCACCTGGTGAACACCGATCCGCCCTACAACGTGAAGGTCGAGCCGCGTTCGAACAACGCCATCGCGGCGGGGCTGTCGTCGTTCCAGGCCACCAACACCCAGCCGATGACGCACCACCAGTCGTTCGATGTGGCGCGGCAGGGCCCCAAGGAGAAGACGACCAAAAAGCTCCGCCCCAAAGATCGGCCGCTGGCCAACGACTTCGTGTCCGATGCTGATTTCGACGGCATGCTCGACGCCTGGTTCGGCAATATGGCGCGCGTGCTGGTGCCCGGCCACGGGTTCTACATCTGGGGCGGCTACGCCAACCTCGGCAACTACCCGCCGTACCTGAAAAAACACGAGCTGTACTTTTCGCAGGGCATCGTCTGGGACAAGCAGCACCCGGTGCTGACGCGCAAGGACTTCATGGGGGCGTTCGAGATTGCGTTCTACGGTTGGAGGGAGGGCGCCGCGCACCGGTGGTTCGGCCCGAACAACGCGACCGACCTGTGGCATGTGAAGAAGGTCAATCCGCAGAGCATGGAACATTTGACCCAGAAGCCGGTCGATCTGGCGGTGCTGGCGCTGACCTACTCCTCGCAGCAGGGCGAGAACGTGCTGGACCTGTTCGGCGGCAGCGGCTCGACGCTGATCGGCGCGGAGAAGACGGGGCGGAAGGCCTACCTAATGGAACTCGACCCGCTCTACGCCGACGTCATCATCGACCGCTGGCAACGATTCACCGGGAAGCGCGCCGTGCTGGAGGCGACGGGCGCTGCGTTTCCAAAGGCGCCCCCGGCGGTGACGGAGGCGATGCGATGAGCGGTGCCCTTCAACGACCGCGCCCAGCTGTGAGGCTGGGCGTTCGTCGGCACCTGGTTGTGCGGGCGGCGTGGCGCGCGCTATTTGGCGCTGGCAAATTGCCCGCGGTCCACCTTCTTGAACCGGCTCTCAGCGCCCTTGGCGGCGATCTCACGGATGATCGCGGCGTAGATGGTGGCCTGCGGCGTCTTGCCGCCCGTCTTCCAGTAACCTTCGGCCAGCGCGCGTTCACAGATGGTCTGCGCGTCCAGCGGCGTACCGGCCTCGGTCAGCACCTTGTGGGCGGCGTCGAGCACCGAGTAGGTGCCGTCGTCACGCAGGCGCGGCGTACCGTCGCGCTTGGCCTTGGGAGCCTTGTCGGCCTTGGCGCCCTTCGCCGCTTTGCCCTCCTTGACCTCGGGCGCGGGCGTGGCCACGTCGGCCGCCGGCGCGGCGTCGATGGCGGTTTCGAACGCGGGCGTGATGGTCGCCATCGGCTCCTGCGCCGCCGCCTCTTCGGCTTTGCGTTCGGCGACCGCCTCGGCGACGGTCGGCTTGCGGCCGGCCTTCTTACCCTTGGCGCCCTTCGAAATGGCGGTCTTGGTCTTCTTCGACATGTCTCGTCCTCCAAACAACAGGGTTTTCCAAAATGCCAGGCCTTCGGACCTGCCGGCGTTCCCGCCGGGGGCATTACGGCGCGAAGCGCGCGCCGCCGTCTGCTACTCGCCGCTGTTGGGGATGGACACCGTCGTCTTCTGGCCGTTGGCGCCGATCACCTCGACGCGCTTGGTGCCGACCTCGCGCAGGAGCGTCAGGTTTTCCTCGATCATCGTATGGACCTCGGCCTCGCTGCAGTTGGCGGTGTACAGGCGCTTGGCCACCAGTTCCTTCAGCGCGCTACGGATGTCGGCCAAGGTCTCGCTGCATTGCGAGTCGCTCACCTGCTGGCCGACCAGGTCCAGAAGCGCGCCGATGTCGTCGCGGTAGTCGGCGCATTTGGCGGCCTCCTTGGCCTCGCGTGCTTGGCGTTTTTCGTTCGTCGTCATGATCCGTCTCCTTTTTTCTGCCTTCGAACACACACACACTGCCATGCGATTTGGAACACATCCAGTCAATTCGTAAAACATTCCAATTGAATAAGTTAGGAGCGCCTAAATGTTCGACGCCGACCGTCCCGAAAACGCGCCAGCGGCGCGCAAGCTGACAGCGCTGTCGGTGTCCGACGTGGTGACGTTTTTGCGCCGGTCGGGGAGCCAGAAGGTGTCCGAGGAGGCGGTCCAGCATGACATCGCTGCCGGCGCGCCGGTGAACGCTGACGGCACGATCAATCTCGTTCACTACGCCGCATGGCTGGCGCGGGAGGTCAGCCGTGGCGCTTGACACGAAGAACCTCAAGCCGGGCGACCTGGCTCGCCTGCTCAACTCGTCGCAGCTGGGTGCTGTCATCGACGAGCGGCAACTGTATCGCCACCGCGTGCGCGCCGGGTTCCGCGTGGGCGACGGCCGACGCATGGACCTGCTTCGCTACGTGGCATGGCTGTTCGATGAAAAGCATACGCCCAAGCCGGTCGTCGATCCGGCGGTGGCCTATGAGGCGATGAAACAGGCGCAGGCGCAGCGTAACCGCATCCGCTCGGAGTCTGGCCGCGAGATTGGCGAGCTGCCGCCCACCGCCGACCCCGTGCGAAAGCTGCGCGCCACGCGGGACTTCCGATTCTTCTGTGAGCAGTACTTCCCACTGACCTTCCACTTAACCTGGTCGCCCGACCACCTGAAGGCCATTGCGAAAATCGAGCAGGCGGTATTGCACGGCGGTTTGTTCGCATTGGCGATGCCGCGCGGGTCCGGGAAGTCGGTTTGCGCCGAGACAGCCTGTTTGTGGTCCGTGCTTTATGGGCACCGGGAGTTTGTCTGTCTGATCGGTGCATCGGAGGTCCACGCCCAGGAGATGCTCGATTCGCTGAAAATGGAACTGGACGGCAATGAACTGTTGGCAGCCGACTTCCCGGAGGTGTGCTTCCCGATCCAGAAGCTGGATGGGATTCCTAACCGCTGCAGTGGGCAACTCTACCAGGGTGAGCGGACGCATATCAGCTGGACCGCTGTGGAGATCGTGCTGCCGACGATGCCCGAAAGCAAAGCCAGCGGCGCCATCATCAAAGTGGCGGGACTCACCGGGCGCATCCGTGGCATGAAGTTCAAG
>JBOHNC010000226.1:0-11564 GCA_050730415.1 Planctomycetota bacterium
GCCCCGCCCAGCCCGGCGGGCCCGGCGGGCCCGGCGCGAGCGCGCTGCAACGCTGGCGGCCGTGGCTGCTGGGCGTGGCGGTCGTGATTTTCGTGGCGTTTTCGGTGGGCTTGGTGGAGTACCTCCGCCACGGCCAGGGCGCTCCGGCACGTCCGCTCGAAGCGCACGCCGCCGTTCCGACGGTGACGACCGCCAAAGCCACCGCCCCGGCCGCGGCCGGCGCAGTCAGCCCACAACCGGCCCCGACGGTCCCGCCGGCTGCCCTGCCGACGCCGCCGGCCAGCCCCGTGGTCGGCGCGCAACCGCCGGCCCCGACGCCGGATTCGGCCAGCGTTCCGACGCCCACCCCGCCGGCACCGGTCGATCGAGCGCGCCTGACCGTGGATGCCGACCGCCTGGCCCACACGCTCGTGACGGCCTCGCTCACGACGCCGCTTTCGCCCGGCCGCAACCTGCTGTGGTGCGCCTCCTTCCAATTTGCCTGGGACGACGCGAGCAAAGCCGCCGGCGGGACGATCAAGTTCGCCGGCGCCGCGCCGACGATGGTGGATTTCCTGAACAGCAAATCGGTGACGCTCAAGGAGACCGACGCGAGCGACTTTTTTGCCCTGGCCGGCTTCCGCAAGGACGGCATCGTGGCCACGATGACGGAAAAGCTGAACGCCAAGTTCCCCGGCCATCCGGCGGTCTTCGACGCGGCGGCGACGGCGGCCACCGCGCCGCAGGATCACGGGCTGGTGGCGCTGGCCTACCTGTCGGAAAGGTTCAAACTGGCCACGCCGATGTTCACGGCCCAGGACCCGCTGCAATTCGGCGGCCAGGCGGTCGCGGCCACCGGTCTGTGGCGGCTGGAAAAAATGAAGGACTGGAGCGAACGGGCGCGGGAAATCTGGGTGGTGGACTACCCGTCCGCCGACGATTTCATCGTGGAGTTGCGCAGCCCCGGCGTCCCGGATCATTTGGTCCTCGCCTGCGTGCCGCCGGGCGACACACTGCAAGCCACGGTGGAGGCGGTGATGGCGCGCTGCAAAAAATCGCGCGCGCACGGCTTCCGCCAGACCGATCTGTTCCTGATGCCGGCCGTCGATTTTCAAATCCGCCGGCGCTACAGCGAACTCCTGAACAAGCCGGTGGAAAACGCCAAGCTCGGATCGGACGTTCAGTTCGTGGAGGCGCTGCAGGACACCCGCCTGACCTGGGACGCCGCCGGCGTGGCGCCGACGTCGCCGACGTACGTCGAAAAAATCAACCCGCAGCATCCCGCGAAAAACCAGCACGCGCCGGTGAACAACAAAAATGCCAAACCCCATCCGATCCAGGAGCCGCGCCAGTTCGTGTACAACCGGCCCTTTCTGGTGCTGCTGGTCCACGGCGAATCGACCGTGCCCTACCTGGCGCTGTGGGTCGACAACCCCGAACTGCTGGTGCCCGCGAACGCGGCCGCGACGCCGAGCGGCTCCGGAGCGACCCAGCCGGCTGGTGCAGCGAACGGAGCCGGCGCGACAGGCCAACCGGGAGCGACGGGCGCGGCGAGCCCACCGCAAACCCCGGCCATCTCCAGCCCCGGCGCTGTCGGCGATGCCCAAGCCGATGGCGGTGCACCTGCGCCCGGCGGAGCCAACGCGGCCAACGAAGATGACCCGCTGCCCGGCACGCCGACTCCGCCCGCGCCCAAACCGGCCGCCAAGAAGAAAGCCCCCCACCCCACCACGCCCAACAATCGCCGCCGGAAAGTGCAGACTCCGCCGCCGCCGCTCTGATCGCTGGGAGCTCTGATTGCTGGGAGCTCTGATTGCTGGGAGCGCGGATTGCTGGGAGCGCGGATCGCCAGGTCCGCCCCAAAAAGTGCCGGCGAAGCCGGCGCCATTAAACTCTTGCACGCGCAGCGCGCAATCTTCTCTTTTACAAACCTACATCACCCCGCTGAGCCCCTGAGCGGCACATTGGAAGCTCGAGGTTGCAGGTGTTGCTGCAGAAATGGCACAGCCGCCTGCCCATGCCATTTGTGCCCGCCCTCGAAGATGTCATGAACGAAGTTCCGCGGAGCGCCGGCCAGCCGGTAGGCGCGCCGAGCGATCACGACTTGGCTGCGGACATTGCTCAGCCCGCCAGCGCCATTCAGACCGTCGCGGTCGCCGGTTTCAATCAACAGCGGCCGCGGCGCAATCAGCGCGCCAAGGTCCCCCATGTCCGCGACTTCGTACAGATGCGGCACGTAATTGCAGGCGCAGTTGAGATGCATTTCAAACAGCGACTGGCCGTAGCCGTAGAAGTAGCCGCTCACGACCGCCGCGGCGATGCGGTCGTCGAGCGCCGCCAGCCAGAGCGCCTGCAGGCCGCCGCCCGAAAGCCCGGCACAGCCGATCTTCGGCCCGCCGGCGACAAGCACATCGCCGCGCGTCAGAATGTAATCCACCAGCCGCATCAAGTCGAAGGTCCACATCCCCGTGACCGTGCATCCCAGCGGCAGCGCCATGTTGCTCAGGTGCTGACAGGAACCCGACAGGTGGGCAGGCGCGACGTTGACTTCCCGCCGCTCGCCAAAGCCGCGGGCGTCCGGCGCAAAGACCAGAAAGCCGCGCCGGACCAAAGCGACGCCGTAGGCATAGTTGTAGCGCTCGATGGCCTCGGCAATCTCGGGGCGATCGGCGACGCCGCAGACGGCGACCTTGCCGCCCGAACCATGACCGTGCGGCGCGATCACCGCCGCGGCCGGGTGGCGCACATCGACGCCATCGGGAACCAGGATGAAAAACGGCATGCGGACGCCGGCTTCGGTGCAAATGGTTGCGCGGGTGCGGGTGTAGCCTTCGCAGCGAACGGGCCGATCCAACCGCGGCGCGAGCGGAACCGGGCGAAAGCTGTCCAGGCCGGTGATTTCACGCAGCCGTGCGCGCAGCCGCGGGCGCCAGCGGGCGAGTTCGGCACGGGTGCGCGCTTTCAATCCCAGGCCGCGAGCGCGGCGGCGCAGGCGGGCGCGCAACGCCGGCTGCGTGGCGAACTCGGGCGGCGGCCAGGTGGCTTCGGCAGACATCGGGAACCTACTTTTTCTTGAGGGGGGCTTCGGTCATTTCGAATTTGCCGGCGAGTTTCCGGCTGCAGACCAGAATCTCGTCGATTTTCAATCCGTCTTCCCGGTTGAGGATCGTCAGCGTGTGCGGCCCGGCGGCCAGCGTGTAGGAAACCGGGTTGCCTTCGCTCATCGGGCAGGTCCATTTGTATTCGGTGTTGAATTCCTTGGCCACCGCATATTCCACGCGATAAATCGGCCCCTGGTCGATCTGAATGAAAATTGAATTGCCGCAGTCATCCTGGAAATCGGCATGCACGAACGGCACGTAGTGGTCGTCCTTCGGCAGCGTGAATTTGTATTGGACGGTGCCGGGGAAGGCGTAGTCTTTCTGCCCGCCGCATTCGATTTCGTGGTGGACCAGTTTCAGATTGAGTCGGTCGGCAAGGTACAGCACCTTCGTGTTCGAGACCGCGTCCGAATCGGGAACTTCCAGAATCGACCAAGGCGCCTCGGGCGGATGCACCATTTCGGGGCTGCCGATGGCGTTGAAGAACACGAAGTCGGCCTTGGCCGCCGCGGCTTCTTCCGGCGACGCGTTGGCCGGCTGATGGGCACCGACATTGGGCGGAGGCTGGTGGCTGTCGGGGCTGACCGCCTGCGTCTCTCCGCAGCCGGCAAACGCAAACAGCGCCGCGCCGCAGAGGGCGCTCAGGACGCGGAACGATGGCGTACGCATGGAAAAGTCCTCAGGCCGCAGGAGAGAATGCGCCGCGGGCGCACCCGCAGACAACCATTGTAGAGCGATTCAAGGGCGGGGGAAGGATTTCACCCCAGAGACACAGTGGCACCGAGGAAAGGCGGGGAGCATTCGGGAAACATCAGAATAGAGGAAAACGAGAAACCGCGCTGCGCGCGCAGGAGCATGCAGGATGCCGGCGCTCCCGGGAGTGGGAATGCTCACGGAACTGAATTCGTGGTTTTGACGAGCCGGAAGAGAAAATCCGGGAAGCCGCGCTGGAGCGCGGCGCTCCCAGGGGTCGGAACTCCCAGGGGGCGGCGCTACTTTTTGCGGGCTTTGACCTGGCCCACCCCGGCATGAGCGGAAGTCCGAGCGGCGCGGGCTTTGTGTTGCGCCGCAGCGGCCAGGCGCTTCTCGGTGGCCTTGCGGCCCTTGCCGAAAAACGCGTCATGAAGGCCTTTGACCGCCGGCGCGATGTCGGCGTTTTTCACCACGAACGCAATGTTGATTTCGCTCGCGCCCTGGCTGATCATCCGCAGATTCACGCCCGACTCGGCCACGGCGTTAAATACCGTCGCCGCGATGCCCACCCGTTCGCGCATGCCTTGCCCGACGACGCACAGAATGGCGTGTTCCGGTTCGACTTTGACCGTTGCAAACTGCGTGAGTTCCGCCACCGCGCCGTCCAGGTTGCGCTCGCTGTCCACCGTCAGCGACACGGAAACCTCCGAGGTCGCCAGCATGTCCACCACGATTTTGTGTTTGCCGAAAATGCCGAAGACCGACTGCAAGAATCCTTCGGCGCCCAGCATCCGGGTCGAGATGATCGTGACGAGGATGATGTCTTCCTTGTAGGTGATCGACGTCACCATTTCGCGCGCCGGGCCGGTGTCGGCCACGATGGTGGTGCCGGAGTCGTCCGGCTTCTCGACGTTCAGCACGTGGATCGGAATGTTCTTCTGAATCGCCGGGACCATGGTGGACGGGTGCAGCACCTGCGCCCCGTAATAGGTCAGTTCGGAGGCTTCGTCGAAGGACAGGATCGGCAGGTTGCGAGCGTCGGGGATGAGGCTGGGATCGGCGGTCATCACCCCATCCACGTCCTTCCAGATTTCGATCCGCTCCGCGCCCAAAGCAGCGCCAAAAATAGAAGCCGAAAAATCCGTGCCCGAGCGCCCGATCGTGGTGATGTTGCCGTCGGCGTCCTTGCCCAGAAAACCGGTCACGCACAGCAGCTTGCCACGGTGCTTGCGGACTTCGCGCTGGATCAGCCCGTAGGTTTCGGGCAGCGGTTTGGCGCGCTGAAAGTTGGAATCGGTCCGGAAGCCCAGATCGTACGCATTCCAAGCCTCGGCCTGCGCGTGCCCGCGCTTGCGCAGCAGCGCCGCCAGGCAGCGCGTGGAGCAGCGCTCGCCGAAAGCGGCGATGTAGTCGAAGGTGCGGGGCGTGAGTTCGCGGATCAGGGCAATGCCGTCCAGAATGCGCGACAGGTCGCGGTATTCGTCGTCGTGGAGCGTGGGATCGAGGCCAAGGCCCTCGAGAATTTCCTGGTGCCGCTTGCGGAAGGCATCGACCGCGCCCGCGGTTTTGCCCTGCGCGGCGTGCCGGGCGGCCGTCAGCAGCAGGTCGGTGACCCCGCCGTGTGCGGAGACCACCACGAGCGGACGTTCGGCCAGCCGGCCTTCGACGATTTCAGCCGCACGGATGCAGCGGGCGGCGGTGCCCAGCGAGGTGCCGCCGAATTTCATGACGATCATGGTCGGGAAAGCTCCGTGGGTGCGTCACCGGTCGAAACCCCGCCGCCGCGGCATGGCCCCTTTTTTCAGCCGCCGGATGGGGACCCGGCGCAGGGACGCAAACGAACTATTCTGAGTGGAAACGAAATTCCGTCCAGAGGGGCGGTTGGGGGCGGCGGCAGGTTGGCGGGGGCCGGGAGAACGACTGACGGCGGAGGAAGAGCAAGAACCGCACGCCAGGGCTGCGCTTTTTAGTACAATGGGCGCCTTGGCCGGAACGCCTGGATTCCGCGCCGGGGGGACCGAGCCCCGGGCACGCGGCAACCGCGCCGGGCGCTTGCGGCGTTGATTTCGGCAGGAGGGGATTCGCGAGCGCGAGTTCCCATCGTGGGTGCAAACGGGTCGGGAGCCGTGCGAAAGACATGTTGCGCGAAATCCACTGCCCCCACTGCGACGGCATTTTCGGGATCAACCCGATCGGCCACGACCCGACCAAAGGACTGGTCTGCCCGTTCTGCCAGTTGGACATCGACCTCGCCGACGACCTGACCGGGCCGGGCGTGCCGCCGGCGGCCTCCGATGCCAAACGTTCGGCGCTGGACCTCGACGACAGCGGCGTGGCGCACGTCACCGCCGTGCTTCCGCCGCCGCCCACGCCGCGCAGCCGCCACGAAGCCAAGGTGCGGTCGCTGCAAATCGACCTGCCGCAGGCCGATTCGGCGGCGCCGCCAACCACCGACGCCTCCGACGCCTCCGACGGCGCCGACGGAACCGATGGCCAAGATGGGGCCGGCAGTTCCAGAGGCACGCGGCGATCGCTGGTGCGCCCGGCCACCCACGAATCGACCGTGGGTCCCTCGCCCGGCGGCGATTCCCTTCCGGCTTTCGATGAAACCCAGGCGGTCGATCCGGCCGCCGCGCCCGTGCGGGCGCCCGCCCCGACCCTGCCCGCGCCGCCGGAACTCCTCGAGGTGGACGGGCACACGATCGAAAAGGAATTGGGCCGCGGCGGCATGGGCGTGGTCTACCGAGCCTTCGAACCGCGCATCGGGCGACGGGTCGCCCTGAAAGTGCTGCACCACGGCATGAGCGCCGCCGATTCGATGCGATTTCTCGAAGAGGTACAGATCGCCGGGCAACTGCCGCACCCCGGCATCGTGCCGGTCTACCGGCTGGGCCACGACGCCAAACTCAACGTGGACTACTACACGATGAAACTGGTGTCCGGAATTTCGTTGGCGCAAATCTGCCACGGCGCCACCGGCAAACGCAAGCATCGCGGCGCGGCGGAAGCCGACCAGCGCCTGCACACCGTCCAGGGCGCGGGGGAGGAAACCCGTGCCAGCATCCGCTCCGACCGCGCTCCCGAGCCGGAAACCAAGCGCCTGCCGACCGACCTGTTTCACTACGGAAAAACGCTGAAGGAGGTGCTGGAAATCTTCGCCAAGGTCTGCCAGGCGGTGGCCTTTGCCCACGACAGCGGCGTGATCCATCGCGACCTGAAGCCGGCCAACGTCATGGTCGGCGAATACGGTGAAGTGCTGGTGATGGACTGGGGCCTGGCCAAGGTCTACAACGCGGCGCGGGCGTCGGCCCGGCGGTCGGAGCGCGACATCCAAACGCAGCCGACGAGCGTGGAACTCAGCACCACCGCGGTGGCAGTGAATCTCGAAAGCGGCGAGGCGACCGGCGTGACGACGGTGGTGGACACCGAGGCAGCCAAGGCCAGCCAGGCGCTGGCGGCGGCCTCGCCGCCGGTCTCGACCAAAATCGTGTCGACGATTCGTTCGCGCAACTCCGACGCCAGCCTCGAAACCCAGGTGGGCTGGATCGCCGGAACGCCGGCCTATATGTCGCCCGAGCAGGCGCGCGGCGAAGTGCAGCGGCTCGATCCGCGCAGCGACATCTACAGCCTGGGCGCCATTCTGTACGAGTTGCTCACGCTGCATCCTCCGGTGGAAGGCAAGACCCTCGGCGAGGTGCTCGAGCGCGTCAAACGCGGCCGGATCGAGCCGCCCAACCGGCGCGCGCCGATGCGGCACATGCCGCCCGAGCTGTCGGCGATCTGCATGAAGGCGCTGGCAGCCGACCCGACCAAGCGATTCCAGAAAGTGGGCGAACTGGAAAAAGCCATCGGCGACTACCTCGCGGGCCATCCGCAATGGGCGCTGGTGGTGGACGACCTGTTCGAACGCGACCGGCTGGGCAGCCAGTGGGCGGCGGTGCGCGGCGGGTGGCGGATCGAGAAAGGCGCGCTGGCGCCGGCGGCCGGGGCCGGGAGCGGCGCGGACATGGAGCGCGCGCTGATCCACGGCACACCGATCCTGGGCGACATGGCGATCGAATGCGAGGCCTACGTCGTGGACGACTTGGAGCCGGGGGAGCTGTCCTTCGTGCTGTGCGCACCCGACCCGCGCCAGGCCGCGCCCGGCGACCGCGGCGACACCGGCTACCGCGTGCAGTTCGGCGCCGAGGACAACACCTGTTCGAAGATTCAGTACAACGGCATGGACATTCTCGTGCGGCGCGATCTGCGCCTGAAGCCGGGCGAGAAATATCTCCTCCTGGCCGAACGCGACGGCCGCGCGGTGCGCCTGTACGTCAACGGCAAGCTGGAATTGGAGCACATCGACCCGGCCCCGCCCGCGGGACGCCATGCGGGCCTGTACAGTTGGGGCGGTGGGGCGCGCTTCGAATGGATCCGCATCTACTCGCGCGGCAACGCGCTGGCGGTGTCGGTGTTGGCGATTCCCGACACCTTCTTCGAACGTGGCCTGTACAGCGAGGCGCTGGCGCAGTACCGCCACGTGGCCGATTCGCATCCGAACCGGGAAGTCGGCTGGCTGGCGCGCTACAAGGCCGGGCTGTGCCTCGTGCGGATGCGGAAGTTCGGCGAATCGGGCGACGAATTCGGGCGCCTGGGCGGCACACCCCTCGCGCTGCTCGGACTGATGGGCCTGGCGCGCCGGGCGCGCGCGGCCGGGCATTTGCCGATGGCGCTGGACTACGCCAACACCATCAAACACAAATACGCCGAAAGCGTCCGGCTGCCGGAGGTCGACGACGAACTGCTGGTCACCGCGCACGAACTGGAGCCCCAGTCGCCGGAATCGGCGGCGGCGCTGTACGAGGCGGCGCTCGAAAGCAACATCGGCGAACCCAGCCTGCAACTGCGCATCTGCGAATGGATGGCCGCGTTCCACCTGCGCGCGCGCAACTGGGATGCAACCTGTTCGATCTGGGAGCGGATGCTGAAGTTCACCGGCGGACCGGAAAAAGTGGCCGCCTCCCTGTCGGAACTGCTCCGGGACCGCTACTTCCTGCAGCATGGCGCCGAACAGGCCCTGCAGGAATGGCTCGAAAGCATGGCGGCCGCTTCCACCGATGCGCAGCGGCGGGCTTGGGCGGCGACGATCCTGACCGACTTCGGGCTGGAGACCGCGCATTTCGATCTCGCCATTCACTACGGCCGGACCGTGGTGGCCGACGCCGAATGTCCGATCGGGCTGCGGCTGTGGGGCCTGTATTTCCTGTGCGGCGCGCTGCGACGCACCGGAGCGGTGGATGAAGCCCTCGCGGTGCTGGAGGACGCACTGAAATCCCTGGCGGCGCCCGAAACCCACCGCGGGACCACCTTCCCCAATCTGACCCAGGCGCAACTGACCGGCGTGGATCCGTCGGCGATCCTGCGGGCAAAAGGCCTGTGCCTGCGCACCACCGGCGCCTACGAAGCGGCGGTGGTGGCCTTCCGCGCCGCCGGCCGCGCGGCGACCTCGGATTATTTCCGCACCGCCTGCGGAATCGACGCCGGCACCTGCCTGGTGCAAATGGACCGGCTGCAGGACGCGCTCGGCGCCTTCATGAGCGCGCTCCGGACCAACTCCGGCCTGACCATCGTGAACATGGGCCGGCTGCACCTGGCCAACCTCCTGTTGCGAATGGGCCGAACCGACCAGGCGCGGCAGACCCTGTTCGAGTGCACCCAGGCCGATTCGCGCGTCCGCGGCGTGAACCTGTTCGCGCCCGTGCGCTCACGGCGCATCTGGCAGAACACCGCGGCGGCGTTGCTCTCCAAGGACGGTCGCGTGGTGGGCGACGATGCCCCGCTCATGGTGGAACTCAGCAACGCCGCGCCGCGCGAAGCCGACGAACTGGCTTTTCTGGTCGCCGAATGCCACCGCCTGACCGGCCGGCGGACCCTGGCGCGCACTTGGTATAATTTGTGTCTGGCCCACTGTTCCGGGGATGACTGGCCGTACCGCCCGGCCCAGGAGATGCTCAAACGGTTCTGAGTGCGCCCGCGCCCCAGTCCGGCTCCGGGGACTCCGCCCCGGCCTCCCCCGCCGTCAAGGCGGCGCAACAACCGCCGCGCGGCGGCGTTCCGTCCACTTCCGCCGCCAGCACCGCCACCGCCGCCGTGGCTGCGGCCGGGAAAACCGTTTCCGTTGGCGCCGCCGATCGGCGCGACGCGGACGAGCCGGTCGGCGCCGGAACCACCGGCCTGTTGCAGTTCGTCCTGATCGAAAAAAATGGCGCGGTCTGGATAAAATTCACCTGCCCCTGCGGGCAGCGGCTCCTGTTTCCCACCATCAAACCCGACCAGGTTGGCCGCTGCGGACGCTGCGGACGCGAGCACCGCATGGTGGGCATGGAACGGCGGATCGCCACCTTCGAAGCACGCCTGCACACGGCCGAGACCGGCGCGACGTCCGCCGCGCACAGCGCAGCCGGCACCGGCGGCGACGAAGCCGGCCTGGTGACGCGGCTGTTGCAGCGGTCCGAAGACGCCACCGCCACAGCACCCGCCGGACCGCAGGACTTCAAGCAGTTCTACGAAAGCCTGATCGCACCGCCCGCCGAAACCGCTCCGCCCGCGACGCTGGTGGCGGCCGAAGCGGCGGCGGCCGCCCTGGCGGCCGACGAAACGGTCGAAGTACCGCCGCTCCCGCCGTCCTCGGCCGCACGGTTGCAGCGCGACCGGCTGGAGGCCACGGAGCGCCAAGCCGGCGGCGCGGCGCGAGTCGCGCAACCGGGCGAAACCGGCATGGTGACCGACCTCGATATCGCGCCGATGGAGCCCTTGAATTCCGCGCGCGTGCGGGAAACCGCCGACCTGGCGGCCAACCGCCTGCGTCCCAAGGGCGCGGCAAGCACCGTCGCGACCGGCGGCGCCGGCGGGCTGATCTGGGCCTGGCCGCCGGCCACTTCCTTCGCACGCACGCTGGCGGCCGGCGTGGACCTGCTGCCGCCGGCGCTGTGCGCGATCACGGGCGCCTATCTGGCGCGCGTCAGCGAGGTGGGCACCTGGGGCCGGTTGCTGGCCGCCTACGGCGCGTGGGTGGGCGTGGGCTTGCTGGTGGACGTGGCCGGCCGGCTGCGCGCGGGCGGCGGCTCGCCCGGGAAGCGGCTGGCGGGAATTCATGTCCGGCGGCTGGACGGCGCACTGCCGTCGTGGTCCAACCTGCTGCTGCGGAGTTGCCTGAAATGGGCGCTGACCCCGGCGAGCTGGCTGCCGGGGTTCTTCGACAGCCAGGGGCGAGCGATCCACGATCGCCTCTGCGCCACGCGAGTGCTGACCGGTCGGCCCCGAAACTAGCCGCGCATCAAGATTTAACCTTGCCGTGGTGCAGTGGCCCCGCGCCTCTTGCATCGCCCTTGGAGCGCCCCTTGGGAGTGCCCAAAGCATTGGCACGGGACGCTGTCCCGTGCATAAAAAGTGCGCGCACACGGAACCGAATGCACAGTTAGGACGAAGAAGCCGGTCTGATGACCAGCACTCCCAGGGTGCGCGCTGACGCGCGCAAGAGAAAGCCGGTGGGTAAGGATGCCCACCTCACCAAGCCGGCTGGAAGCCGACACCACAACCAAGAGATAAGATGCGCGCTGATGCGCGCAAGAAAAGAAACACTGCACGAGCTTCGCTCGCACTGTTTTTGCACGGGACAGCGTCCCCAATGGCACATTTTTAGCAAAACTCCTCACAACTCATTTTCCAGGAACGGTTTCCAGAGCGGTCGAATTTTGGGGATTTTCTTGACTCGGAACCTGAGTTAGCACTTGAACGAAGGTGCCCTAT
>JBOHNC010000227.1:0-22386 GCA_050730415.1 Planctomycetota bacterium
GCGTGAAGACGTGGCCGTAGGTGGCGATGCCGCGATGCTCGACCACGGTCACATTGGAGATGGGACGGCCGTTCTTGACCAGCAGGTAGTAGAAATGATCGATCGGCAGGTCGCGCGCCATGCCCGCTTCCACCTGCCAGCGCCAGACTTCGCCCTTGTGGCCCAGCAGTTGGCGGACCGGCGCGCTCCAGGTCTCGTCGGGCATGCGCACGCGGAGCACTTGCAGCGTTTCACCGGATCGCAGGGTGACCGTCCCAAGATCTTTGTACATGAATACACCCCCGCAGCGAAAACGATCCACGGCCGGCGGCGGAACCGGCTCCGGGGCGATTGTATCCGCACCGGGCGGCTCGCGAAGGGGGACGGCGCAGGGAAGAAACGAGGCAGTCGGCGGGCGCAGCCGCGCGCATTCGAAGCGGCGATCTCAGGCAAATTGCCGCAGCAGCCGAACATCGCTTTCCAGGAAGTGGCGCAGGTCGAAAGGATCGCGGTCCTGGTGGCGCAGGATCAGGAAACGCTCGATGCCCATGCCGAAGGCGAAGCCGGAATGTTCCTCGGGGTCCACCCCGACGTTGCGCAGCACCTGCGGATGCACCATGCCGCAGCCGCCGAGTTCGATCCAACGGCGCTCGCCGCGCCGGTTGACGATCTCCGCATCGACTTCGGCGCCGGGTTCGACGAAGGGAAAAAAACTGGGCCGGAAACGGGTCCGCGTTTCGCCGCCGAAGGCCGCGCGGCACAGCTCGGACAGCACCCCCTTCAGGTCGGCCATCGAAACCTTCCGGTCGACGTACAGGCCTTCGATCTGGTGGAAGGTGGAGTGATGCGTCGCATCGATCGGGTCGGCGCGGTAGCAGCGGCCCAGCGTGATGATCCGGACCGGCGGGTGGTGGTTCAGCATGTAGCGGACCTGCACCGGCGAGGTGTGGGTGCGCAGCAGCAACGGTTCGACGCCGCCGGCGGCGGTGGTCGCGCCGGGCGGGCGGCTGAAATAAAAGGTGTCGTGGCTGTCGCGCGCGGGATGCGAAGGCGGCATGTTCAGCGCGTCAAAATTGTGGTGCGCCGTTTCGACCTCGGGGCCGACCGCGACTTCAAACCCCAGCCGCGCCAGGGCGTCGGTCATCAATTCCATCATGCGCGTGATCGGATGCAGCGAACCGCCGGGCCGATATTCGGGAAACAGCGTCCAGTCGCGCAGCGGCGCGGTGCGCGCGCCCGACGCCCCGCCGACGGCGCCCAACCGTTCGCGCGCGGCCTCGAAAGCATCCTTGCAGGCGGCTTCGAATTCGCTGGCCAGCTTGCCGATCGCCGGACGGTCGGTGGGAGCCGCCTGTCCGATCAGCTTTTTGGCGGCTTTGACGAGCCCCTGCCCGCCGAGGTACTTGACGCGGACCGCTTCCAGCGACGCCGCCGCGGCCTGCTCGAAGTCGCGGCGCGCCTGGTCGATCTGCTGACGGATTTCATCGAGCATGGCGAAAGCTTTAGTGCTGGAGCGCCGCGCGCGCCGCGTTGAAGACGGCGTCGAACGCGGCCGGATCCTGGATGGCCAGTTCGGACAGCATTTTCCGGTTGAGTTCAATCTTGGCCAGCTTCAGAGCGTGCATCAGTTCGCCGTAGCGCAAGCCGCGTTCGCGCGCGGCGGCGTTCAGCCGCACGATCCAAATCTTGCGGATGTCGTTGCGCCGCGTCTTGCGATGCTTGGTGTTGTACGCCTCGGCGCGGTTGATGGTCTCGAGCGCCGTGCGGAACATGTTGCGCCGGCCGCCGACATACCCCTTGGCCATGCGCAGAATGCGCTTCTGAGCCTTGTGGCGGGCGACGTTGGTCTTGGTACGCATGAACGGATTCCTTCGAAAAAAACGAGTCGAACGCCTATTTCAGGCCCATCAGACGGTACAGCCGCTTGAAGGTGGCGCCTTTGACGATCTTCGGGGAGCGCAGGTGGCGTTTGGTCTTACGCGACTTGCCGGTCGAAAGATGGCGCAACGAAGCCTGGCGGCGCTTGAGTTTGCCGTGCTTGGTGATTTTGAACCGCTTGGCGCACCCCTTGTGCGTTTTCTTCTTAGGCATGGGAGCCACCTTCCTGGACGAACCTGTTGAAAACGGCTGCGGCCGGCAAAAACGGCTGAGGCCGGTCGAGGAAACACCGGTCCCCGCAGCGGCGCGGTATGCGCACGGTCTGGGCAGGGACAAGGAAAAATATTCTGGCGAGGAGCGCCGAAAGGTCAAGCCGAATTCCGGTTTAAAATCGACTGCCTTCCGGAAGGCAAATTCCGGTGACCGCTTGGGCGGTGGCCGGTTACACAGGGCGTAACCGGTGAGTTCGCACCGGCTTCCAGCCATTTTCGCAGGCCGGCTGCCGGCCGTGGAAGCGGCCTCGAACACGAGTACTCCAGGATGGCCGATATTCTGTTTGAACTCCGCCGCCGGCTGCAAGGGGTCCGGCGCAAAGAACGGCTGGTCACCTGGGTGGCCGGCCTGAGCCGCCTGTGCCTGTGGGTCCTCCTGCTGTTGGCCCTCTTTTTCGTGGTCGACATCTGGATCGTCAGCAGCATCGACTGGGTCGGGGCCTACATCGTGCGGAGCATTCTGACCGCCGTCGTCTTGGCCCTCATGGCCTGGCGAGCCTATGTATTCCTCGCCAAACCCCTGCAACGCACCCTCGATGATGACCTGATGGCGCTGCACGTCGAAAACGCGCATCCGGAACTCCGCCACCGCCTGATTTCCACGCTGCAACTGACCGAAGCCACCGACGAAGCCCGCCCGGTCGGGTCGATGGAACTGGTCGAAGCGCTCCAGGAAGACACCATCACCTTCACCCGCGCGATCGAATTCCCGCAGGTGGTCAAATTCAAGCCGGCCTGGAACTGGCTGTGGAAGGCGCTGACCGGGCTGGCGCTGGCCGTGGGCCTGTGCTGCCTTTTCCCCGCCCACGCGCAGGCGTTTTTCAAGCGGCTTATTTTTCTGCCCGACCAGTACCCGACCCGCATCCATCTGGGGCAGGTTGAATGCGTCAATGCGCAGGGCCAGGTCGTGCAGGATGCCGATTCGACCGCCGGTGCTTCGGCGCCAGGAGCCGCCCCCGCCACGCCCGCCGCCTTGCCGCTGGCCGCCGGCGATACGATCCACGTCCGCGTCTACCTGACCGACGACTCCCAGTTGGCCCTCGATGACGAAGGCCATTTCGAGGAAGGCGCGCTGACCTACACCTACACCCACGGCCCCAACGCCGGGGTTTCCCACGATCTCACCCTGACCGTCCCCAAAGCGCTGGCCGCCGAAGCGCAAAAGCTAACGCAGCAAAAACAAGGACCCGGCAGCGGCGCCCCCGCGTGGGCGACCTTCCGCAAAGGATTGTACTGGGAGGCCAAACTGGAAGCGGTCACCGATTCTTTCCAGGTTCGCGGCGACCTGGACGACGGCCACACCGACTGGCATTCCTTCACCGTGCTGCCGCGGCCGCTGATGCGCAGCATCAAGGTCAGCGTGACGCCGCCGAGTTACATGCAGGCACAGATGGCGCCGGACATCCACGACAAAACCGGCGACATCAGCGCCTTTCAGGGTTCCACCGTCCAGATCGAACTGCACGCGACGCAGAAATTGCTGCACGCGCAGTTGCAGTTCAACGATCCCGAACCGGGTCAGCCGTTGCCGCAGGTGGTGAAGCTGAAAGAGGACACCTCCGGCGCCGATCCCGTCTGGAAGGGCGGCTTCACGGTGACGCGCAACACCAGCTACTTCATCGATCTGCTGGCGATCAACGGTCTGAGCAACCCGGACAATCCGCCGATCTACCAGGTGGTCAGCCGGATCGATCCGCCGCCGACGGTGACGGTGAAATTCCCGCCCGCCGACGATACGGTGACCCTGGCGGCCAAGTACCCGATCCAGTTCAGCGCCCATGACAATTTTGGGCTCAAGGCGATCCGCCTGCGTTACAAATTCGGCGACGACGACTCGCCCGAGAAGTTTCACACCATCGACATTCTCTCCAACATGTCCACCGCCGACTACGACGGCACCTACCTGATGGCGATCCGCGACCTGCCCAACACCGGCGGCCCGCTGGCCGAAGGGGATGTGATCACCTTCTGGGTGGAAGCCAAGGACGGCGCGCCCGACGATGGCCCGGATCGCACCGCCAGCGCGACGCCCGGCCTCAGCGACAAGGCCTACACCAAAAATTGGGCGCGCTCGAATGTATACCGCCTGGCGATCGTGACGCCGGCCCAAAAGGAAACCGAACTGCGCCAGAAAACGCAGGAGCAGTTGGACCTCATCAAACAGCAGGCGGAACAGATCAAGCAGGATCGCTACGATAAAGTCGATCCGGCGATCGAAGGCAAGCCGAATAATTGATGTCGGCTGCGCAATGTGCTCCCGGAATCTGAATTCCCCATCCCCCCCGCACAACCTTTGTTTGAACCGCTATAAAATGGTGCGCGTGTGCATTCCGAGCCGTCTCTACGGGGCCGTGGGTCACCGTGGGGAACGTCGCTCGCACACGCTATCGATGTGGCGGTAGTGGCGGTGGTGGGTTCCGGGTAGGAGGGAGTGGGATGAAAAGTAGCGTGGGGATATTCTGGCCTGTCCTGGCGTGTGCCGTGCTGTGGGCGGCGCCCCTGAGCGCCGCGGATGCAGCGCCGGCGCAACCGAAAGCCGATGCAACGGCGCCAGCGCCAGCACCGGCACCAGCGCCGGCGCCGGCGCCCACCGTCATGGCGGCGCCGCAAACCGGCGGCGTCGCGACGGTCACCAGCGGACAGGAAATCTGGAACTCCAATGCGTTGGCCGGCAAATCCCGGCTGGACGTGCAATCGGTTGAAATTCTTTTCGATTTGCGCGTCCGCTACGCTGCCTGGCACAATGCCGACCAAAACAATTCGATCGGCGGGCAATACAACGATGATTTCCTGCAGCGCACTCGCCTGGGCGCCTGGTTCAAGATCAACGAGCACGTCAACGCGCTGATCTCCATGCAGGATTGGCGCCGCTGGGGTGAAAACACCACCGATGCCGCGGCGGTCACCGCCGACAACCTCAACACCTTCGGCACCGATGTGCGCCAGGCCTGGGTTGAATTCGTCGACCTTTTTCACACGCAGCATTTCCGCTTCGACACCAAGATCGGGCGGCAGACCTTCGCCACCGGCGCGCACCGCCTGATTTCCAACGAAGACTGGTCGCAGACCGGCAACCTCTTCGATGGCATCACCGGCCTCATGGATGCGATCGACGGCAGTTGGAACGCCCGGCTGTTTTATTTCCGGCTCGAGCGCAAGGACGGTTCGGTGGCCACGGTGGATCAGAAGCTGCGGCAGTTTTTCGGCGTCCACATCACGCTCGACCAGAAAGCCGCGGACAAAACCGGCGGCCGGATCGACCTGTTTCAGCCCTACCTGTACATCCTCAAGCGCGACGGGCAGGACGGCGTCGAGCCGCGCGGCATCTTCCTGATCACCTACGGCTTCCTGACCGGCGGCGATCCTTCCCCGAACTTCAACTGGCAGTTCGAAGGCGCCCTGCAGGGTGGCAAATTTTACACCAGCTACGTGCAGGCTTTCATGGCCAGCTTCGTGGGCAGTTGGACGCTCCACGGCCGCAACGGCTATTCGCCGATCGTCAGCCTGCTGCTCGATTGGGCCTCGGGCGACAACAACCCCAATGACAAGGCGGTGCACACCTTCAATCCGCTGTTCGGCGAACAGCACGACACGCTGGGCGAAATGGACGCCGTCGGCCGCGCCAATGAACGCTCAATCGCGCTGCGCGCGCTGTTCCCCCTGCCGGGGATGGACAACGTCAACGCCGGTCAGACCTTCAAACGCTCGGTCTTCGTCGCGACGCTCTCCCAGTTCTGGGTCGACAACACCCATGACAACTGGTACGGGTCCGGCGTGGGCGCGGATTCGCTGGTCACCGCGACGCCGTTCAGCTACGGCGGCGTGCGCGTGCCGCTGCACAACCCCAATGCGCCGTCGGAACTGGGCACCGAACTGGACCTGCGCATGAACTCGCGGATGTTCAACGCGGTTGATGTCAGCTTCGTGTTCGGCCATTTCTGGGCCGAAGGGTTCGGCGACAAGACCGGCGTGCCGGCGACGCCGCGCACCAACGGCGACTTCGACACCGCCTACCTGCAGTTCGAACTCTTCGGCGGCGCCGAGTAGCCTCGGCACTCGCGCAACTGGCTACAATGGAAGCCTGAACATCCCGAACCGGGCGGGGTACGCCGCCCGGCCGGGTGCCCTTCGTTCCATTGGCCCGCTGCGACCCCGTCCATGCACCGCATTCCCTCCCTTGCCCTGAACCTCCTGCCGCTGGCGATCCGGCCCGCGCTGGCGACGGCGCGCGGCCTGGGCGCGCGCGCAGTAACCTTCACCGCCGACTGGGTGGGCGGCTTCGAACGGCCCGGCGTGATTCCCGTGGCCGAACTGGAAGGCCGCACGCTCCAGGACTTCCGCCGCGCAGTGCGCCATGCCGATCTGACGGTGGCCGCCCTCGACCTGCCCGACCTCCTGACCGGCGGTGAAGGCTTGGACCGGATTTACGCACTCGGCGCGCGCGGCATCGAGCTCCTCGCGGCGCTGGATGGCCCCACCGGCGTGCTCAGCGTTGAAGTCGGCGCCGCAGCCGCCGCGGCCGTGCATCCTTCCGCCGGCGGCGATGCCGCGGCCGCCGCCACCGTGCGTTCGGCGCTGCACGAACTGGTTGGCTTCGGTCTGAATCGCGGTGTCCGCGTGGCGGTGCGCTCCAGCGGCCCCTGGGTCGCGAGCCTCGGCCCGGGCGGCGCTGCCGGTCCGGCCGGTTTGTCTGCCCCGGGCGCGCTCGACGGCCTCACCGTCGATCTTGACCTGCCGCAGGCTAGGCGCTTCGGCGCGCGGCTCGCGCCGCTGATCGAAGCCTCCCGCGGGCGGATCGTGCACCTGCGCTGCGACGACCAGGACCTGCGCCTGCGTCCCGCGGCTCGGCAGGGCCTGTGGCTGCCGCAGCGGGTGGAAAAGCCGGAGCCCGAAAGCCTGGACGAGCTGACCATTTTCCTCGAACACGCCGGCTACGAAGGGGCCTGGACATTGGCGGCGACCCCGCCCGCGCCGGCCGGCGCCACGGGGCTTCAAGCACTGGCCGCTGCCCTCGAGCGGCTGCGGATATAACCGGGCCGAGCAGCGGGACTCCTGCGCAGGCAACGCCGGCAGGATCGAAAGCACACAAGCGCCGGCGGCAATCCGGCGATGGAAGGTAGCATGAACGACCGGGATTCGGGACATCTGTTCGGGCCGGCGCCGAAAGCCGGAAAATCCGCTGTCCGCTCCCGGCGCGGCAAACGCGGCCGCGCCGCGCCGGAGGGCCTGCTGGCGCCCATGAGCGCCACCGAAGTGGCCCGACTCGACGCGCTGGCGCCCGGTGAAACCCCGCGCGCACCGCCGGCCTACGTCGATCTCGCCGTGGATGTTTTCGCCGAGCCGGAGACGACCTTCACCTACCGCTGGCCGGCGGAACTCGGCGCGCTGCCGCCGCCCGGCACGCCGCTGCTGGTCCAGTTCGGCCCCGGCCGCGGCACGCTGCGCGTCGGTTGGCTGATCGCGGCGCGCGAGCCGGATTCTCCGCCGCCAGCCTTCGGCCCGTCCGGGCGGCGGCTACGCTACCGCCCCGTGCTGGAACGGCTCGGCCTGCCCGGCCTGCTGCCCCCGGATCTGCTCGAACTGGGCCGCTTCCTGACCCACTACTACCGCGCCCCGTGGGGGGAATGCCTGAGCGCCATGGCGCCGCCGGGCGTGCTCCGCAACACCGAACGCCAGGCCGTCCGGCGGCTGGCGCCGGCGCAGGTCGCCTACGACGACCTGCCCGCGGCGATCGCCGCGCTGGGCGATCGCAAACGCGCCCAGCGCGCGGTGCTTGAAGCCTTGCAACTGGCCGGCGAACCGCTGACGCGCCAGGAACTTTTGGCGCTTTGCCGCACCCGCGGCGCGGGCGGCGGGCCGGGTGCCATCCAGGCGCTGCTCAAAGCCGGCGTGCTGGCCGAACTGGCCGAATCGGTCCCCGACCCCTACCATCTGCCGGGGCTGGGCGGGCGGTCCGAACCGTGGGCGCTGACGCCCGACCAGGCGCACGCCGTGGAACGGATCGGCGCCGCGCTGGAGGCCCGCGAATTCCGCCCACTGCTGCTGCACGGCGTCACCGGGTCGGGCAAAACCGAGGTCTACCTCCACGCCCTGGCGGCCTGCCTGAAACAGGGCCGCAGCGCGCTGGTGCTCGTCCCGGAAATCACCCTCACCCCGCAGACCCTGGCGCGCATTCAGGCACGCGCCGGCGCGCACGTCGTCACGCTGCATTCGCACCTGACCGAAGGCGTCCGCGCCGACCACTGGCTGCAGGCGCGTGAAGGCCGCGCGCAGGTCGTGGTCGGCACGCGCTCGGCGATCTTCGCGCCGCTGGCGAATCTCGGGTTGATCGTGGTGGACGAAGAGCACGAAACCACCTACAAGCAGGAAAGCTCGCCGCGCTACAACGGCCGCGACCTCGCGCTGTGGCGCGGCCGACAGGTGGGCGCCACCGTGGTGCTGGGGTCGGCCACGCCGTCGCTGACGAGTTTCCACCTGGCCAACACCGGTCGCTGCGAACTGCTCCGGCTGCCCACCCGCGTCGGCGCCGCGCAGTTGCCGCAGGTCGAACTGATCGATACCAACACCATCGAACGCGACCTGAGCGGCGGTGATTTCGATCCGCAGGTCGGCCCGCCCACATTGACGCCGCCGCTCCGCGCCGCCCTCAAAAAGACCCTGGCCGCGGGCCACCAGGCCATCCTGTTCGTGAACCGCCGCGGGCAGCACCCGGTGCGTCACTGCCGCAACTGCGGATGGATCGACCGCTGCGAGCACTGCGACCAGGTGATGACCTTCCACCGCGTCGGGCCGAAAGCCGAAGCCGAAACCACCCAGGCTGAGCCGTCTGGCTCAAGTCGGCCGCACGAAACCCTGCCCGCCGCGCCGCGCACCGAACCGCTGCCCGCCGGCTTCCGCATGTGCCACCTGTGCGGACGGCGCGCCGAAGGCGTGGTGCTGCGCTGCCCCGTCTGTCATTCGCCCGACCTGCATTTTCTCGGCGCCGGGACGCAACGGGTCGAAGAAGAGCTCCAGCGCGAATTCCCCGCCGCACGCGTGGCGCGCCTCGACAGCGACGTGACCCAGAGCCGCTCCGCGCTGCTGGCCGTCCTGACCGGACTCATGACCGGCGAAATCAACATTCTGGTCGGCACCCAGATCGTCGCCAAGGGCCTCGATTTTCCCAACGTCACGCTGGTGGGCATCGTCGACGCCGACGGCTCGCTGCGGCAGTGCGACTACCTCGGCGCCGAACGCACCTTCCAATTGATCGCGCAGGTCACCGGACGAGCCGGGCGCGGTGAGTGGCCCGGCGCCGTGTACATTCAAACCGCGCTGCCCAACGCCACGCCCATCCAGCACGCGCTGCACCACGATTTCGAAGCCTTCGCCAAGGAAGAAATCGCGCACCGTCGCGCGCTGGGGTATCCACCCCACCGCCGAATCGTCCGCGTGGTGCTGCAGGGCCGCGATTACGTCCGTCTGAAACAGGCCGCCGCCGATTTCGCCCGCGCCTGGCGCGCCGCGCTGGCCGCAAGCCAGACCACCTCGAACGCCGGACGCCGGCGACCGGCCGACGGTCCCGCTGGCGTCGCGCTGAAAGGCCCCTCCCCCTGCGAAATTCTGAAAATCAAGGACCGTTTCCGGTTCCATGTCGTCGGGTTCGCGCCCGATCACCCGCGGCTGGCGAAATTGCTCGCCGCCCTTCCACCGGTCGACAAATACATCCAGCGCATCGTCGACGTGGACCCCCTGAACATGCTGTAGCGCCGCAACCTGGGTTCGGCTACATCGTCACCGCGAAACGCACCGACACATCCACCCGCGAAGCCGTCGCAACCTGCGCCCCGCCGGCGCTGAACTGCAGCTTCCCGTCGTCGTCGGAAACCTCGAGATTCAAACTGCCCTGCACCATCGAATTGAAATGCTTGCTCGCCCCCATCAGCACGTAATACGATTCCTGCCCCGGCGCCGTCTGCGTCACCGAGGTGCCGCCCACGAACGTCGCATCCTCGCGGTTCGATTGGGTGTTGGGATCCCAAACGTCCAGCCGCAGATACACGTCCCAATCCGGCTGCGGCAAAAACACCGACCACACCGACAGCCCAAACACGTTGCCGTCCCGCGTGGAGGTCGGCTTGCGCGCGTCCCGCCCCTGCGTGCCCCAGGGGATCAGTTCGAGCCCGAAATGGTAGCGGGGCTGAATGTAAAAAAGCCCCAGCAACAGATGCCGCTTGGCGCTCGAAATCCGCGGATTGTTGCCCACCGAGGCCCGATCGAGCAGACTCAACTCGGCCACCACCTTCAGCCCGGGCAAAAACGCGTCCGGTTCGTCGATGAACGGCTGGCCGATCACCATCGCACTGAAACCCTTCATGCCGTCGAACTGCGCTTCGTTGCCGATCGGCGCGCCGTTGGTCACCGCCGCCGACCACAGCCAGGTCTGCTCCGCGTTGAACCCGTCGACCCGCACGCCGTCGTCGGTGCGGAATTCCAGCCCGTTGCGTTCCATGAAACCCGGCGCTACGAAGCGGTGGCCCCACAACACGTCGTCAAAATAATTCACGTACAGCGTCGGAATCCGTCCGAAGGCCAGGCTGTGATTGTAGAATCCCGCGCCCAAGTCCACCCGCAGGTAGGCCAGCGACAGATCGACCGAACTGCCGCCCGAGGTCGTTGTGCCGCCGATCCGCGGCGTGTCGGTCGCCTGCAATTCCACCCCGCCGCTCCAGCGCTCGTCGTACTGCATCTGCACGCCGAGCAACATCCGGTCCACGCCGAAATTCGTGTCGAATTGCCCGCGCGGCTGCGTCGCCGTCACGATGCCGGTGTTGGGATCATAGTTGCCGATCTTCACGTCGCTCTGGTTGCGATTCTGACCGCTCAGGTTCTGCACGAAATCCAGAAAAAACGACACGTAGGGAACGAAGTTCACCTCGAGTTTCTTGCCCGCGCCCTGCGCGGGCAGCGTCACCGCGTCAAAGCTCGAACCGTCGTTGACATGCGTGACATCGACCGGCTGCACCGCCGGCGCGGGCACGGCAGCAGCGGGCGCGGCGGGCGCCGATTTGCTTTCGGCAGCCGACGCCGACATCGGCGCCAGGGAAAAAATGGCACAGCCGACCAACCCACACAGGAACATCGGTCGCATCGGCACTCTCCCCACCGCCTCGATCGCCGCACGACGGTACCATCGTACCAATTGGCAGCGTGATCTGCGCTCGAACTTTTTCGCTTCCCGCGGGTGAAAATTCCCGTCCACGCAAGCCTACACCCCTTACCCGCCCGGCTGCGGTTTCTATAATGAAGTCTACCGCGCGATCGGCGCAACGCACCCTCCCCCCCGGCAAGGAATCCCGCCATGGCTGCACCGGACTTTCACGTCATCTACCAAGCCGCTGCTCAGGCGCGGCTCGTCGAATTCAAGATGAAAACCGACCAGCCCGGCCCCGGCGAAGCGCTGGTGCGCACCCGCAAAACGCTGATTTCCACCGGCACCGAAATCGGCATCCTGACCGGCAACCATTTCAAAGTCAAACAGGGCATCCTGAACTTCCCCATCGACAACTGGGGCTACTCCAACGTCTGCACCGTCGAAGCCGTCGGCCCCGGCGTCAGCAACGTCAAACCCGGCGACCGCATCATGCTGATGGCCCCGCACGCCACTCGCTGCATCGTCAAAACCGACGACCCCACCCTCTACAAAGTCCCCGCGAACGTGAAGGACGAAGACGCCATCTTCGCTTCGGTGCTTTGCATCACCCTGCATGGCGTGCGCACCAGCGGTGTGTGCATCGGCGACAGTTGCGCCGTCATCGGCCAGGGGCTGATCGGCCATCTGACGCTGCTGTGGATGGAACTCGCCGGCGCCAATCCGCTGCTCGCGCTCGACCCCATGCCCGAACGCCGCGCGCTGTGCCGCGGCCGCAACTGCTTGGCGCTCGATCCCACCGACGAAGCCACCATCCGGCCCTACATCGGCACCGAAGCCCCCGGCACCGGCATGAAAATCGTCATGGAATGTTCGGGCCATCCCAAGGGCACCGAACTGGCCCTGCGGCTGGCGCAGCGCTGCGGTCAGATCACCATCGTCAGCGGCAACCACCAGACCATCCCGATGGATCTGTACACGCAGTTCCAGATGAAGGAACTGCGCATGAACTCCATGCACATGCCCAAAGTCTCCAACGCCGTCGATCCCTACGTTGCTTGGAACCGCGGCATTCTGCTGCGCACGATTTTCGATTTCATGGCCCAGGGCCGGCTGCTGCCGAGCAAACTCCTGACCAACACCGTCCCCTGGAAGGAAGCCGCCGAAGGCTACCGCCTGCTGATCGAAGAAAAAGTGAAAACCTTCGCCGTCGCCATCGACTGGACAAAATAGCCGCCGCGCGCCCGCCTACCGGCAGGCCTGAATCAGCATGTACACGCCGATCAGCACCAGGAATCCGTCGATCACCCGCACAAACGCTGCGCGCGGAATCAACCGCGACAGCTTGCCGCCCAGCACCACGCCGATCACCACCGCCGGCCACGTCGCCAGCGCCAGCCACATCGTCTGTGCGCTGACCAAGCCTCCCGCGCAATACAGGCCCACCCGCGTCACCGCCGACGCCAGAAAAATCACGTTCAGCGTGACCAGGTATTCCTCAGGGCGGATGCCGCTTTTGTTCAAGTAATCCGCGATCAGCGGTCCGTTCATCGCAACCGCGCCCCCCATCACGCCGCTCACGCTGCCGATCGCCGCCAGCTTGGTCGGCGAAAACCGCGCCGCCGCCGCCGTCGTGGAAAGGCCGGCGCCCTCCAGTTCCACTGCTTCGTCCATTGCCACCCCACCGGGTGGAGCCGCCACCGCGCCGTCTGCATCGGTGGTTCCCAGCCGCGCCGCGGTGCGTTTCTGGCGCGCCAGCTTCCACCAGCCGTAGATCGCGCTGACGATCAGCACCACCCCGATGACAAAATACAGCTGCTTCTTGGTCAGGATCAGCAGCAGGTATACGCCGGCCGGCGCGAGCAGCACCGTCGGCACGCCCAGCCACAGCGCGCGCGGCCAGTTGCAGTGCGACCACAGCCGAAACACAATCAAGCCCGAAACCGTGACGGTGGTGATCGTGACCAGCGCCACCGCCGCGTCCATGGGAAACCACATGCACAGGAACGGCACGCCAATCAACGCCAACCCCAACCCCGCTATCCCTTGAATAACGCTGCTGGCGAACAGCACCGCCAGCGCCGGCCACAACACGCCGCTGTGAATCAGATCGCGCATAGGACCTCCACCAGGCACCCGTCCCCTGAGGCGCCTCAAGATTCAATTTGGCGGTTGTGCGGAGAAAGCGCCCCCTGGGAGCGCCGGTGTTCACACCGGCTCTTGGCTCGGCCTGGGACCGCCGGTCTTCAGTCCGGCTCTTGGCTCTGTCTTCTCACCGACCCCTGAATTCAATCTTGATGCGCCACTTGGATCGAAATAGACAGTGTAGCCGCCACCGCCTCGGCGTCGATTCACAACGGCATTTGCGGTGGAGTTTTCAGCTATTTACTCACCACCGGCACGTCGGACTTGGCTTCTGCCGGCGTTGACAACAACTGAGCCCTGGAATTCTTTCACCGCTCGGTACGCGGCAGGAACTCCACGCCGCCGGACGAGGGCCACAACACCCCATTGCGACGCAGCTCGGGTTTGCCGCGTTCCAGCACTTCCTGCCAAGGGTCGATCGAATCGGTTTCGAATCCAACCAGCCCGAACTGAAAGGGCGTTCGCACAAAGACAACCATGCCGACTGTCGCCAACCAGCGGTCCAGAGAGTTTCGCCAGCCGTCCGCTTCCGGCCCATCGTCGCCGAAAGGAAAACCGCCCACCGAGTAGGACTCTCCCAAGCTCGCCATCGGCAGAAAAAGTGACACCGCCGTCCGGCCGGATTGCTCAGGAAATACGATAGTCCCGCAGGGCGCAATGGCGCCGTTGGGCAGAACGGCCTGTCCGTACAAGTGGAGGCCCGATCCGGCGATCAGATCGATCGAACCCAGATCGAAGCAGGGATTGGTTGCCGGGTCGGCACCGCGCGCAGCCATGGGCCCACTGATTTCCGCCCGGCTCCAAAGGGTCTCCAGCACTGCGCGCGCCGTCGCGGCTTGGTCCCCGTCAACTTCGAAGATCATCGCGAGTTCATAGTGGCCGCCCGCCCAGCGATTCGCTCCGGCCGTGCCGCCCGGGACGGTCATTTACTCACCACAGGCACGTCGGACTTGGCTTCCGCCGGTACGGCATGTCCGCCGGTCGCCGCGCGCGCGCCGTTGCCGCCATGGCCGTTCGTCCCCGCCGCTTCGTCCTTCGGACGGTTGGTCAAATAGGTATACCCTTCCATCGTCTGTTCGTAGAAACGCAGCATCCGCGTCGATTCATCCAGCGAAATCGTCTTGGCGCGCACCGCCCGCTCCACGTCCAGCCGCATGTTATTGATCAGCGTGTCGGCCGAATACTGAACGTAGTTCAGCACCTCCCGCACCGTGTTGCCCTTCACCACCGTGTCAATGGTGACTTCGCCGTCGTCTTCCAGACTCACATGCACGGCGTTGGTGTCGCCGAATAAATTGTGCAGGTCGCCCAGGATTTCCTGGTAGGCCCCGAGCAAAAACGCGCCCAGATAATAATCCTGGCCGGGCGTCATGTTGTGCAGCTCCAGCACTTTTTTCACGTCATGCAGGTCGGTGAAGCGGTCGATCTTGCCGTCCGAGTCACACGTAATATCGGCCAGAATCCCGCGCCGCGTCGGCTCCTCGTCCAGCCGGTGAATCGGCATGACCGGGAACAGTTGCTTGATCGCCCAACTGTCCGGGATCGACTGAAACAGCGAGAAGTTGCAGAAATAAATGTCGGCCAGGAGCGCCTGCAGTTCCTGGTATTCCTCGTCGACGTAGTCGCGGTCCTTGGCGAACTTCAGCACCTTGGTGCAGATCGACCAGTACAGTTTTTCCGCCAGGCAACGCAGCGGCAGCGACAGGTAGCCCAGCTTGAACAGGTTCAGCGCGTCGTCGCGCATCGTGATCGCGTCGTTGTACATTTCCTGGAAGTTTTTCCGGTTGATCGACTGGTTGGCTTCGAACAGGTCCCAGACCGGCTGCGGGACGTTGTCGTCCAGCGAGGTCGGCAGCGCCTGGAAATTCTCGCTGTCGAAGGTCAGCGAATTGATCACGTTCACCACCAGCACGCTGTGATAGGCCGCCACCGCCCGCCCGGACTCAGTCAAAATGGTCGGGTGCGCCACGCCGGCCTCGTCGCACACCGAGGCCACATGGTGGATCACGTCGGAGGCGTATTCTTCGAGGTTGTAATTCATCGACGATTCGAAGTTCGTCTGCGAGCCGTCGTAGTCCACCCCCAGCCCGCCGCCCACGTCCAGATACCGCAGCCCCGCGCCCATCCGCGTCAGCTCGGTGTACAGCCGCGCCGCTTCGGTCACCGCGTTCTTGATCGACCGGATGTTGGTGATCTGGCTGCCCAGGTGGAAGTGCAACAGCTTCAACCCGTCCTCGAACCCGTTCTGCTTGATCAGGTCGAAGGCGTCCAGCATCTCGGTGGTGGTCAGGCCGAACTTCGAGCGCACCCCGGCCGACATTTCCCACCGCCCCGCGCCGCGGCTCGACAACTTCGTCCGGATTCCCAAAATTGGCCGGACGTTGTGTTCCTTGGCGAACCGCACAATGCTTTCCAACTCCGCCCATTTCTCGACGACCGGAATGATCTCCTTGCCGATCTTCTGCGCCAGAATCGCCATTTCGATGAATTCGTCGTCCTTGAAGCCGTTGCAGATCATCGGCCCCTGCAGGGAGGCGCTCGACCCCAGCACCGCCAACAGCTCCGGCTTGGAGCCGGCTTCGATGCCCAGCTTCACCCCGTTGGCCGGGCCGTACTTGAGAATCTCTTCGACCACGTGCCGCTGTTGGTTCACCTTGATCGGGTAGATGCAGCAGTAGCCGCCCTTGTAGTCGGTTTCGGCGATGGCCTTGTTGAAGGCGGAATAGATCTCGCCCAGCCGGTGCTTGATGATGTCGTTGAAGCGCAGCAGAATCGGCATCTGGATGCCGCGCCGGCGCAGTTGATCGATCAGCGCCTTCAGGTCGATCACACGGTCGGCGGTTTTGAACGGCGTGACCAGCAGGTTGCCGTTGGCGCCGACCGTGAAATATCCTTTGCTCCAGTTCTGAACGTTGTACAGCTCCATCGCGTCCTGGGAGGTCCAACGTTTGTCGGAAGAAATGCTCAACGGTCGGGTCCCCCGGATCGGTGTCCTGTTGCCTTCTTCGTTTCGGCGCCGCCGGGCGGCGGTCGCGCGTCAACTGGAAACGGTCGGAACAGCAATCGCAACGCCAAGGTCCGTCGACAAAGCCGCCACCGCTGCCTCTGCTTTTGCGCGGTGGGTTTAAATGCTAAACGTAATCAGCGCGGAGCGCTTTGCAAGGGGATTTTCCACAGCGGAGGAATAATTTTCCGCCGCCAGCGCTGCGGGCCGCGACGGCCGCTGCCACGCCGCGACGATTTCGGCGCACCGTGGCGCTCAATGCGCCGTGAATTTCATCTTGCTGCGAATGTCCTCGGCCGCGGCTTTCAGTTGCATCATCTCCGACGGGTCGAGGTAGGTCCAGGCCTTTTCCATCACCTGCGGATAGACATGGTTGATGTACATCCGCAGCGCGTTGATACGCGAATCGGAGACCGGCGTGTCGCCGTACTTCCAGCCCGACTGGATCGGCGTGGTCTGCCCGAACAGGTCCGGCGCGCTTTGCGTGTACACCGGTTCCGCGAGGTACTCCACGGTGCCCTGATAGGTGGCCTCGTCGAGGTCGAGTTTCTTCACAAACATTTTTTCGCCGGTCAGCGACTCCTCCAGCACGTACGACACAAAGCCGGAAATTTTAATCTGGACGGGATGTCTGCCGCGCCATTCCTGCACGCCCTGATCGTTCATCGCCCATTGCGTGACCACGTCGCCGAATTTAACCTCCATGGTGATGTACACCTTCGGCACCAGCACGAAAATGCAGTTCTTTTTCTCCGAGTACGTCAGGTCGTCAACGGTCGTAAACGGCCCGGTCGTGGTCATGCCCTTCGCAACCAGGATGTTATCGAGATCAACGCCCATCGAAGTCGACCAGCCCTTGGCGACAGGGCGGTAGAGTCCCTCATTGAGGGTGTTGTCCTGGTCGCGGTAAAACGGATCGACCACAGCAACTGTGACATCCACCGAATGCGCCGGCGCACTACTCGGCGGCTGATATTTCAGCGCCAGGTTGTGACTGGGGCCGTTGAGTTGACTCCAGACCGGCGGCGGCGCTTCCGGCTCGCCGCACCCGCCCCCGCCTTCCGCGCCACCCATCGTCAACCAACAGGCCAAAGCGACGGCCGTATAGACCGACGCCCGACGGCCACTCAAGAACCGACGCCAAACTTGGGATTGCATGGGTTTACCTTTGTTGTTGCGGAGCAGCCCCCATTATATCGCAGCCCCCATCCGCGTGTGAGGTAATTCCACCGCGATAGACGCGCAATCGGCGGACATCCAAATTAATGCGGGCGAGCTCGGCGGCCGCCCCTCGCACCCGCTCCCGGAGCTACGGCCCCAACTTACGGGTAGATCCGGTACATCATGCGCGGGAACGGCACGCATTCGCGCACATGTTCCGTGCCCGTCAGCCACGCCACCGTGCGCTCCAGCCCCAGCCCGAACCCGCCGTGCGGCACCGAGCCGTACCGGCGCAGATCGAGGTACCACTGGAAGGCCTCCTGCGGCAACTGGTGCTCGCGGATACGCCCCTCCAACACCTCCAGCGAATCCTCGCGCTGCCCCCCGCCGATGATTTCCCCCACGCCTTCGGGCGCTATCACGTCCACGCACAACGCCACCCGCGCGTCGTTCGGATCGCGCTTCATGTAGAACGCTTTCACCGCCTGCGGGTAGCGGTGGATCATCACCGGCTTGTCGAACTGCGCCGAAATCGCCGTCTCGTCCGGCGCGCCCAAATCCCCGCCCCACTCGAATGGATGGCCCTTCTCGTTCATCAGCTTGACCGCCTCGTCGTAGGCCATGCGCGGAAACGGCGGCACGATCCGCTCCAGTTTGGTCACGTCCCGCTCGAGCGTCGCCAATTCCGCGCGGTTGTGTTCCAGCACCCGCTGGACGATGAAACAGATCAGCTTTTCGGCCAGGTCCATCACGTCGGTCAGTTCGGCGAAAGCCATCTCCGGCTCGACCATCCAGAATTCCGTCAGGTGCCGGCGCGTCTTGGACTTCTCGGCCCGAAAGGTCGGCCCGAAACAGTAGCTCTTGCCGAACGCCGTCGCCGCCGCCTCCTGGTACAGTTGCCCCGACTGCGTCAGGAACGCTTTTTCCTCGTCAAAGTAGTCCACCCCGAACAGCGTCGTGGTGCCCTCGCAGGCATTGGGCGTGAAAATCGGCGAATCGACCAGCAGGAAGCCCTCGCCATCGAAAAAATCGCGGATCGCCTTCACGATCGTGTGCCGCACCCGCATGATCGCGTTGGGCTTTTTCGACCGCAGCCACAGGTGCCGATGCGACAGCAGAAAATCCGGGCCGTGCTCTTTTTTGCTCAGCGGATAGTCCTGCGCCACGTGGTGGATCGCCAGGTCGCTCACGCCGATTTCAACCCCCAACGCCGATCGCTTGTCCTCGCGCACCGTACCGGTCACCGTGATCGAGGACTCCTGCGTGACATCATGCCCGCGCTGGAAAATCTCCGGCGCGACATCGTTCACCCCCATCACCCCCTGCACGATGCCGCTGCCGTCGCGGATTTCCAGGAAATGCAGCTTCCCCTTTGATCGCTTGTTGTACAGCCAGCCCTGCAGCGTGACGGTTTCCCCGACGTGATGCTTCAGCTGATCGATGCGGACATGCGTGGCCATGGCGGTGGATCCTTTCCGGAGCAGCCCCAGTTCATTGGCGCCGATTGTAGAACCATTTTCCATTCGGGGTGCCGCGCGTCGCGCTTCAGCGCGCCGGTTGCGCCGTCAACCCGGCCCACGCCAACCCCTGCTGAATGCCCGCGCCGTCGTGGCCCTCCGGCGTGATGTAATTCGCCGCCGCCCGGCAGGCCTTCGATCCGTTGGCCATGCACACCCCGTACCCCGCCGCCTGCAATAGCTGCACGTCGTTGTCGCCGTCGCCCAGCGCCAGCGTGGCGGCCAGATCCACCCCCAACCCCGCGCACAGCGCCTGCAAGCCCCAGCCTTTGTGCACCCCCGGCGTCAGGAATTCCAGGTACTCCGGGTTGGTCTTCACCATGTCGGTGCGGCTGCCGAACTGCGCCCGCATCCGGACATACAGCCGGTCGCGCTGGTCCGGCGCGCAGACGATCAGAAACTTGGCCGAATCCGCATCGGCCCACTCGCGCGTGTCGGCCAGCCGGTGCTGCACCCCGGTCCGCTGCGCGTACAGATCGCGGTAGTAGCGCATCGGACCCTGCTCCGATTCGATCGGCCCGACAATGTCGTCGCCGACGTACAGGTTGTGCATCAGTTCGTTCGCGCGGCAGAATTCGATCAGCTCACTCAGGACCTCGTGCGGCAGCGAACGTTCCGCGCAGACCTCGCCCAGCGCCTCGCCGTCCGCGCCGGGAAAACAGATCCGCGCGCCGTTGCAGGCAATCGCCGCCGCCGGCCGGCCGATCGCTTCAATGTGCGGCTTGATCGACATCCGCGTCCGCCCGGAGGCCAGCGCCAAGTGGATCCCGCGGTCGGCCACCGCCCGCAGCAACGCCAGGTTGCCCGGCGCAATGACCAACTGCGAATTGAGCAGGGTGCCGTCCAGATCGAAGGCCGCCAGATGAATTGCTTCGGCCGCTGCCATGGATCGCTGTACCTCGATTCCGCCCGCCTGTATCGTGGCCGCCCATCATAACGGCTCCAAGACAATCAGGGGCAAGCCCGGCCCGCCCAGGCACATACGGGAGGAAAAATAGTCCTTCCCGCGAAAAATGGAACGCAATATGCAGGCTATAGTGATATTTTTCGACACATAGCCTCCCTTCACTTGCGTGAAATATAGTGTTCGATATGATATGGACGTTTCTCTCACATATGGCCTGTTGGCGCCGGGCGCGCTCGATTTTCGCGAGTGCTCCGCAGCGTCATGGTTTGGGGTCGGGCAGTGTTGCCTGCCGCCAAGGCCCGGTCGATCGCCGATGGATGGCATGGAGCGCTGTTGAGCGCCTGCCGCCGGAAGCCTGGATGAATGAATCGGAGGTCCTCGGTGAAATCGCGGAATCCACGTTTTGTCGGCCGCCTGGTGCTCATGATGCGCAAAGATCGCGGCATGCGCCAGTCGGAGTTGGCCTCCATTACCGGGTTGAAGCAGCCGAACCTCTCGCGCATCGAGAACGGCCTGGTCATGCCGCGCCAGGCGACGCTGGAAAAGCTCGCCAAGGCGCTCGACCTCGAAGTCGCCGATCTGTTCGACGACAAGAAGCTGGCGGGGCTGGAGCAAAAATGGTCCGGCGGAACCTCCGGGCTTGGCGGCGGAGCCCTCGCCATCGACGGCCAGTTGACCATCCCGCTCATCGCCACCAGCGAAGGCTACAAGCTGGACCTGGGCAACAACGGCATTCCCTCCGGCGCGGTCGAAACGACCCTGGCCCTGCCCCCCTTCGACGCCGTCGGCGCCTGCTTCGCGCTGCGCGTCTTCGGCGATGCGATGGAATCGACCCGCGCGGGCGGCTCCTTCCGCCACGACGATATCGTTGTGTTCTCCGACCGGCCGAGCCCGAAGCCCGGCGACTTCGCCCTCGTGCGCACCCTCGACGGCTTCAACTTCCGCCGCCTCTTCTACGAGGAAGACACCGCCAGGCTGGTGCCGCTCAACCCGAGCTACTCCGAGAAAAACCTGCCCCGCAGGGACATCCTCAAAATGTGGAAAATGATCTACCACATTTCCTCGTATTAGTCCCTTAAACAGCCGCACGGCCCGGTGTTCGCTTCTTGTCTTGGCCCCGGCGGGGCCGCAGCGATTGGCCGTGGGTCGAATGACCCACGGTTGGAGGGTCGTGGCGCGGCTTGACTCGCCGTTCTTCTCTTCGGATTTCTCTTCCTCCCCTCTTTCCCTTTGGCCGCCCCGCGCGCACAAAACACCTCGAATCCGGTTGGTTTTTTCGCTCGGCCGAGAATAATGTTTTGCTTCCAACTCTGGTGCGGCCTCAGCGCGGCCGCCGCCGGACCAACTCACGCCCACAGGAGTCCCTTCCATGGCAGTCACGGTGCTGGCCTATTCCGGCGGTCTCGATACCTCGGTGATTCTGAAATGGCTGGTCGAACGCGGCGACGTCGTCCACGCGCTGTACATCGACATCGGCCAGCCCAGCGAACACAAAAATGAAATCCTGAAAAAGGCGCTCAATTGCGGCGCCAAAACCGCCCGCGCCGTCGACTGCCGCGAAGAACTCTGCCGCGACTTCGCCTTCCCCGCGCTGCAGTTCGACGCCCGCTACGAAGTCGAGTACCTCCTGGGCACCTCGATCGCCCGCCCCTGCATCGCCAAGGCCTGCATCGACCACGCTCGCGCCACCAAGGCCACCGTCTTCTGCCACGGCGCCACCGGCAAGGGCAACGACCAGTGCCGCTTCGAACTCACCGCCAACGCCCTCGCCCCCGACATGACCATCTACGCCCCCTGGCGCGACCCCGAGTTCCGCCGCACCTTCCCCGGCCGCACCGAAATGATCGAATACTGCGACCGCCACAAAATCCCCGTCAAAGCCAGCCGCAAGAAGCCCTACTCCTCCGATGAAAACTGCCTGCACATTTCCTACGAAGCCGGCCTGCTCGAAGACCCCGCCGTTGAAGGCGCGCCGATCATCGATTTTTCCATGACCGTCTCGCCCGAAAAAGCGCCCGACAAGCCCCAGAAAGTGGCCATCGATTTCGTCGACGGCGTGCCGGTCAAGGTCGACGGCAAAAAACTGAGCGCCTTCGGCATCGTCGCCGCGCTCAACAAGCTCGGCGGCAAACACGGCGTGGGTCGCGTGGACATGGTGGAAAACCGATTCGTCGGCATGAAAAGCCGCGGCGTCTACGAATCGCCGGGCATGACGGTGCTCTACGCCGCGCACCGGGCGCTCGAACAGTTGACGCTCGACCGCGACCTGTGCCACCTGCGCAACCGGCTGATGCCGGAGGTCGCCGAAATGATCTACTACGGCTTCTGGTACTGCCGCAAGATGGACGCGCTGCTGGCCTTCAACCATGAGACGCAAAAGAAGGTGACCGGCA
>JBOHNC010000228.1:0-15352 GCA_050730415.1 Planctomycetota bacterium
AAACGCTCGGACCTGTTGAACAGGGGCTTGGACACGGGCTGGTCAGCCCGTGCCACTTTAAAGGCTCGCCGTCGTTTCATCGCGCGGAACCGCACCCGTCGCCGAATCATGCACCGCTTTCATCGCCGCCTTCTTCACCTAAAACCGAGACCAGGCCGGACGAGGTTTGCCGCCCGTCTCTCGACTTTCGGATCAATGGAAACTAACTGAAATTCATATAAGGCACAGGTTTTAGATGAGGTGAGGTACTGCGAGCGGGCGCGGGGCTGAATCGGGGACGGAAGAGAAAAATCCAAGAAGCGGCGCTGGAGCGCGGCGCTCCCAGGGAGCGCTTAAACGACTTAAACGAAAAAGACCGGAGTGATTGCTCACTCCGGTCTTTTTGTTGGCATTGAAGAAGTCGGATCGGCAGGAAGTTTCTTGCTTAGAAACTCCGAAGGTAGTAACCAAGGTGGGTCTCAACCAAGGGGAGTGAGTCTGTTGAGCAGTCAACGCGCTCACTGGTGTAAGCTGCAAGGCGGTTAGGTGGAGACCGATCCAACTTTCCAAAGATCACCGGGTTTTCTGCTCCCCGGTACACTTAGCATAATAGCATGAATTGTGCCAAAGTCAACGAATATCTCCGAAACACTTTCGGGAAATTCCGAACGATTTCATCCAGCAGTCTACATCTGACGACAAAATTCAGACAGCCGGAATAAAAAGGATCGGAATCGAACGGAAAAACGGTAAATTCGGCGAAAAACGCCGGATCTAAAGCAGTTTCGGTTCGAATTCCCGTCTCAAAGGTATAGACGCAGCAGTTTCCCAATACTTCCGTGATTTTTCCGAACTCTTAAATGAATTCTGAATGAGGCCTAATCTCCGCTTAACAATTGCATAAAATTGTTTTGTGTAATGATTCTGTAATGATTGCATCGGGTAAACTTTCGCGCGGAGTGTCAAAAAAACGCAACACTTGCCGGTTTTTCTGACAATTTGAGTTTACGGTGACACGAATCAGCGCTTGGGACCGGCTATTTCCGGTTCATTGGGCGCGGAAGGGGGCGGCGGGGCGGGCAGGGCGCGCGGCAAAAATATATGCAATTTCGGGCCGACCACCGGGGTTTCCCCTCGGTATTGGCTCAGGTTTGCACCAGTCTGCACGGTTTCTGCTTCCTGGAAGTAGCGGTCAAAGACCGGCCAATCGTTACGAATCCGTTCCAGCGGTTCCTTTTCGAGCGGTTGGCCGGGGGGGCCCTGCGGTTCGATGCTGTCTTCGGGGACGATCAATATGGGGGTGGGGACGGCGTGCGCAGCGGCGAGAATTTGCCGGGCATCCCACAGCCGCGGCAGTTTTCGGCCGGCGTGGTAAAAGTTGAACCCGGCCATGCCGGGGTGGAGCAGCAGGTCCAGCGGCGTTTGCGGCGGCGCGTGGCGCAGGACCGCCGAGGCGGGGACGGGGTCGAGGCGGTTGGAGAGGATCCAGTAATAGTTGTCGTTGATCGCGACGACCGAGACCGGATACAGGTGCCGACGCCAGGTGGGAAACAGGCGGTTGAGGTCGGGGAGGGTGTCTTCGGGTAGCAGGGCGTAGGCGCGTTCGGGGCGGGCCAACCGGGCCTGGAGGGCGTCGGCGAAGGACAGGGTGCGGCGGCCGCCGGCGGCGAAGCTGTCGGTGAGGCCGAATTCCTCGAAGGTCCGCCCGCCGCTGTAAAACGTAAGGCTGCCCTTTTCTTTTTCGCCGGTGAACAGCAGATAGAAATGATCGAGGTCGGTGGCGGCGCAGGCCTGGTAGAACGGCTGCATGCTTTTGTGGGTGTAGGCGAAGTCGAGCAGGCCGCCGAGGTTGAGGCCGAGGAAAAAAAGCCCGACCGCGGACACGGGCCACAACCAGCGCGCGGCGGCGGGGGCGACGGAGGCGACGGCGACGGCTGGCGGAGGCGCGGTGGGTTCAGCGGAGGAGGCCGCGGCGTCCGGGGTGGCGGCGCGGGGGCGCCGCGCGCGCCACAGGCCGGTGAACAGCACGGCGAGGGCGGCGAGGCCGAAGGGCAGGTAGGCCCAGCAGGGGGCGCCAAAATCCATCCAGGGTTGGTGCAGGCGGCTGGGCAGGTTGTTGTAGAAATTGGAACAGCAGCCGGGATCCAGCGCGAACAGGAGCGCGGCGCTCAGGCAGAGTGCAATGACGCCAGCAATCAGCCCGGTGTAGGCGCGGGCGGTACGGACCAGCCAGCGCGGCCGGGCGGCGCCGAGGTCGGCCAGCGCCAGGGTCACGAAAGCCGCTTGGGCGGGCAGCACCGGCAGCAGGTACAGGGGGCGCTTGGCGGCAGACAGCGACAGCAGGAGGGTGGGCAGGAGAATCCAGGCGGCCAGCACGATCAGGCGGGAATGTTCGGGCGTGAACGGGCGGGCGACGGAGGGGGCGGGGTTGGCGGGGGGGGCGGGGTTGGCGGGGTTGGCTTCGTCGGCGGCGGCGATGAGCGTGGTGGGGGTGGCTCGGGGGCGGGTGCAGAGCCAGGCGGCGGCGAGCGGCAGGAACAGCGCCCAGGGCGCGCCCAGGACGAAGAACTGGTCGCAGTAGAACCAGGGGTTTTCAACTCGGTGGCCGGCGTAGCCGCTGTCGAAGCGGCCGAAGTTATTGAGCCACAGCAGCACGTACAGGCCATGCGAGCCGGTGCGGCGATACAGCGCGTAGAGCCAGGGCGCGAAGACCAGCACGAGCACGGGCAGGCCCACGCCAAGCGCGACGAAGGGGCGAACCAGGCGCCGCGTGCGGAAGCAGGCGTACAGCAGGTGAATGCCGCAGCCGCAGAGGATCAGGATCGGGCCGGCGAGATTTTTGGCCAGGAAGGCCAGGCCGAGGGCGGCCCAGAAGGCGATGCTCCAGCCGGCCGCACGGCGCCAGTCGGGCGCCACGGGGGCAGCGGTGGGTGCGGTCGGGCCGCTGGCGGCGGCGGGCGGGAAAAAGTAGGCTTCCTGCCAGCGGGCGTAGGCGAGGTATCCGGCGGCGACGCAGGCGGTGAGCACCATGTCGATCATGGCGGTGTGGGAGAACTCCCAGAAGCGATGCATGGTGGCCAGCAGCGCGGCGCCGAGCAATGCCACGAGGGGTCCGCGCCAGCGGCGCAGCCAGGCGTAGAGCATCAGGCAGGTCAGAAATCCGAACAGTGCGTCGGGCAGCCGGGCGGCCCAGACGTGGACGCCGAAAATCGCAAAGGACAGGCAGACCGACCAGTAGTACAGGGGCGGTTTTTCGAGGAAGGGGCGGCCGCACAGGTGCGGTTCGACCCAGTCGCCGGGCAGGTGCAGGCCGGCGGGGGATGGGCCGGGCGGCCGGGGCGGCCGGGGCGGGAGGCTCCAGCCTTCGGCCTGCGCGACGGCGGGGTCGGTGAGCGTGGCGGGCAGGTTCCAGCCGGCGAACATGCCGCGGGCGATTTCGACTTCGCGGGGTTCGTCGGGGGACTGGAGGGGCATGTTCAGGCCGGTGAAGAACAGGGGCAGGAGCACCAGGAGCCACCAGGCGGAGGGGCCGGCCGCGCGCGGGTCGGCGGCGGGCGCGGGCCGGGTCGGCGGCGGCGGATTAGACATCGTCGCCGTCGCCTTGCGGGAGGCGTTCGCGCGGCAGGCGGACGGCGAACAGGGTGCCGCGGTCGCCGACCAGCGGCGAATAGGCGTTGACCACGCCGCCTTGCAGGCGGGCCAGCCGCCGCACGATGCTCAGGCCCAGCCCCACGCCATTTTCCTTGGTGCTGACGAAGGGCTGGAAGAGCCGTTCCTTGACGGTGGCCGGCAGGCCGGGGCCGTCGTCTTCGACGAGCACCACGACGTGGTCGTTGGGTTTGAGGGCGGCGGAGGAGCGGAGGTCTTCGGGGTTGAGGGCCTTGGGCGCGAGTTCCTTCAGATGTTTCGAGTGGCAGCCGAAAATCCGGACGGTGCAGCCGGGGCCGGCGGCGTCGAGGGCGTTCATGAGCAGGTTGACGCAAATCTGGAACAGCATGGTGGAGTTGCCGGCGGCGCGGAGGGTTTCGTCGGAGGTTTCGAACTTGAGGGCGACCAGTTTTTCGGCGAAGCGGCGGGCCAGCAGGCGGCAGCTTTCGTGAATGACTTCGTTGACGTTGAGTTCGACCATTTCGGCGCGCTTGCCTTTTTCCGGGCGGGCGAGGCCGAGGAACTGTTCGACGATTTTTTCCAGGCGCTGGATCTGCTTGAACATCATCTGCACGTCGCGTTCGAAGTCGGGGTTGATGGCGCCGGCCTGGTGCATGGTGGTGAACAGGAGCTTGAGGCTGGTGAGGGGGTTGCGGATTTCATGGGCGACGCCGGCGGCCAGTTCGCCGAGGACGGCGAGCTTTTCGCCGGTGCGCAGTTGTTCTTCGGCCTGCAGCAGGCGGCCCTGCATCAACTCGATTTCCATCACGCGCGCCGAGTGCGAGGCGAGGCTCATGAGGAGGTCCTGGTGGACCTGGCTGAAGTGATCGAGGTTGGGGGAATCGACGGACAGGACGCCGAGCATTTTGCCGCCGTGGCGCATGGGCACGACCAGTTCGGATTTGATGTCTTCCTGGACGGAGTGGTAGCGGGGGTCTTGGGAAACATCGTTGACCAGCAGCGGTCGGCCGTGCAGCGCTACCCAGCCGGTGATGCCCTGGCCGAGGCGGAGTTCGAGGCCGTCGATGCGCATGTCGGAGAAGCCTTCGAAGGCTTCGACCTTCAGGGTGCCTTCTTTTTCGTTGATGGTCATGATGCTGCCGGAGTTGGCGCGGGTCATTTCGCGGGCGGCGTGGACGATCAGGCGCAGAATCTGGCGGGTGTCGTCGAGGCCGCCGAGGGCGACGGACAGTTCGGCCAGCGGGCGAACGTCGATGGATTGGGCCTGGGATTTGGCGTGTTTGGGAGAGCCGGCCATGGGGACCTCGGGGCAGGACGGAATAGACGGGAAGAAACGAAACGGGACGAAACAGAACGAAACGGAACGAAACAGCGGCGGCGCGGCGGGCGGACCGGGAGGGTCCGAGCGGCGACGGGTGCGGACGCCGCGCGCGATCAGGTTTTGAGTTTGGCCTGGACGACGGCGGCGATGCCGTTCACGGTGCTGAATTTTTTGACCGAAAATTCATTGTCGGCGAAGCTGATTTCGTAGGCGGCTTCGAGGCCGACGACGATTTCAAACAGCCGGACCGAGTCGTTTTCGACGAAGGCCAGCAGGTCCTGATCGTCGCCGATGGAATCGGGGGAGACATCGAGAAACAGGTGTTCGACGATGATTTCCTTGATGCGGTCCTGGATGCGTTGGCTCATCGGGGGGGTCCTCTGCGAGCCGCTCAGCTGAGCGCCGCCAGCGCGTCGGCCAGGCGGTCGATTTCCGCCTTGGTATTGTATAGGTGGGGGCTGATGCGCAATCGCCCATTGCGATGGGTCACGCAGATCTGGTGGTCGGTTTCCAGCCGGTGGACGATCGATTTGAGCGGCGCGGCGGCGGGCGGCACGAACGAAACGATGCCGGAGGCGGTGGCGCCGCGCGGGGCGAAGGGGCGGTAGCCCAGCGGGGCGAGGCGTTGAACGGCGTGATCGGTCACCTCGAGGACGTGGGCCCAAATCTGGTCGTAGCCGATGGCTTCGGTGAGCAACTGCGCGGCCAGCATGCCGTAGATGCCGATGGTATTGAGGGTGCCGCATTCGTATTTGCGGCCGGAGGCGAACAGCGGGGCGGCGTAGTTTAAATAATCGCCGCGTACATCGTAGTTGAACCAGCCGGCGCCGAGCGGCGCGATGCGCTCGCGCCAGGCCGGCGCGACGAACAGGATGCCGCTGCCTTCGGGGCCCAGCATCCACTTGTGGCTGTCGGCGGCGGCGGCGGCGATGTTCAGGGCCTGCGCGTCGAAGCTGCGCCCGCCGAAGGCCTGGATGATATCGACGAAGAAGAAAATACCGCGGCGGCGGCAGAATTCGCCGAGACGGGCGAGGTCGTGGGCGAAGCCGCTGGCGAATTCGACGGCGCTTATGGCCAGCACGCGGGTTTTGGCGTCGCAGAGCGCTTCGATGGCGGCGGGATCGATGGCGCCGGAGGGCGAGCCGTCGGGGGCGGGCTGGAGCGGCGCGACGCGGAATTCGACGCCACGGGCGGCCTGCGCCTGCCAGGGGCGGACGTTGGCGGGGAATTCTTCCGCGCAGCCGACCACGTTGTCGCCGGGCTGGAAGGGAAAGCCGAAGGCGACGGTCGAGACGCCTTCGGAGGTATTTTTGAGCAGGGCGATGTCGTCGGGCTGGGCGTTCAGGGCGCGGGCGGCGGCGGCGCGGGCGCCGGAGTAGGCTTCGTACCAGGCGAGGTAGCTGTTGCTGCCGTGCAGCGCGACATTGGTGACGCAGTCAAGCATGGCCTGCGCCGCCGGCCCGGGCAGCGGGGACACGGCGGCGTGGTTCATGTAGGCCCAGCGTTCGGTGACGGGAAACAGGCTGCGGATGGCGTCCACATCGTAGCGGCCGTCGGAGCGGCGGGGGATGGGCGGCGGCGCGGGCAGACGGAGCGGCGCGGCGGGGTTCAGGGTGAGCGGGTTGGCCATGGGGGGAGTCCTTTCGGGGGTGTTGTACCACAGGCCGGCGGCAGCGGCATCCGGCGGGGGAAAACCGGCGGCGGCGGCGGCAGATTCAAACCAAAGAGAATGCGGGTTTCGTTTGACGAAAGGGGGTGACGATCTACCATGAACGGTGGACCTCCGAAGGCGCCGTCCGCGCATTTTGCCGACGGCCTTTTCCCACTGCCGAACGCCTTGAAACCACACCGCCGGAGCGAACGCCGTGAGCGATTCTGTCCGCCTTGTTTTCGATCCGGCCGACCTGCCGCATGGGGGTCAGCACCCTGCCGCCGCGGAACCTGCGCACAGCGCGGGCGGGGAGGTCATCGGCGACGAGGCGCGGCATCACTGCGGGGTGTTCGGCGTGTACGGCTGCCCGAACGCGGCCTACCTGACCTACTTGGGGCTGTATGCCTTGCAGCATCGCGGGGAGGAATCGGCGGGGATCGTCGTCTCCGACGGCCAGACGATGAACTCGAAAAAATCGCTGGGGCTGATATCGGAAATTTTCAAGCACGAAGATTTCGAGCGGCTGAAGGGCAAACTGGCAATCGGGCACACGCGGTATTCGACCACCGGGTCGAACCGGATCGTGAACATTCAGCCGCTGGTGGTGAGCTACACCAAGGGGCTGTTTGCGCTGGGGCACAACGGCAACCTGGTGAACGCGCGGCAACTGCGGGCCAACTGCGAGGGGCGCGGCTCGATTTTCCAGACCTCCACCGACAGCGAGGTCATCGTGCACCTGATGGCGCAGCCGGAGTTTGCCTCGCAGGGCGACAACCTTCAGCGGGTCCTGCGGCAGTTGAAGGGCGCGTTTTCGCTGGTGATGATGACGCTGGACAAACTGATCGGCGTGCGCGATCCGAACGGCTTCCGGCCGCTCAGTTTGGGCAAATTAAACGGCGGCTACATTCTGTCGTCGGAAACCTGCGCCTTCGATCTGATCGGGGCGACCTTTGTGCGGGACATCAAGCCGGGCGAGATGGTGACGATTTCGGCTCAGGGGGTCGAATCGGAAATGATCGTCGACGAGCGCTACGTGCGGCCGTCGAGCTGCGTGTTCGAACATGTGTATTTCGCGCGGCCCGACAGCCGGCTGTTCGGCGACAACGTTCACATGGCGCGGGTGACGATGGGCCGGCGGCTGGCGCGGGAGCATCCGGCCGAAGCCGATGTGGTGATCCCGGTGCCGGACGGCGGTGTCTCGGCGGCGATCGGCTATGCGCGCGAAAGCGGGATTCCCTTCGACATGGGCCTGATCCGCAACCATTACGTGGGGCGGACCTTCATCAAGCCGATCCAGTCGCAGCGGTCGTCTTCGGCCGACATCAAGCTGAACGCCGTGCGCGACGTAGTCCAGGGCAAGCGGGTGGTGGTGGTGGACGATTCGATGATCCGCGGCACGACGCTGTTCAAGCGTGCGGCGCTGCTGCACAGCGTGGGGGCGAAGGAAATTCACGTGCGGATCTGCTGCCCGCCGCACCGCCATCCGTGCTATTACGGGATCGACTTCCCGACCAAAACCGAACTGATCGCGAACAACAAAAACCTGGAGGAAATCCGGGACTATTTGAACGTGGCGAGCGTGGGGTATTTGTCGGTCGAGGGGATGCTCTCGGCGCTGCAGGGCAACAGCCCGGAACATTACTGCACCGCTTGTTTCACCGGGGAATATCCGACCGAAATCGTGGACAACATGCAGAACAAACTGGCGCTGGAGGTGTAACACACGTTCACCACAGAGGCACAGAGACACAGAGAAGCGAATGTTTTTGTATAAGACAAAGAGAGTGGGAAAAGAGACACTACTGTCCAAAACAGGCCTGAATTGAGGGGGGTAGGGCAAAAAGCCCCCTTGGAGACTGGATTGTACCCCGGTCCCGACCCCCTGTTTCGCCACCGCATAGAAGTTGCTGTCCAAAAGCACGTTGAGAACTGGGCGTCTTTTCCTCTGTAATGTGGGTCAAACCTGCCCTGTCGCCGCCACTTTCGATCGATTTGCTTCGCTCTCAGCCTGCCCGCGGTTCCGACTTGGACCCGCACCCCGCCGGTGCTGTCCAAGAGCACGTGGTGCTATCCGTACTCGAGCGCCAACAGCGGCGTCTGGTCGGCGCGCGGCGGCTTCGGCGCCGGGATCGGATCGTTGACCAGCACCCACAGATCGACTCGCGTCATCAGATGCAGCCGTAAAAACGCCACCAGGTTCGAGATCGACCAGCGGATGACCGCCTGCATCCGCACGATCTGCACCAGCAGCATCGCGATCAGCGCGATCCACAGTTGCGTCTTGAGCGCATTGGCCGAGGTGCCCACAAAGGTCTTCACGTGGAAGTTCTGCTTCAGACTCTTGAAAAACAGTTCGATCTTCCAGCGGGCCTTGTAGATCGCCGCGATGGTCGTCGCGCCCAGCTTCAGGTTGTTGGTCACAAGCACCAGCTCTTGCTGCTTGTCTTCCAGCCACACCACCACGCGGCGCAGCGTGTGCGGGCAGTCCTTTTGCGCCTTGTCGCTGCTCAGACGGATCAGCGTATCCCGGCGGATGTTGCGGTTCTCGGGTACGGGGCGTTCTTCCACGAAGTCCCAGAGCGCGTTCTTTTTCTCGCGGGTGACGAAGTCGATGCCCTGGTCGATCCAGCGGCCGAACAGCGCGTAATCGACGTAGCCGCGGTCCATGGTGACCATCGCGCCGCAGGGGAACTCCAGGGTGCGCGCCACGGTGGCCTCGTGCCGCCGGCCTTCGGTGATCACCGCGTAGCAGGGCAGGCAGCCCTGATGGTCGAGCGTCAGATGTAATTTGACCGCGCCCTTGGTCTGGCGGAACTTGGCCCAGTCGAAGATGGCGGCGCACAGATCGATCACGGTGGCGTCGATGGAAAACAGCTTCTGCTTGAAGCGTAGCCCGTGCGACTGGCCCTGCTGGGCGATCTTCTGTGCGGTGGCCAGAACTTCGTGGAACAGCGCCTCGTAAAGCTTCCAGGAGCGGTGTTCGTTGGCGTAGGCCAGCGTGGAACGCGCCGGGGCGGCGGTCAGGCCCAGTTGTTCGAGTGGGCCGAGGTTCGAGCCCAGGCCCAGTTCGATCTCGCGCAGCGAGTGCGCCTGGCCCAGTTGCATGAACAGCATGGCCAGGAACTGGTGCCGCGAGGGAAAGCCCTTGCTGCGGGCTTCATGCTTGTGCTCATGGACGAGCCGGTCGAACACGCCCTGCGGAATCAGGTTGCGGAGCTGGGCAAACACGGAACGGCACGGTATACTCATGATGGACGGTCTCCAAGGTGAACGAACGGAAAACGGATGCTTGGTAACACCCATTCTCCGACCGAACGCCAAGAACCGTCTTTTCAAAATTTATTTTGGACACGAGTGTGCAACCTACTGATTCTAAACATTTTACATTTTTTCTTCGGCGCAATCATGGCGCCGTAGAAAGGAGATTCCAAGGGCCGCCTAATTTTCAACACGGTCGATTTTCCAACCTCCGTTTCATGCCTCCAAATGAGGCGAATCGGATCTTTGCGCCATCGGCGCAAGAATCGGCGCAAGACAAGATAGCGATGGGTTGGCCGCAGGCCTACCCTGGTACGGTCGCAGAACCCAACCCTCCTCCGCGCGACCCGAGACGATCATGATCTCGCCACCGCTCTATCGCGCGAAACCGCACTCGACCTGAACCGAACGCATCGTTTTCGTTTCAGCCCCGCGAAACCGCCCTTCAGCGGTACTTTTTGCTGGCCCGCTGCAAAAATTCCAACTCCTCGGCCGTAAGCCCCTCCCGGCCCTGCTTGGCGATTTTGTCCAGCAGCGCATCCACCCGTTTGGCGTCGGCCGCCGAAACCGGCGGTCGGCCCGGCTCATGCGGACCATCCCCGGGGCGAGCGGTGAAGCTGTACATATCCAGCACCTTGCCCTCGGCCGCCGCAGCCTTTTGCCGCCGCTGACCGCGATGATCAAACAGCCGCCGCAGGTTGGAACTCGGCCGCAGCCACGCACCGATCGCATGCCGCCGGCTCAGCCGCAGATCGAGAAAAAAGAACGCCAGCCCCAGCCCGGCGCCGCTCAAGGACGCCGCCACCCACCCACGCCCTTCACCCATCCCGCGCAAGGCCGTCAGATCCAGCGCCACATACAGCCCGGTCAGCAGGATGAGCGGACAGGGAATAATGCCCAAAACGTAAATCAGCCGCCGCGGAAACCAGCAGGTGACGATCACCAGCACACACATGACCAGCGGCCCCGCGCCGATCAGCACCGTGCCGGGATCGGCATGCTCCAGTGCGGCCGTGGCCAGGAAGGCGCCGGCGCCCACGAGCGTAGCCAGGGTGTAGACCCAGACGAGATTGGCGCGCCCGTACAGGCTCTGAATTTCCTCCCCGAAATACCACAGCAGCAGCATATTGAAGAACAGCGAGTACAGGTTGGGGTCCACAAAGGTGTAGCTCAGCAGCGTCCAGACCCGGCCCTGCGTCAGCCCTTCCCAGGTCAGGCAGGTCCAGGCGGAAAAATCGGTGAGCAACCCGCCGGATTGGTCGCCGCCCTGCGGCAGGGAAGCGTTGATGAGAAACCAGCCCAGGACACACAAGGCAATGAAAACGTAGTTGAAATGGTCCAACCACCAGTTCGCATGCCGAGCGCCGAAGCGCTGATCGGGTTGTGGCTCCCGCATGTAGGAGCGGTCGTAAATGCCCATGAAGACCTCGATCCAATGGCTGGACCGCGGACCGAAGCGGCCGGCGGGTGCGCAGCGTCACCGCTGTTAAACTATACGCCGGATGCTCGTGGCGAAAGCGATTTTCAGCCGCGGTGGCAGGGTACCCGACCCGGCCCGCGGCAGCGGCCGGCGAGAATTTTTTCCGCCGGTTGTTTGGAACTCGTTACAATGCTTCCGTTTTTGACCCCTCCGGCCACGGCGCCGTGTTTTTCGGGCGGATGCCCCCGGCATCATGCCGCGGCCACCGGGGGAATCGGTAAAGGCAACCTATGGCAAAGCAACGTGGAACGAAGGCAGGCGGGGCGTCCAGCGCCGCGGACTCGGCCGTTTCCGCCCAGGCCGCAGGCAAGGCGCTGGTGATCGTCGAATCGCCGGCCAAGGCCAAGACCAGCGAAAAATACCTCGGCGCCGGCTACATGGTGCGTTCCTGCTTCGGCCACGTACGCGATCTGTCCAAAGGCCGCAAGGGAGCCAAAGCCGCCGGTGGCGAAAACGGCGAATCTGACGACGACGGCGGCGCGCGGGCCAAACCGAAGCCACGCAAAAAGGGCCGCACCAAACCCTCCGAACGGCCGATCGAAGGCGTGGACATCAAGAACGACTTCCACCCCACCTACGAAGTCATCGCCGAAAAAGCCAAGGTCATCCGCGAACTGAAAGGCCACCTTAAAAAAGCCTCCATGCTCTACCTCGCGCCCGACCCGGACCGCGAAGGCGAAGCCATCGCCTGGCACCTGTCCGAAGTGCTCCGCTTCGACCCCGAACGCACCTTCCGCGTGACCTTCAACGAAATCACGCCGAAAGCCACCCGCGCTGCCTTCGAACATCCCTCGCGCTTGAACATGGACCGCGTCAACGCCCAGCAGGCGCGCCGGATTCTCGACCGCATCGTCGGCTTCAAACTGTCCCCGCTCCTGTGCGAAAAACTGCGCAGCAAGCTCTCCGCCGGACGAGTGCAGTCGGTGGCGGTGCGGCTGATCGTCGAACGCGAGCGCGAAATCGCGGCCTTCAAGGCGGTCGAATACTGGCGCATCCTGGCCTTCCTGCGCCACCAGCAGACGCTGTTCGAAGCCGAACTGCGCACCGTCGACGGCAAAAAAGCCGGCCTGGGCAATCTGGGCGAAGCGCAGAGCGTGATGGATCGTTTCCACGGCGCGACCACGCCGGAATTCCGCGTCACCGACGTGGAAGTCAAGGAAGTGCGCTCGCGGCCGTCGCCGCCGTTCGCCACCTCGCAGTTGCAGCAGGCCGCCAGCAGCCGGCTGGGCTTTCCCGCGCAGAAAACCATGCGCGTCGCCCAGCAACTGTACGAAGGCATCGACCTCGGCGCGGAAGGCTCGGTCGGTCTGATCACCTACATGCGAACCGACTCCTTCCGCCTGTCCAACGACAGCCTGGAGGATTCGCGCGGATTCATCGGCAGCCAGTTTGGCGCCGAGTACCTGCCCGAAAAGCCGAACGTGTACCGCTCCAACAAGGGCGCACAGGAGGCCCACGAAGCGATCCGCCCGACCTCGGCCCGCCGCACGCCCGAATCGCTGCGCAACCGGCTCGACAAAGACCAGTTCCGCCTGTACCAGCTGATCTGGAAACGGTTCATCGCCAGCCAGATGATGCCGGCGGTCTTCGAACAAACCGGCATCGACATCGAAGCGGCCGGCTGCGGCTTCCGCGCCGGTGGGCGAGTCGAAAAGTTCGACGGGTTTTTGCGCGCCTGGTCGGGCGAATCGGCTGCCGCGCTCCCGGCCCTGGAAGGCTCCGACCAGGACCGCGAAAAGGGCGACGTTCCCGACGAGGACCCGGACCTGGATGCCCATCGCGCCGGCGCCGCGCCCAAAAGCGACGGCCCCGAAATGGCGACCCGCGAAGAGGCCGCCATCGACCCGGAAAATCAAAAGCTGCCGGCGCTCAAGATCGGCGACACGCCCGGCCTCGACCACATGGTCAAGAGCCAGCACTTCACGACTCCGCCGCCGCGCTACACCGAAGCCTCGCTGATCAAAAAGCTGGAGCGCGAAGGCATCGGCCGGCCCAGCACCTACGCGTCCATCCTCGGCGTGATCGTCAACCGCAACTACGTCATCCGCGAAGGCCGCGCCTTCCACGCCTCCGACCTCGGCGTGGCCGTCACCGACATGCTGACGAAATATTTCCCGGTGGTGATGGACATCGGCTTCACACGGGAAGTCGAGGAACGCCTGGACCTGATCGAAGACCAGCACATGGACTGGGTGAAGGTGCTGAAGGAGTTCTACGCGCCGTTCGCCAAGCAGTTGAAGGACGCCGAGGAGAACATGACCGACTCGGTGGCCGGGACACCCTTCGAAAAACCCTGCCCCAAATGCGGCAAACAACTGCTGCGCTACATCGGCCGCTTCGGTTCCTACGTGCGCTGCGTCGATGACCAGGTCTGCAAGTTCCGCGCCTCGCTGGGCAAGCTGGGGGAAATCGTCGAGCGCAAAGGGCCGGAAAAAACCGATTTCCTGTGCCCCAAATGCAAGCAGCACAACATGGAGCGCCTGGAAGGGCGCTTCGGGCCGTTCCTGCGCTGCCCGGACGAAGCCTGCAAAAACACGATGTCGATCGGCAAAGACGGCCAGCCCCGGGAAAAGAAGCCGCAGTTCAAAACCGACGTGCCCTGCCCGCGCTGCAAACGGCCGATGGTGATCCGCTACTCGCGCGGCGGTCCATTTTTGGGCTGCCAGGTCTGGCCGCGCTGCCGCGGCACGCGCCGGATGATCGAGGAAATGCGCCCTCAACTGGAAGCGCAGGAAAAGACCGTGGACGTGAAGACCGTCATTCATATGCCGCCCGGCTTCGACCTCGAAAAGCACGCCGCCGAAGCCCGCAAAGACCGGCCCCCGCGCCCCAAGGGCGGCGCCGGTCGCCGCGGTGCTAAAGGCGCGGCCAACGACGAAACTTCCGAGACGCCCACCGGCGCCGCGCCGTCCTGATCGCCGGCCGAGCGCTCCCATGAACAGTTTCCTTCGGCTGCTCCTGCTGCTCCTGGTCGAAGCGGCCCCGCTGGCGGCCGGCTACGCGCTGAAAGCCCGCGGCCTGGCCCGCGAAAGCTGGGGCCGGCCGCTGTCGCGCTTCATCATCATCTTCATCAACACCAGCGTCGTCCTGATGGCCGCCTGGGCCCTGCAGGTCGACTGGGGGAATGTCGCCCGGCTGCTGGTCATCGGCTTCATCTTCGGCCTGTCGATGACCGCGGTGGGCAAGCTCATGAGCCGCCTCCACCGCACCGACGACCGCGCCGATGAAGGCGCCTACATCATTGCCACGCCGATTTCCAATTTCGGCTTCACCATGGCCGGGTTCGTGGCCTTCATGCTCTACGGCCGCGCCGGGATCAGTCAGCAGACGGTGTACATCTACCCCCTGGTGCTGCTGATCTACCTGTTTTGGTTTCCGCTCGCCCGCAGCTACGGCAGCATCAACGTTCGCGTGCCGGTGGTGAAATCGATCCTGATGGCGCTCACCGACTGGACCTCCCTGCCGATTCTCGGCACCGCCGCGGGGCTGGGACTGCACGCCGCCGGCTGGGCGCTGCCCGAGGCGCTGGGGACCTATGTGCTGCCCGTCTTCGTCTACGGCGGGACGATGCTGTCGATGTTCACCATCGGCGTGACCTTCCAACCACATTCGGTGCGGCGCTACCTGCCGCAGAACGCGTCGATCGCGGTGAGCAAATTTCTGATCGCGCCGGCGCTGGGGCTGAGCCTGGCGATGGCGCTGCACGTGACGGGGATTTCCCGCGCGGTGGTGCTCATTTGCAGCAGTGCGCCGGTGGGGCTATTTTCTTCCTTCGCCGCCAGCATTTTCGGCTTGAACCGCAACATGACCAACGCCCTGTTCATCGTGAACACCACGCTGTACCTCGCCGTGGTGCTGCCACTGCTGTTCTGGCTCCTGCCGCACTTTTTCCCCGCCGGCGCGGTGGTCTTCTGACCCGAACCCCGGCTGACCTCCCCTACCCTCTTCCTCCGCTTGTTTTCCCCGGCCTTTTTCTTGCGCCCGGAGGGCGCAGACGATTAATTGCCGTGGGTGAAACCCACGGACTGGCGTGTCGTGGCGCGTCCCGCGCCAC
>JBOHNC010000229.1:0-10713 GCA_050730415.1 Planctomycetota bacterium
GCCAGGACCATATGCAGCAGATGATGGACCAGGAGAACAAAGACCTGGGCGGTTTCAACTCCGATCCCTACGGCCGGCATCAGGCGGTGCCCACCCCCGAGCAACCCGTCGTGCCCGATTCGACCGATGGATCGGATGGCGCAATGGCACCCGGGCCCGCCCGCGGCGCGGTGCTCAATTGGCGCGTCACCGTCACCAACTTCACCGTCGCCGATCAGAGCGATGCGAGTCTCGGAGCGCTCTGGAAGTACACCGACGCCAACCTGCGCTTGGCCGGCGGCACGAAACCTGCGAACTGCGGCCTGCGGCTCGGGCTGGCGGGCGACCATTTTGCCGCGGAACTCGATGCCCAGGTCGACCAGGCTGGCCGGGCGAAGGCATCCACCAAGGCCGTTTCCATGCTGGTCGTGGCGCAGGGCGGCACCGGTCTCATCACCGTCGGCGGGACGCGGTTCGTGCCGGCTTTCGTGCTCGACGGCCACGCCATGGGCGGTCAGTTGCTGCAAGCCGAAGCGGTGCAGGAGCTGATCGTCCGGCCCGACTCCGAACCGGACGGCTCGGTGCAGCTCAGCCTCACCCCCGCCTTCGGGCGGCTGGCCAATAGCGGCGACGTGGTGCTTTCGGAGATGACCACCGCGGTGCGGCTGAAGCCCGGCCAGGACCTGGTCATCGGCGAGTTGGACGGCGCGCAGAATCTGATCGGCGGTTCGCTGTTCGAACACAACCACGGCAGCCGGAACAGCCGCACGATCCTCACCGTCCGCGTCGATCCGATGTAGGCGGCTACTCGCGCCAGAGTTCCACCCGCCGCCCGGAAAATTCCTTCTCGCCGTATTTGTCGAAGCGGATCACCACCTTGGGGTGATGCGCGCCCGCCTCTTCGACGGCCAGGATCGCGCCGGTCCGATACTGGCGGTGCCGCACTCGCAGGCCGACGGCCAGTTCGTCGAAGGCCAGCGGCAGGTCGGCCGCGGCCTCTTCCAAGGCGAAATCGCGCTCCCCACCGCTGCGGCTCAGGTTGTCGGCCTGGCCCAAGTTCCCCGATCCCTGCATCGGCCGCCGCTTTTGCGCCGCCGCCGGAAGGTCGGCCTCGTCCTCCCATTCGACCGTCCGCCCGAAGTCGTCCTCCCCCGGATTTGCGACTCCGCCGGCCGGCTTGCCCGAACTGACGGATCCCCAGCGACCGCTCTCGCCGGTGCCCCGTTCGTCGGCCCGTTCGTCGGCCCGATCGCCGGCGCGCAGCGAGCGCGTCGGCAGCAGCGGCGTCTCGGCGCTCAGCCGCCAGCCGTCCTGGCCGCTCCAGTCGGCGCGGCGCGGCGGTTCGCTGCGGACGTAGCGCACGCCATCGGCCGGCAGTTCGTCCAAAAAGCGCGAAGCCCGGGCTTCGACCCGCCGGCCGTAGCGCATCCGCTGGCGCGCGTGGACCATGGTCAGCGCTCGCTGCGCGCGCGTGATGCCGACGTACATCAGCCGCCGTTCCTCCTCGATCGCCCGCGGGTCATCGATGTCTTCCTCGCCGCGGATCAAAGGAAACAGCCCTTCCTCCAGCCCCGCAATCCAGACCTGCGGGAACTCCAAGCCCTTGGCCATGTGCAGCGTCATCAGCGTGACGTGATCGGAGTCGCTGTCCCAGCGGTCCACCTGGCTCACCAGCGCCACGTTCTCGAGAAAGCCCACCAGCGTGCCCTGTCCGCGCCGGGCCTGATCGTAGCGCGCCGCCGCGTTGACCAGTTCCGCCAGGTTCTCCACGCGCATTTCGTTGCGGTCGTCCTTGGCATATTCCTTAATGAGCCCCGTGTCGTGGACCGCCACCGTCACCGTGTCGGCCAGCGACCCCGGCTTCGCGCCGGCGGCGCCACGCCCGGCGATCCGGTCGATCAGACCGACAAAGCCCGCAAAGCTGGCGTGGCGTTTGCCCAGCAGCTTCGGCGCCTCGGCGCTGCGCAGCGTCGGCAACAGCGGCTGGCCCAGCTGCTTGGCCAGCGTCTCCAGATCGCTGAGCGCCCCCGGGCCGATTTTGCGCCGCGGCCAGTTCACCACCCGCTGGAAGGAAATGTCGTCGCTGGGATTGGCCGCCAGCCGCAGGTAAGCCAGCGCGTCCTTCACTTCCTTGCGCTGGTAGAACGCCGTCCCGCCGACGATCGTGTAGGGCGCGCCGGCCTGCACCAGCGCCTGTTCGATCGGGCCCGACTGCGCGTTGATCCGGTAGAACACCGCGCAGTCGCGGTAGCGCCCGCCGCCGCGCCGGTGGGCTTCGATGCCGGCCACGATCGCCCCCGCCTCGGCGGTCTCGTCGGCGGTCTCGAGCACCACCGGTTCGGCGCCGTCGCCGAGCTCCGAGTACAGCCGCTTTTCCTTGCGCTCCCGGTTGTTGCCGATCATCGTCGAGGCCGCGTCGAGAATCTTCTGCGTCGAACGGTAGTTCTGATCCAGCACGATCTGGCGGGTGTCCGGGAAATCGTGCTCGAAGTTCAGGATGTTGCGGATGTCCGCGCCGCGCCAGCCGTAGATCGACTGATCGGGATCGCCGGTGGCGCAGATATTGCGGTGGACGCTGCACAGCGCCTTCACGATTTCGTATTGGATCGGGTTGGTATCCTGGAATTCGTCGATCAGCACGTAGCGGAAGCGCCGCGCGTAGCTCTCGCGCACCGCGGAGTGGTCGTTGAACAGCTTCACCACCAGCAGCAGCAGGTCGTCGAAATCCACGGCGTTGTTGGCCCGCAGCGCCTTGTTGTAGCTGTCGAACATTTCGACGAACACCCGGCCGCTGGCGTGGAAATCGAAATCGGCCAGCGCCTTGCTGCCGTTTTTCACGTCGCTGATCAGCCGCCGCACCGTGCTCGGCCGCCGGAAATCGGCGCTGTCAACCTGCCGGTTCGCGGCCTCGATGATCTGTTTGATCAGCGCGTTGGCGTCGTCCTCGTCGTAGATCGAAAAGCTGCGTTCGAGTCCCAGATGGTGGGCCTCGCGGCGCAGAATCCGCGCGCAGCTCGAGTTGAAGGTGCTCATCCAGATTTCATGCGCCGGCACCGACCAGCCGCGCTCGAGAATCAGCGACTCCACCCGCCGCCGCATTTCCCCCGCGGCCTTGTTGGTGAAGGTCAGCGCGATGATTCGCCAGGGCGCCACGCCGCGCACCAACAGGTGGGCGATCCGCCGCGTGATCACGCGGGTCTTGCCCGACCCCGCGCCGGCGACCACCAGCACCGGCCCGTCGAGCGCCTCGACCGCCTCGCGCTGGCGCGGATTCAGATCTTCAAACAGGAAATCGGGCGCGCCCAGCGGTTGGTCCGGCCCGGTCGCAGCCAGATCGCGCGCCCGCGCCGCCGGCGCGTAGGGATCGTCTTCCGCCTCCCAACTGGCGCCCCAGGCCGGATCGTTGCTCCAGCCGCCTTCCGGCCGCGCCGACATATCCGTTGCGGGGGCCGGCGTGGCATCGCGAGCCGCCGCGTCGGCGTCGCGAGCCGCCGCGGCGTTCCCCGAGCGTGTTTTCGCCGCTGTCGCTGCATCGAGGGGCACGCCGCTGGCTTCCCAGAGGTCGGCCGGCTCGTCCATCTCCGCATCCTGTTCGGCCGCGAAGTCCTCCGTGCCAGCCGCCGTCGCCTCCAGCGCATTCGACGCATCCGACGCATCCGACGCATCCTGCGCCTCCTGCGCCTCCGGTGCGTGGCCGCCGCGCAGTCCCACCGGCAGCGGATCGGTTTCCCACGGATCGCCCGCCTCGGCGCGCCCGTCCTCGCGCCCGTCCCCGCGCCCGTTCTCGCGCCCGTTCTCGCGCCCGTCCTCGCCCAGGGCCGGTTCGCCCTCCGCGGCGGCGTCGGATTCCTGGCCTGCCGATTCGCTCCCATCCGCGGCATCGACCGCTGCCGCCGTTGGCGGTGCGGCCGCGGTCTCCGGCGGCAGATCGGGCAGAAACAGTTCGCAGGCCGGATCGTAGCCGCCGGCGGCATGTTCAAAATGCGGTTTCTGCCCGCGCCCGTGAACCAGCCGCAGCGGTTTCAAGCAGCGCGGGCAGCGGTAGAGGCTCGCCGCGCCGACAGCGCCAGCGGCTCCGATGGCTCCGGCCGACCCGCCTGCCGCGGCTCCCTCGACTTGGCGCACATGCACCACTTTTCCCAGCGTTGAATCAAGCGCGTACTGCAAAGCGTCACTCGGTCAGGATTGGAGTCATGCGCGCGCCGGCCCGCCCGGCCGTCCGTCGCTCCGCCCTGAGTATACAACCGCGGGCGCGCCGCGCCCACGCCGACCACCCACCGTTATCGCCCGCGCGTGTCCAGCGCCTTGACAAGGTACACGCAGATTTCGCGCCAACGCTGCGGCCGCCCCGCCGCGTCGACAAAATCGTACTGTTCCTCGTACGGCTCGATCCCGGCATTCACGAATCCCATCCGCTCGTACAACGCGCGCGCACGGGGATTATCGGTCACCCCGACGCTCAACCCGAACCGGCGGAAACCCCGCCGCCGCGCCAGCGCAAGGCTCCGCGTCAACAGCGCCGTCCCGATCCCCCGGCCGCGGTACTCTTCAAGCACCATCAGGTCTTCCAGGTCCGGGCAGTCGCGCAAACCGCTGAGTTGCGGGTATTCGCTCCGCGTCGGCCGCCACTGAATGAAACCGTGCCCCACCGGCCGCTGGCCCTGCCAGGCAACCAGGTAGGTCGCCTCCCCGGCGGCCTGCAGCCGCAGCCGCTGCGCGTGCTTGTCGGTCCCGCCGAACGGCATTGCACGCTCCACCGCCGCCAGGTCGTCGCGGACGAGCCGCCGAATGGTGAGGTTGTCTCCGCCGCGCTTCGCCACCGTGATCGCTCCCGTTGCCAGCGCGGATTGTAGCCGCGGCGGCCTCTATCGTTTTCCCTCGCCCCGCTTAAACTGGTTCCCTTGCCTCGCCCGGTGCAGTTCGCGCCAGCCTGTCCAGGCCGAAGCGCCGGCCGAGTCGATCCCACACGATTCCAGGAGTCCGCACCATGGCCATCGAACTGGCGGGGCGCTTGAAGAAGCTGCCGCCCTATATTTTTGCCGAAATCGACAAGAAAAAGAAGGCGCTCATGGCCGCCGGCAAGGATGTCATCAACCTCGGCGTCGGCGATCCCGACCAACCCACGCCGCAGTTCATCATCGACGCCTTGGCCGATGCGGCGCGCGACCCGAGCACCCACCAGTACGCGCTCGACAACGGCGACCCCGCCTTCCGCCAGGCCATTGCCGGTTTCATGCAGCGTCGCTACAAGGTGAAACTCGACCCGGCCACCGAAATCTATCCCACCATCGGGTCGAAGGAGGGCATCGCGCACCTGCCGGTGGCCGTCGTCGATCCCGGCGACGTGGTGCTGGTGCCTGAACCGGGCTACCCGCCCTACCGCACCGGCGCGCAGTTTGTCGGCGGCGTCGCGGTGGCGTTGGAGTTGCGGCGCGAGAACCAGTTTTTCCCCGATTTCAGCACCATCCCGGCGTCGCTGGCGCGCCAGGTCAAGATCCTCTGGCTGAACTACCCCAACAGCCCGACCGGCAAACTGGCGACGCGGGCGTTCTACGAAACGGCCGTCGCCTGGGCGAAAAAATACAACGTGATTCTGGCCCAGGACATGGCCTACGGCGAGATGGCCTACGAAGGCCGGGCGCTGTCGATTCTGGAACTGCCGGAAGCGCGCGACATTGCCATCGAGTTCCATTCCTGCTCGAAGACCTTCAACATGACCGGCTGGCGGGTCGGCTGGGCCTGCGGTGCGCCGAGTCTCGTGAAGGGGCTGGGGATCGTGAAGTCGAACGTGGACTCGGGCATCTTCACCGCCGTTCAGCGCGCCGCCACGGTGGCGTTGGACCGGTACGAGGCCTGGGCGCCGCAGATGGTCGCGATGTACAAAAAGCGGCGCGACGTGTTCTACCGCGAGCTGAATGCGATCGGTTGGCAGGCGACGCCGCCCGAGGCGACCTTCCACTGCTGGCTGCCGACGCCGAAGGGCGTCAGTTCGATGGACTGCGCCACGAAGCTGCTCGAAGAGGCCGCCATCGTCACCGTGCCCGGCAGTGGCTTCGGGCCGGCCGGCGAAGGGTACATCCGCGCGGTGCTGACGGTCAACGAGGAACGGCTGGCCCAGGCGGCGCAGCGGATCAAGGCCATCCGGTTCTAGCCTCGGCCGCGGCGCCGGTGCGCGGCGGCGCTCAAGCCGCCGCAGGGCCGGAGTTGCAGGCGATGGACTCCCTTTCACCCGAGGACCGCCGATGTCCGCCGCACCGTACTCTGCCGGCCCTCATTTCTACCTGATCAGCCTGGGCGCCAATCTGGGTGACCGCGCGGCGAACTTGACCCGCGCGCTGTCGATCCTGGAAGCCGACCCGCGCAACGATGTGGTGACGGTCTCGCAGCTTTGGGAGACGCCGCCGCACCTGCCGGCCGACTACGACCGCAATCCCGACGCGCCGGCGCACCCGCCCTACCTGAACGCCTGCGCGGTGCTGCGCAGCGCGCTGGACCCGGACCCGTTTCTGGAGACCTTGCTGGAAGCGGAACGGCGCATGGGCCGGGTGCGGGACCCGCAGGGCCCGCGGTATCAGCCGAGGCCGATTGACCTGGATGTGATCGTGTGGGACGGCGGGCCGTGGCACAGTGCCTCGCTGGAACTGCCGCATCCGCGGTTCGAGGAGCGGGGGTTCGTGCTGCTGCCGATGCGGGAGGTGCTGGCGGCGATGCCAGGGCCGGTGCGGAGGCTGTACGACATGGACGGGCTGATCGGGGGGCTGCCGGGGAATGAGACGGCCAGTTGCCAGCCGGTGGGGTCGCTGTTGCGGTGAGGGGTCCGGGTCGAAATGACCCAAACCCAACAATTGCCTCCCGCCCCGTGGCACGGGTCTCCAGTCCCGTGCCTGAAAAATCCGCGGCCAAGCCGCGGTCCCTATTTGCCTTTCTCTTGCGCGCCCCAGCGCGCATCTTCCCTTCATCCTTCATCCTTCCACCTTTCCCACGCCCTCCTCCTCTTCATAATACGAATCCGTCAGCAGTTGCCCCAACCCCCGTCCCAGCCGCTGCCGCGCCTTCAAAATCTCCTCCCCATACCGCCTCTCCCACGCCCGCTTCGCTTCCTTCTGACTCTCCTCGAACGATTTCCCGTCCTTCTGCGCCGCCGTACGGGTCCGCGATTCCACCAAGTCCGCCTCGATCGTCGCCAGGACCACCGACCAATAGTCCTCCTCCTTCCGCCGTTTCTGCGTCGCCTTCCCCTGAGCCGCCACCGCGTCGAACCGCTCCACCGCCCGCTCCACCGCACCCGCCTCCACCTTCAGCCGCCGGTACTCCTCCCGAGCCTTCGACAGCTTCCGTTCCGCCTCCCGCCCGTAGCGCAAGATCAACTCCAGCTCCCGCGCGTGCGTCCCCAGCATCACCGCCATGTCCGCCAGCGTCCCCCCGCCCGAATCCCAAAGGGCCGTTTCGAGCACCTCCGCGCGCCGCACTTTCCACACATAACCGATGATCCGCTCCGCCAGTTCCATCTGCGCCACCGTCAGCGGATTAAGCTCCTCCCGGTACGCCGCCGCAAACTCCGCAAATGCCGATTCGTCTTCCCCCTTGGCGCGAACCACCTCCGCGCACAACCCATGCCGCAACGCGTTCATCCGCACCGCGCCCTTGGCCTCGTCCATCTTCGGCCCCGTCGACTTCTGCGCATTTTCCTGATTCGCCAACACCTGCCCCAGCGTCGTCATGGCTCATTCCCCCCGCGCCTCACACCCCATCCCCCAGCGCACGCCCGCGCGCGCCCTCCTTCCTACACCATACAACGAAAAAACGCACCAGTCAATACATGAATAAGAAAAAGAAATTGAAATATACACATGTACCATTCGCCAGAAGCCCTCTCTCCGACGTGGCACGGGCTGACCAGCCCGTGTCCAGCCCGTGCCCAACAAGTCCGAGCGTTTCCGCTGAAAAGCGCGTTTCGCGCTAATCTTCTTCTTTTTCCTCCTCTTCCTCTCCTCTTCCGCCCCCCCCGCAGCTGAATGTCCCCCGCCCCGTGGCACGGGTCGCCAGTCCCGTGCAAAAAAAAAGCGTGCGAAGCGCGCGCCTTATTCGAATCCCAGTTAATCACTGCCGCCCGGTCATCAAGCGGATTCGGTCTTGGTTCCCTGCCCGAGCCCCATCCATATCCTTTCCGCCGTCCGTTTCTTGGCCCCGCAAGGGGCCGCCTGTCGGTAGCCGTGGGTCGAATGACCCACGGTTGGAGGGTCGTGGCGAGCCCCTGTCGGCTGGAGCCTCGCCCCGACCCTCCCAAAAGATTCTTCCGCGCGACCCGATGCCTTCAGTTCGCCCCTGCCGTCCTTCCGCGCGCAACCGCACCCAACCCCCATGCCGATAGCACGCCCCACACCAGCCCTCCCGCAGTCCCGCCAAGGACGCCCGACCCCGCGCCCCCACGCGCTCCATCCATCCATCCATCACCCCGCGCCTCTGAATTTGAGCCCTACATCGCAGGGCGCCAGAAGCATTGCCCAGCACTTCAGTGCTGAGCCTTACCCACATCTGTCGCGCATGAACCGGAACCCCCGCCCGTCAGGTCGCCCTCTTCGCGCCAACGGCGCGAGGGTTCAGAGCCAGGGGTTGCCGAAGGTCTTCCGCAGGCGCACCCCTGGAAGCGGTCGCCAGACCGCCCCGCGCGGCCCAAAGCGATGTCGCGCCAATGCGCATTTCCGCGCGGAACGTCGCGAGCGACGCGCCGAAATACATTCCCCTTCCTTGAACGCCGCATGCGGTTCCGCGCGATGGAATGTCGCGTGCCTGATTCTGTTTCGGATCGCGCGTGAGCATTGCTACGCACCGCCGACCCAGCACTTGCGCCAAGGCGGCGCCGTGCTGGCCTGCCGTCGGCCGTCCCGCTGTGCGGGACTTCGAAGATAGGCGCGGACGCGCGCAAGATGTGGGTAAGGCTCTGCCCCTCGGGCGGAGCCAACGCTGCGCTCGAAGGAAAAGATCAAAAACCAAAGTCAAAAACCAGATCCGAAATTAGAATCTTTGACAACCAGATCGAGGACGCACCGCGTCCAATTGTGCGCAAACATCCGGACACTATTGACTTCTTTGTTGGTTCGCCCCCCCCCGCGACCCACCCGCTCCCGTTTTCAATTGTGCGCAAAATACCGGACGTTATCCTCTGGACCCCAATACCCAACACCGTTCCTCCACGGAAATGAAAACAACTTACCCCGCGATCCCCTCAGAATCCACAAGGGTTCATCGGACGGATACGATTATTAAGGTTCTGCCAGTTCAAGTTCTGCGCACCATGCATCCGGCCAAATAATTTGGGGATTTGGCCAAAACGCTCCAATTGGATGCGGTTCTTTCAATATTTTGATATTGTCTGTATTATCCCATCGTTCTGTAGTAAGTGCCCGTGCATAGTATTCCCGTCCCTTTAGATAAAGATGAACTAAAAACCGGTTACGAGATGCGCCCTGTTTCGGGTACTCAGTTACGTATGAAATTCCAAGTCCGTGCGCCGAAAAAAAGGTCGCTTTAAAATAGAGAATGAGTGCCCCCATTGTTGTAAGTGCAACGGAACCATCCTGATAATCGAAAAAAAGCGAGTCCGCGTATTTTCTGTTTAGATGCCATCGCTCAGAGTATAACTTGATCATTTCCGGTTCCAAGATTTGAATAAGTCCCTTTTGTAGACACGACTGGAGGCCAAGACGCAAACCATGGGCAAAGGACGCAAGGATCCTTGGTGACTTTTTCTTTTTGGAATGCAAGCGGGTCCACTCTGAAGAGCGAAGTTGAATGATTTCTTGTATTTTACCACCTGGGAAGGAGGCAACAGCCTGAAGCGAATCGTATTCTCGTTCTGTAATGCCAAAGCTCTCCATTAATGATATTACTATCTCCCTTCTGTTTCTATTCATCAGCAATCTCCATTACCTAATGCCTCAATCGTTTTGCCATCGTGTTTCGACCTTACCCGTTTCAAAATTGCAGCAGGGACAAAACCACAAACTTCCAAGTCTACGCCCACTTGAGTTTCTTACCGTATAATGCCGCCCCACTACAAATCCACTGTCTTCGCAACAAGGGTTTGATTCCTCTGTAATGATTTGTTCGTTACCATACTTTGCCCCTCTTGGAAATAACTGGGATACTACCGCACCAGGTTTTGTATTTGCACCATAATGAAGCCAATCTTCCATATCTGGCGCATCGCAAGGAACAAAGGGAGTTTCGGCATTTCTACAATCCGGTGGATTATCCGGTCGGGGTCGCACTGGCGGGATTGGCGGCACCCGCGGGGCAACAGGTTGGGGTTCGGGTTCAGACTGGAGCAACCCCTTTGCGCACTGCCCTGCCTTTCGACCGGCCTCATCCAAAAGCGCAGAGGTCCCCGCTGGGTCTGAAGATGCTAAACCCAATAACCCGAGTCCGAAAGAAGCAACCGTTGTCCATAATCCAGCGGCGCTTGCCCCAGCCGCACCTCCCGAGCCAGCGGCCTGGGCAGCTGTGACGGCATCCGCTCCAAATACCTCAATTGCGTTTTGAACACCATATCTTCCAATATAAACAGCAATCTCAGTGTCTGCACCAATGCCCCCCAATCCAACCAACAATCCCCTCGCATCCACCTTATTCACCGGGTCGCTGTCGCAGTAGGCGTAGGCATTGTTCGCCTTGTTGTCTTCGCAGCGCAGGATGTCGCCTTCAAGTCCCGTCCCCTGCCATTGCCCGAGCGCT
>JBOHNC010000230.1:0-6768 GCA_050730415.1 Planctomycetota bacterium
TCACGGGACAGCGTCCCGTGCCACAATGCCTCCGACATTTCAAACGCGTTTTTCAGCGTTGGCAGAGGGCCTTGAACATGTCACACGCGTTGTGGCATGGGACGCTGTCCCATGCATAAAAAGGCGCGCGAAGCGCGCGCCTTTAAATCTTAAAGAACATGAGGTGAAGACGTGAACCTGGGTGCGTGAAAGGAATGAACGAAAAAGACATCCAATCACGGGACAGCGTCCCGTGCCACGATGCCTCGGACATTTCAAACGCGTTTTTCAGCGTTGGCAGAGGGCCTTAAACATGTCGCACGCGTCGTAGCATGGGACGCTGTCCCATGCATAAAAAGGCGCGCGAAGCGCGCGCCTTTGAATCTTTAAGAACATGAGGTGAAGACGTGAACATTTGTGCGTGAAAGGAATGAACGAAAAAGACATCTACATCCAATCACGGGACAGCGTCCCGTGCCACAATGCCTCGGACATTTGATTTGCGGGTCACGGAACCGAAGAACGTTGATGGCAATGTCCGGCGCAGGTTGGCACAGGTCGCGGTCCCTATCGCGTGCCGTTCCTTCTCCCGCGAATTGGCGTTGAAGTGTTAATGATGCGCCATTCGCCTGGTCAGCCCGTGCGACGACGGAGGGGCGCTCCCGGCGTCCGGCTACTCCGCGAAGTGCAGCGGCACCCGTTTGCCGGTCGTGTTGCTTTCGTAGGAGGCCATGACCACCTGGAGGCAGTGCAGGCCTTCCAGCGCGGTGGCCACCGGTTCGCGCTTGCCCAGCAGAAAATCGGCCAGCGGGCCGGCCAGCCCGGCGATTCGTTCGCCATGGGTTTTGGGCGTCGGAATGTCACTGTAGGTCCAGTGCTTGTCGGCTTGCAAATACCAGCGCAGCCCGGACAGCGGCGTGTGTTCGTAGTCGCGCGCGTTGGCGCTGGGCGCATCGCCGAAGTTCTGGATGATCACGCCTTTTTCGCCCACGATTTCCAGTGTATTTTCGCCCGCCACGCAGGTGAAGGAACTGCACACCTCGGCCAGCATCCCGGAGGCATACCGGAACAGGATCATCCCGTTGTCGTTGGGCACTTTGGGGTTGACCAGCGAACTGATTTCCGCCATCAGGCTCTGCGGTTTGCCCAACAGCCACAGGATGAAATCCACCGCATGCGAAACATCGTCCGCCCAAATGTCCCGGTTGGCCGTCGGATCGACGTGCCAGGTGTTTTCGAACCCGCTCCACACATGCGTCGAAAGCCCATGCCGGCGGCGCACCATCAAAATTTTTCCCAACGTCCCCGCGGCCAGCATTTCGCGCGCCTTCATGTTTTGCGGTTCGGTGCGCATCTGCCAAGCCATCGTGAACGGCACCCCGTGGCGCTTGACCGCCGCGACGATGCGTTCGGCATCGGCCAAGGTGGTCGCGATCGGCTTCTGCAGAATGATCGGCTTGCCGGCCGCGGCGGCGATTTCGACCAGCTCGGCGTGGCGGTTGGTTTCGGCCGCGATCAGCGCGGCATCGGCATGCAGCAGCGCGGCTTCGGGCGTCTCGGCCACCTCCAATTTGAACTGCTCGGCCGCCTTGCGCGCGCGCGCCGCGTCATGATCCCAAACGCACGCGGCCCGCACGCCGAAGTCCGACTCGAGCCAGCGACGGCAGTATTCGTTGGCGTGGCCGTGAGCACATCCGAGAATCGCGATCTTCAACATGAGCAGGCTCCTTGCAGGGCAATCCATTAAAACAATCCGCTGGCATGATAGGCGGGCGGCCGGATTCGTCCACGGCGCGGCGGCGCGGCCGCTCACCGCCCGAAATGGAAATCCCCAGCCGGGGAACGCTCCGGTTCCGCTGCGATCCGCCGAATTCCGGCGCGGCGCGCGCACCATTTTTCCGGTCCTGTGTTACACCTTGAACGGGGCTGATTTTCGCAGCCCGCGAAGGGATTCCGCACAGGGAGGGCAAGGCCATGGAACTGGGCATGATCGGGCTGGGGCGGATGGGCATGAACATGGTCCGGCGTCTGATGAAGGCCGGCCATCGTTGCGTGGTGTCGGATTTGAACGCGGCTTCGGTGCAGGCGTTGGTCGCCGAAAAAGCGGTGGGCTCGAGCTCGCTCGCCGACTTCGTCGCCAAGATGACCGCGCCGCGCGCGATCTGGCTGATGGTGCCGGCCGCGGTGGTGGACAAAACCCTGGCCGCGCTGACGCCGCTGTTGCAAGCCGGCGACACCGTCATCGACGGCGGCAACTCGTATTACCACGACGACGTGCGCCGCGCGGGGGAACTCCAAGCCAAAGGCCTGCACTACGTGGACGTGGGCACCAGCGGCGGCATCTGGGGCGCGGAACGCGGCTACTGCCTGATGATCGGCGGCGAGAAGCCGGTGGTGGAGCGGCTCGATCCGATTTTCGCCGCGCTGGCGCCGACGATTGAATCGGCGCCGCGCACGCCGGGGCGGGAAAAGGTCGGAGGCACCGCCGAACATGGCTACCTGCACTGCGGCCCCAGCGGCGCGGGCCACTTCGTGAAAATGGTGCACAACGGCATTGAGTACGGCCTGATGGCCGCCTACGCCGAGGGTCTCAACGTGCTGCGCCACGCCAACGCCGGCAAGGAGCAGCGCGAAGTCGACGCCGAAACCACGCCGCTGCGCCACCCCGAACTGTACCAGTACGACCTGAACCTCGCCGACATCGCCGAAGTCTGGCGGCGCGGCAGCGTGATTTCCTCCTGGCTGCTCGACCTGGCCGCGCAGGCGCTGCTCGAAAGCCCCACCCTCGACGATTTCGGCGGACGCGTGTCGGACTCGGGCGAAGGCCGCTGGACCATCCAGGCCGCCATCGACGCCGCGGTGCCGGTGCCGGTGCTGAGCGCCGCGCTGTTCGACCGCTTCAGCTCCCGCGGCGAAGCCGACTTCGGCGACCGCGTGCTGTCGGCCTTGCGGTTCCAATTCGGCGGCCACCACGAAAAACCGGCCGCGCCGAAAGGAAAATCGCAATGATCGCGCCGAGCGATCCGGCCCGGCCGAAAAAGCCGGCGAGCAAGGACCCTGGGGCCAGGCCGGTGAAAAAAAACAACGCCGCGCGGCCGGCCGCGTCCTGATCGAGAACGTCAACCGGCCGGCTCCCGGCGGAGCAGGCCTTCAAGGAGAACTGCTGCATGCGTGTGCTGGCGATCGACATTGGCGGAACGCACGTCAAACTGCTGGCGACCGGACAGACCGAGCCGCGCAAATTCGAATCCGGCCCGACGCTGACGGCCAAGCAGATGGTCGCCGGCGTGAAACAGGCGACCGAAGGCTGGGCGTTCGACGCGATTTCGATCGGCTACCCCGCTCCGGTGCTGCACGGCAAACCGGTGACGGAGCCGCCGCATCTGGGTCCGGGCTGGGTCGGGTTCGACTTCGCCAAGGCCTTCGGCAAGCCGGTGAAAATCGTCAACGACGCCGCGATGCAGGCGTTGGGCAGCTACACCGGCGGCAAGATGCTGTTTCTCGGCCTCGGCACCAGCCTCGGGTCGGCGATGATCGACCAAGGCTTAATCGAGCCGATGGAATTGGGCCACCTGCCCTTCCGTAAAGGCGCCTTCGAAGACTACGTCGGCGTGCGCGCGCTGAAAAAGTTCGGCAAGAAAAAATGGCGCAAGTACGTCGCCGCTGCGGTGGCGACCCTGGTCGCGGCGCTGCAGCCGGACGAAGTGGTCATCGGCGGCGGCAACGTGCAGAAGCTCAAGGAACTCCCGCCCGGCTGCCGCGCGGGCGACAATGACAACGCCTTCAAAGGCGGATTTTTGCTCTGGGCCGATGCGAAACGAGCGGCGAAAAAGAAGGGGAAGCGCCCATGAAATCCAAACGCCCCGGACGGCCCGAACGGCCCCAACGGCCGAGACAAACAGCACGACCGGTCACCACGCTTTTTCTGGACATCGGCGGGGTACTGCTGACCAACGGCTGGGACCATCTGGCACGCCGCCGCGCGGCGGAAACATTCAAACTGTCCTTCGACGACATCGAAGCACGCCACCACCTGAACTTCGACACCTACGAGATCGGCAAAATTCCGCTCGACACCTACCTGGACCGTGTGGTGTTCGACCGCCCGCGGCCGTTCACTCGTGCGGCCTTCCGCCAGTTCATGTTCGCGCAGTCGGCGCCCTGCCCGGGGATGCGCGAACTGATGACGCGGCTGAAAGCGCGCCACGGGCTGAAGATTTTCGTGGTCAGCAACGAAGGTCGCGAGTTGAACGACCACCGCATTCAGCGCTTCGGCCTGAACCGCTTCGTGGACAGCTTTGTGTCGTCCTGCTTCGTGGGGCTGCGCAAGCCGGACGAGGCGATCTTCAAGCTGGCGCTGGACCTCGCGCAGGTCGATCCCGGCGAAGTCGTCTACGTGGAAAACACCGCGCTGTTCGTGACGGTCGCCGCAGGCCTCGGGCTGCGCTCGATCCTGCACACCGACCTGGCGACCACTCAAAAACGCCTGGCCGACTTCGGCCTCCCCGACGAAGGCTAGCAGGCTGCTGGCCCCCCCCTGGGAGCGCCGCGCTCCAGCGCGGCTTCTTGGATTTCTCTTTTCTTGCGCGCCGCAGCGCGCAGCCGGGACCGCGGGCGGACACGCCCGCTTTTCATTTAATCCTACACCGCGAAATTGCGAATCACCGTCCAAACCGCCGTCGGCATAAGTGGCACGGGACGCTGTCCCGTGCATAAAAATCCGCGGCAAAGCCGCGGTCCCTATTGTCTTTGTCTTGCGCGCGTCCGCGCGCATCTTCTACCCCTCCCCGGTCTTCCTCCGCTCAGACCAACTCGCGGCGTACCAGGACGGAAACGCCTACCGATTCCCCGCTCGCGCCCCGCCTATTTGCTCGGCTTGCCCAGCGGCGGCTTGAGCGCCGCCTTCGCCGCCGCCAGCAGCACATCGGTGTCGGCGCGCACGCGGAAATCGGGATTGACGTACTCATATTCAATCACGCCGGCCTGGTTCAATACGTAGGCCGCCGGCACCGGGAGCATGCCGTCGCTGCGGCCGGGCAGTTGGACCAGATCGATGTTCCAGCCGCGGTACTTCGCCACAGTGGCGGGATCGAGCCGGAACGCCAGCCCCAGCGCGCGCGCCGCGGCCAGGCCGGGATCGGAGTACAGCGCGTATTTCACGCCGTCCTTCGCGGCATCGGCCGGCAGCCGGTCGGGCGTGTCGGCGGTGATGGCGATGACTTGGTAGCCCAGCGCCAGCAGCGCGGGCTCGGCATCCTGCATGGCTTGCAGGTGCCGGTTGCAGTAGGGACACCAGCCGCCGCGGAAAACGATCAGCACCGTCGGCTTGGCGCGCACCACCGCATTGAGGTCCACCGCCTTCTTCTCGGGATCGAGCACCGTGATGGCCGGCAGCGTGGCGCCGGTCAGCAGCGGATGAATCTGATCGGCCGAAGCCGCCACCCCGGCGGGCAGATCGGCAGCCGGGGCGGCAGCGGTCGGCGCCGATTCGCCGGCCGGTGCGGGCGCCGGCGCCATCGGTGCGCCGTCGCTGCAACCGGACAGCGCCAGGCCGGCAACAGCCGGCAGAAGCAACGCGAGAACGGTGCGCGCAAACCGCGTCGGGCAAGTCTGCGTCGGGCGATCCTGTGCCAGGCGAGTCATGACGAATCTCCTTTTCATGCGGTTTCCCGCGGCTCCAACCCAATCTCCCCCATTGCGGAGTATTTTCTTCGTCCCGGCAGGGACGGTCCCAAGAAATGTAGCCCAGCACGAAGCGAGGCGTAGCCGAGCGCCGTGCTGGGAATCGAAGGACGAATGAATACAGAGTCCCGGTAGGGACGGCAGACCGAATCTGCTTTAACACCCTCCCACCTGTGACCCGTTCTGGCAAAACCTGCTTCCCGGGCTTTTTCCACGGCCGCCTGCCGATTGCCGCCGGCCAAAGGTGCACTTTCCAAACGCCCGGTTCCAGCATCAGACCCGGCTGCGCGATCAAGCATTGCGAAAAGTCGGAAAACGCGGCGGAGAATCGCTATTTTTTGCGCGTGTCGAGGTGGTCGAGGCACATTTCCAAGTTGGGAAACAGGTTCATGACGTTGCTGGCCCCCAGCGAACTGAAAACGACCTGGACCTTCTTGCGCAACCCGACGATGTTGAAGGTCTGGCCGCGGCTTTCCAACTGATCGGTGACGTGGATCAGCGCGCCGAAGCCTTCGGAATTGATGAATTCGACTTCGTCGAGAATGATGATCACATCTTCGACGCCCTGGACGGCGGCGACGGCGGTCAGGATGGTCGTGGCCAGCGTCTGACTGGTGATGTGTCCCTGCGCCCGGAAGATCAGGCGGTTGCCCTGCTGTTCCTGCTTGATATCGAGCGAAGTCACGGCCACGATGGTTACTCGCCAGCCGTGGAACGCTGTCGGACCCGCGCAGGCTCATCCACTCCCGCGCCCGGGACCGACATCCCCCGGCATGAATATACTCAATGTACTCGATTCAACGCAAAATGGAAACCGCACCCTCGGGACAAATTCCAGTTTTCCAAGCCACGGGGCCGCCTGCGCTGCCACCCGCGCGACAAAAGACCTAAGAGAGTGTTTCAAAACCGTCCCGTGGCCGCGACAGGTCGGCTGGTGGATTTTGCCAAGGCGCGCCGACGAGTCGATGCGATAGCATCGAGCGAGGAGGCGCAACGCCGGCAAAATTCGCCAGACGACCCGGCCCGAAGGGTTGGCAATCCTTCATGCCGAAAGGGGTTACCGAACCCTCCAACGCGGGCGCGGGACGGTTTTGAAACACTCTCTAA
>JBOHNC010000231.1:0-4169 GCA_050730415.1 Planctomycetota bacterium
TGGCGAGCCCCTGTCGGCAGGGGCCTCGCCACGACCCTCCCAAAACGCTCTTCCGCGCGACCCGAGGCGATCCTGAGCTCGCCGCCGCTCCATCGCGCGCAACCGCCGCCGACCGGGTACCCATGCAGGGTTTCTACAGCGCTGATGTAGGATTCAAGCTTCTGGATTCAGGATTCACCCTTTCTCGGAGGACCAATACCATGGCAAAGTCGAAAGCGAAAAAATCCGGCTGGCGCGCGGGGTTCGGCCCGAACGAAGTGATTCAACGCGTGCGGCCCAAGGAAAGCTTCGCCTACCTGCCCAACCCGCATCGCGGCACCACCACCTTTCAACGCTTCAACGGCGACGCGCTCAATCCGGGCCTCAGTTGGAACGACCGCGAAGGGCCGATGGAATTCAAAAAATTCAAGGGGCTGCTCAAGAACAAGCGCTACCCGCAGACGACGCTCGCCTACTGCCGCTGGGTGTGGGGCGACCTCGAGCAGGAACAGGGGAAATTCCGCTGGGACGTGATCGACGGCGCGCTGGCGGCGGCGGTGGAGCGCGGACAGACATTGCAACTGCGCATCCAACCCTACATCGGCGACGACCTGCCGCGCTGGTACTGGGCGCTGGGCGCGAAAAAGATGCCCAAGGCTCCCGGCGACACCCGCGTGGAGCCGGACCACAACGACCCGCTTTTCCTGAAACACTTCGGCAAGGTCATCCGTGACTTCGGCCGCCGCTACGACGGCCATCCGGCGCTGGAAAGTTTCGACATCGCCTACGGCGGGCCGTGCGGCGAAGTCGGCGGGAACTGCACCGAGACCACTGCCGAAAAACTGGCCGACATCTATCTGGCCAGCTTCAAGAAAACGCAACTGCTGGCAATGCTCGGAACCCACGGCGGCACCTACGCCATCGACCGCCGGCCGGAAATCGGCTGGCGCAGCGACTGCTACGGCGACGTCCACCCCGAAGGCCTCGGCCAGGTGCCCAACGGCAAAAACTGGACGCACATGTACGAACTGTACCCCTCCGAGCTGTACACCTGCCACGTCAAAGAGCGCTGGAAGGTCGCGCCCGTCACGCTGGAAACCTGCTGGACCGTCGGTCACTGGCAGAAGGAAAACTGGGACCTCGATTTCATCCTCGACCAGGGCCTGAAATATCACCTGTCGGTGTTCATGCCGAAATCCAGCTACTTTCCCGAGGAATGGATGGACAAGCTGGATGCCTGGGACCGCAAAATGGGCTACCGCTTCGTGCTGCGCCAAGCCCGTCTGCCGCTCGAAGCCAAACCCGGCCAGCGCTTCGACTACCAGATGTTCGTGGACAACGTTGGCTGCGCGCCGATCTACCGCGACTACAAGCTGGCCTGGCGGTTCCGCCAGGGCGCCAGCGAAGCCATCGTGCTCTCGCGCCAAGACCTGCGCACCTGGCTCCCGGAGATCAACTGGTTCACCGGCGACCTGGTCTTCCCGCGCCAGATGAAACAAGGCGAAGTCAAAGTGGACCTCGGCATCGTCGACCCCAAGTCCCTCCAGCCGCGCGTCCGCTTCGCCGTCGAAGGCGGCAACACCAAGGACGGCTGGCTCCCGCTGACCAGCATGGACTGCGTCTGAAGAAACGGCATTTTCAAGATTTCACCGGCACCGGTGTTCAGCCCTTCGAAGGAGGGTGCCAGTAGCATGGAACGGCCGTCTATGACCCACATCTTGTATGTTGATTTTGGGCGTCTTCCGCGTGAGCGGCGGCCTGCTTTTCTTGCGCCCGAAGGGCGCACCTGTTTGTAGCCGGGGCGTGACCGAAGGTCCCGGTCCGCCGGGACCGCAGGGAACCCCCGGATCGCGGTCGCCACGACCGCCCCGTGCGGTCCGAAGCGGTGTCTCGCTGAGACGTTCTCCCGCGCGGAAGGTCGCGGGCGATGCGCGAAAATGAATTCCTTTCGTTGACCGTTGGGTGCAATTCCGCGCGATGGCAGGTAGCCTACGTAGTTCTGCTTCGGACCGCGCGCGGCGGTCTGGCGACCGCCCTCCATGGGTTCCCTTCGGTCACCCATGGCTAATGACTGGTGGCCCCGCTGGGGCCAAGAAAAGGCCTCCAAGAGAAAGGGGTTGGTAATAGACCGCACTGAAATGCTGGGCTATGACTCAGGCATCCTGTTGGCGCAGGATTCATGATTTGGATGTAGTCGAGGCTTGCAATGGGGCAGCTTTCAGGGAGCCTTTTGAAAGGTGCGGCCGAGTGGTGTAAGCCTAAAGCTAGTTAATCCATAGTCATGACAGTCGCCATCCAAAGGTTCAAATTCCTCTTGTACCAATCCCAAATCTTCCGTTAACAGAATTTGCTCCCAGTCATATCCATGATGCGCCAGGTCTTCCATCAGTCCATCCCATGTTTCATCGGGGTAGTTTTGGCCATCAATAAAGGTTAGAAAGGAAATAAAATCAGCCTTGCTTTCAAACAAACCCTTTGTAACCAGCCCTTCAACTCCACCCTCAAGGTTCAGGCTTCTTGATGACGCCTCGATCATATCCAAAAGCTCGCTCGCTAGCACTAGGCAACGATACGAACTCGCAGCCGTGATGTTTGAACCGTCGTGACTCGTGTAGTTTCGATAATATGAAAACGCCGCGCAAAATAGCTTTTTTGCCTGGTCCCTATATTGAGGTCCAAAGGAAGTTTTTAGAGATACCGCACCCGTATCTCCGAAGGCATAATCAATCAGGGGTTGGCCATAGTCCCGGCGCGATGGGGCAAGGCATTTATCCTTTAAAGCCAGCTCAACCTGAACCCATGCCTCCCTGGCAGCGTGTTTGAAATGCGCCTGTTCAAACAATCCTGAACACGCCGCAAGAATTCGCTGATGGAGGGCCGCTGGTGGCGGAACGGGCATAGTTGGGTCGTTCATCGGGTCCCCCTATTCGGCCACGAAATCTCCGCCAGCAGAACCTGCCCCGCATGCCGCAGACCGGCCGGATCGGGCGCCTCGGCCGTCAGCCCGATCTTCGGCGCGCCAAACGTGACCGTCACGTCGGCTTCCAGCGCCACCCCCAGCACCGCGCCGGTGCTCGCGTCGATGCCGGACGGAATATCCAACGCCAGCACCGGGATCGGTCCGCCGCCGCCCGCCCCCGCCCGGCGCGCCGCCTGCATCCACTCGATCGCTTCGCGATTGAACCCGCGCACCTCGCCCAGCATGCCGGTGCCAAGCACCCCGTCGACGATCAGCACGGCGGCGGCGAGCGCCTCCGCGTTGGCGGCGAGGTCGGCGGTCGTGCGCAGTTCGATCACCTCCAACGCCGGCGTCACGTTCGCCAGCGGCTGAAACGCCGGCCCCGGTCCGCGGCGCGTCCAGCCGGGGGTGAGCAATTCCCCCAGCGCCGGCCCAGCCAAACTCGCCCCGGCCGTTTCGTCGGAAGCCTCGGAAGCCTCGGGCGCCTCGGGCCCCTCGGGCGCATCGGGATCGCCGTGCGCGGCCGTTCCTGCGTGTGCGCCTGCTCCATCCTGTGCAAGCGTTCCCTCATGCGCGCCCGGTTCATCCTGCGCGGCCGGGGCGGCGGCAGCGGCGGCGGCGGTGGCGGCGGCGCCGATGGTTTCGGCCAGCCGGTCGATGCGCCGCAAATTCAGCAGCGCGTCGTCGAGAATTTTGGTCCGCTCGCCGACGATATACACGTCCACCGGAAAGCCCCACGCGGCGAGGTAGCGCGCCACGACCAGGCCGTCGCCGCCGTTGTTGCCGCGGCCGCAGACGACGGCGCTGCGGTGGTCGGTGGACAGCACCCGCGGCGCGATCATCAGCGCCGCCACTTCGGCCGCCTGGTAGGCGGCCAGTTCCATCATCCGCAGACCGGGCAGATTGAATTCCTTGATCGCGCGGGAATCCAGCAGCCGGCAGGTTTCGCGGCTGACCGGCGCCGGGTCGAAATATTGCGTCAGCGGCATCCACTTCCGTTCGATCCAGCCGTTCACCGCGAGCTGCGTCGCGTGCGTCCAGTCCGATGCGTCGAGCCTTTCCGCCGGGGTCGCCCCTGTCGCCCCTGTCGCCGGGGCCCCCCCTGTCGCCGGGGTCGCCGAGGTCGCCGGGGCCGCCGGCCGCGGCGGCGGCGCGAATTCGGCCACCGTCAGAAAGGGCTGGAACTCGCCCGGCGCGGGCGCTTCGGCCGGCCAGCCGGGCAGGCCAAGCC
>JBOHNC010000232.1:0-17633 GCA_050730415.1 Planctomycetota bacterium
CCCTTATCGCGGCCGCAAAGACTACGTACGTAGGCATTTTCGCGGAGCCCCTCCCTGTTGGCGTGTCAATTGCGCTTTGAACACCGTCGCCTCCACTGCTACCAAACGGTAAAGGAGGATTCGCACAAGTGCAAAGAGTTCCGGCGGCTGCACGGGAATTACGGCTGCCTGTCCTTGTGGGAATTCGGCATTTTTGTACGATTAAAGGGTTCACCGAAGGTCATGCCGCAACCGTACAGCCTTGAAGGCGTGCAGGGGCGGCCATATCTTGCGGACTCGTGTCGGCGGCGGAGTGTTTTTCCGCCCACCTGACCGAGTGGACTCAGTTGAATTCCCGCCGTTTTCCACGGCCTGCCGCGACTCGTCGAGTTTGCCGGCGAGCCGTCGGCCGGGGGGAATTCGGAGGTACGCGCGTGACTGGAACGAAGACTCTTCCCCGCCGTCTTTCTCAGGCTGGGACGTTCGTGGCCCTGCTGCTGTTCCTGAGCGGCGTCGGAGCCGGAACGGTTCAAGCCAGCGACGTCACCGTCACCGACAGCACCGGCGGCACCTTCTTCGTCGCTTCCGCTCAAGCCACCTTCAGTTGGAATACCAACCCTTCGGGGTTGGGCTGGAGCTCCGGCACCCAGTTGGCGTTGTACGCCAGCCGTGCGGCGAAGTCGCTCACCATCGCCGGCCCCGGCACGCCCTTCACCGTCGCCAATATTTCCGCCCCCAGCACCATCAACCTCACCAGCAACCCCGTCGGCACCGTAAATAACGGCGACACGATCGTGCTCACCGGCTGTATCTACAATGGCGGCATCAACAACGGCGTCTATATCGTGTCCAGCGTCGCCGCCGGCAAAGTCGTCGTCACCTCCAGTGCGCTCGTCAGTGAAGTCGTCAGCGCCACCATGGTCGATGCCCCCGGCGCCGTGCGTACCTCCACCGGCGCCACCACCATCACCACGACCACCCCCCACGGCCTGACCGCTCTTTCCGATTTCGTCACCATCGTCTCCACCGACGACAGCACCTTCCAGGAGTCCGTCGTCGAGGTGCTCAGCACCCCCACAGCCACCACCTTCACCTACCAGTCCACCTCCCAGACCTCGCTGGATTCCAGCGGCAACGGCCAGGTACAGATCGCTCCCGGCCCCTCTCAGGACAGCGGCGCCGAATCCCAGTACATCGCCACCGTCGCCAATACCGGATCGCTCACCCGCGCCCTGCCCAATCTGATCGGCACCGATGTGTACTACTTCCTGGTGCAGGTCTCCAATACCTCCAACCGGATTTACTCCTCCGCGGTGACCGTCAACGGCGTGCAGCTCATCACCCCCGCCGTGGGCGATATCGCCACCGCCAACCAACTCGGTGCGGCCAAGGACGAAATCGAAATCGATCTGATGGGCTATCCGGCCTCGGCGTCGGCCACGCTGTTTAAATTCGTCCTCTCCCGCGACGGCCTGTTCTCCGGCGGCGCCAACGACGAAATTCTGGCCGATCTCATCTCCGGCGCCAATTCCCAGATGACCGCCGTCGCGCCCACCCTGCGCGGCTGCACCGCCGCCTATATTTTTCGCCACAATGCCACCACTTGGACCGCGCCGCTCACCCCCGAAGCCCGCGTCCATGTCCTGACCTACGCCAACACCAATATTCCCGAAGCCGTCACCGACGATACCGGCCCCACCACCGGCGATACCAACGACCCGCTTAGCGGGAATTACATCGACTGGGCCTTCCGCATCGGCGCCGGCAGCGGCGCGGTGCCGATGTTCTACCCGAACGGCGGCGAAGTCATCCCCCGCGTTGCCGTCAGCAACGGGGTCCAATCGGTCAATACCACCACGGTCCGCTACATTCCCCTCGAAAGCACCATTCTCCCGGTCACCACCATCGCGACCGGCATGCTGCTCGAATACTCCGGCGACTCCGGCAATAGTTGGACGCCGCTCAATGCCTTCGAATTCACCACCGCCTCCTTTACCGCCCCCTCCACCATCACCCTCGCCGCCGGCAGCAACGCCTCCAGCATCCTCCCCGGCGCCCCCGTCGTGATCACCGGCAGCAGTTTCAACAACGGCACCTACACCGTTGCTTCTTCCACCGCCACCACCATCACCGTCTCGGAAACCACCCTGAGCGCCGAAACCGTCGCCGCCGACGTCGAAGTCGGCAAGCCCTTCGATCCCTCCTCCTCGCGCTTCCAGTGGACCACCACCCAGGATCCCTCCACCCGCTGCCGCCTGCGCACCCGCCTGGTCGTCGGCACCGCCGACAACGGCGCCATCGTCGACGACCTCGTCGATACCTCCAACGCCGACTTCACCCTGCGCGGCGTCGTCTGGAAGGGCCTCAGCACCGCCACCATGATGCCGGTCGGTTCCTCCCAGACCCTCACCTGGGTCTCGGCCGGCGGCGCGGGCACCGTGAACATCCTGCTTTCCCGCAACGGCGGCCTGTCCTACAGCACCATCGCCACCAATGCCCCGGACACCGGCAGCTACAACTGGACCGTCACCGGCCCCGTCACCAGCAACGCCATTCTGTACATTGAACAAGCCGACCAGCCCTCGCCCTACTTCGACAAAAGCCAGCAGTTCACCATCCAGGGCTACACTGTCGTCACCCCCGACGGCGGCGAAGTCTTCCAGATCGGGTCGCTTCAGTCGGTCCTCTGGCTCTCGGCCGGCATGCCCAACGTCGGCGACCTCAACAACGCCGTCAACATCGATCTGACCTACACCGATCCGGCCACCAGCTCGCCGACTTCCCTGCGGATCGCTTCCAGCGTGCCCAACAACTTGAACTACAACTGGACCCTTGCCAACAGCATCCCCGGCGTCACCGATGCCCGGGTCAAAATTTCCAACGTCGCCACCCCCACCATCGGCCCCGGTCTCAGCGACAACACCTTCACCATTCAGCGCTCCATCCACGTCACCGCGCCCAACGGCGGCGGTTCCTACGTGGTCAGCGAAGTCACCCCGGTCACCTGGACCACCTCCGGCCTGCCGGTGCTCTCCGGCACCACCACCTACGTGCGCCCGGAACTGCTCCTTGGCACCGCCATCGCCACCGCCGCCAACGCCGGCCTTTCGCGCGTCTCCAATCTCGTCACCGTGACCACCGCCGCCGCCCACGGCTACACCACCGGCGACATCATCTACATCGCCGGCGCCGACGATACCTCCTTCAACGGCACCTTCCAGATCACCGTCGCCTCGTCCACCACCTTCACCTACGCCCAGACCGGCGTCGATGCCACCAGCGAAAACGGCTACGCCTACAAAGCCAAGCGCGTCATCGGCGACGCCAAAATCGACAGCGTCGCCAACGTCGGTATTTCCCGTGACAACCCCAGCTCCACCGTCACCGTCAAAACCACCGGCGCCAATCACTTCGTGGTCGGCGACTCCGTGCAGATCGCCGATGTGACCGACACCACCTTCGACGGCGTCTTCACCGTCACCGCCGTCAACACCGGCGCCAACACCTTCACCTTCACCCAAGCTGGGCCGAACGCCGATTCGGGCGGCGGTGAAGTCTACCGCGCGACGGTCAACACCGGCACGCCCAACACCGGCAGCCTGTCCGCCGTCTGGACCTCGGGCGATGTTGCCGATCACGCGCTGGTCCGCGTGCTCGAAGTCAACGCCGCCAACCAGCCGCAGCCTACCGCCACCGAATTCACCAACGACGTCTCCGACAGCAGCTTCAGCATTCAGTCCTTCAACACCGAAGCCGAATCCATCACGGTGACCTCGCCCAACGGCGGCGAAGTCTTCTCCCTCGGCCAGAGCGTCAACATCACCTGGAGTTCCAGCGGCGCCGTGACCCGCTCCAACACCGTCACCCTCCGGCTCACCCGCGTCACCACCGACGGCCAGAGCGAAAACGTGGTGCTCGCCACCAACGTGCAGAACACCGGCGCCTTCAGTTGGCTCGTGACCGGCCCGCCCACCATTTCCGGCCGCATCGTCGTCACCAGCGACGCCGATTCCACCGTCACCGACGCCTCCAACGGCAACTTCGTCATCAAGGGCATCCAGGTCCTCAAGCCCAACAGCCTGGGCGATTCGATCGATGTCGGCGCCGCCCTGCCGATCTCCTGGGACTTCGGCTACGTCGGCGTTTCCGACACCGTCAAAATCGAAATTTCCCGCGACGGCGGCACCACCTGGTCGACCATCGCCGCCGGCGCCCCGAACAACGGCAGCTACCTCTGGGTCAGTCAGCAGGCGGTCTCGGCCGCGGCCAAGGTGCGCGTCACCAGCGTCGGCGACGCCACCCTCACCGACACCTCCGACAGCACCTTCCACATGCACGGCATCACCGTCCTGACTCCCACCGGCGGCGAAACCTGGGTGCAGGGCACGCAGCAGAACCTTACCTGGACCAGCGTCGACACCGGCTCCTTCGTCAACGTCGATCTGTCGCTCGACGGTGGCCTGACCTTCCAGCGCATCGCCCAGCACGTCACCAACAACGGCTCGCTGGTCTGGACCGTCGCGCAACCCTACAGCGCCACCAAAATCCTGCGCAGCGCCAGTTTCGTCGCCGGCACCAACACCATCAACTTCGTCAACCCCGCCGCCGACCTCACCGGCATCCAGGCCGGCGACAAAGTCGTCGTCACCGGCACCACCTTCAACAATGGCACCTACATCGTCAACACCGTCGGCGCCACCAGCCTGACGACCACCGCCGCGCTGATCAACGAAACCATCGGCAAGGACGTCACGGTGACCTTGAAATCGATCACCAACACCACCCCCTTCGCCGTCACCCGCAGCATCCAGACCTCCGACGTGCAGGCCTCCGGCCGGGTCGACTTCGTCTCCGGCGCGAACCTCACCGGCGTCTCGCCCGGCGACCGCATCACCCTCTCCGGCACCGCCGCCGATGACGGCACCTACGTCATCGCTACCGTCGATACCGTCAACGGCTTCGTGACCACCACCATTCCGTTCCCGGGCACCCAGACCGTCGCCGTGACCGCGGTCCTCAAGCTCCAACCCAGCGATGTCCGCGTCCTGCGCACCGTTTCGTTCACCGCCGCCGACAAAACCATCCACTTCGGCGCCGGCGCCATTCTGTCCGGCCTCGCCGCCGGCCAGATCGTCACCGTCGCCGCGCCTGCCATCAACCAAGGCACCTACACCATTGCGTCGGTCAACGCCGCCGCCGCCACCCTCACCGTGACCGGCACGCTCAACAACGAAACCCAGGCTGCCGACGCCACCGTCACCGCCGCCGCCACCACCGCCTACTACATTAACCAGCCCAGCGCTGCCGCCATGGTCCGCATCACCGATACCGCCAACACCGCCTACACCGACACCTCCGACACTGCCTTCGACATCCCCCCCGTCGCACCGACCAGCCTGGCTTTCGCCGCCTCGCCCAATCCCAATCCGCCCTTCCCGTTCGGCACCCAGAGCACCCTCCAGTGGAACGGCCAGGGCATGGGCGCCACTGCGACCCTCGCCTTCAGTTCCGACGGCGGCGTAACCTTCACCACCGTCGACACCGCCGTCCCCAACACTCCCGATGTCAACACCGGCCTGTCCAGCTACCTGTGGACCGCTCCCAACACGTCAACGGCCAACGGCGTGCTCAAGCTCACCTCCAACGTCACGCCCAATCCCAGCATTTCGACCAGCGGCGTTTTCGCCGTCACCCCGCCGACGGTGCCTTCGCTGGTGCTCACCCCCACGCCGCCGGCCGCCGTGAGTGTGACCGCCGTGGAAGCCGGCGATAACCCGGCCGACGTCACCGGCACCATTCTGAACGTCGGCTCCCAGACCACCACCTACACCCTGACCGTCCCCGGCGCCGATACCTGGCTGCATATTGCCCTCCAGCCTGGCACCGGCAATCCCACCTATGGCTCCACCCTCACCCACGCCCTGGTCTACAGCGCCACCGACACCATTCTGTTCCACGCCACCGTCGGCTCGCTGGCCCCCGGCACCTACACCGCCACCGTCGGCATGACCGCCACCGGCAGTGCGCTCGGCGTCGCCCCCTTCACCGTCAAATTCACCGTCACCCCCACTGGCATCGGCCTCGTGAGCGCCTCGGTGATCACCGTCAGCGTGCCCGAAGGCAGTTCCAGCGACACCGTCGTCACGATTCAAAACCGCACCTCCGGCGCGATCATGCCGCAAGTCAGCGGCCTGCCCGCCTGGGCCTCCATGACCGCCTTCAGCCCCGCCACCGTCCCGGCCAGCGGAACCTCCTCCAGCACTCTGACGCTCAACGGCGTGGGCCTTGCTCCCGGCTACTACACCGCCACCATCACCGTCGATAACGCCGGCTCCACCCCCAGCCGCACCTTCGCCATCGACTTCACCGTCACCAACGCCACCATCAGCTTCGAAAACAAATCCAAAAGCTGCTCCATCGGCGGCGCCGAAGACGCCTACGGTGCCATCGGATTCCTGCTGCCCTTCGGCCTGCTCGGCCTCCTGTGGCTCGTCCAGCGTATGCGGTTGAAGGCCACCGAGCGCTTTTTTCGGGGCGCCTCGCGGCTGAACGGCCTGTGGATGTTGCTGGCTGCACTGGTGCTGCTCGGGAGCGTTCATAACGCCCAAGCCGCCAACATCGGCAGCAGCGAAGAGGGCCCCTCCCTCTTCGGCATGGATGTCCACGTCCCCGTCCTGCTCAACTGCCTCCAGGGAGCCAACGTCTACACCATCGCGGGCATCGACGAAAACGTCCCCCTGCAGAAGGCCAACTTCGGCGGCTTCATCGCCTCCAGCGGCTGGGCCAACCAGGATTCCCACGGCCTGCTGCCCAAAAACTTCTACATGGAACTCCAATTGGGCTTTGTCTCCGGCAACGGCGTCGCCGACATTCAGTCCCTCTCGGCCACCTCCACCACCCGCTACGCCACCAAAATGTTCAACGCGCGGATGGTCTTCACCAAACCCGCCATCCTCGACCTCGACAAAGACAAACGCATCGATGACCGCCATCCGTTCAGCTTCGCCCCGATTGGCGTCATCGGCGTGCATTACATCAGCGTCGATTTCGCGAAAACCACCGTCACCGAATTCGGCCGCGGCCTCGAAGTCGGCGGCGGCATCAACGCCGAATACGGCATCGCCCCGCGCCTGGTCATCAGCGGCGCCTTCATCCTGATGGGCCGTTTCCAGGAATACAACAATCTCTACAAGGACTCCAAATTCAACACCACCGTCGAAGGCCAGTTCAGCGGCTGCCTGTCATGGAACTTCACCCCCGGCTGGTCGATGGATTTCCAAGCCACCGGCACCATCACCGAACTCACAGACTTCCACCGCATCGGCGGCATCGTCGCCTTCCGCTACACCACCCTCTAATTCGCTCCGACCATCAACCTTGCCTGCGCCCCGCGCCGCGCGCCGCCGGGACCATGGGCGAGCACGCCCGCGCTTCGTTTCAACCGTCCCTTCGGCTCCGGAAGTCTATCCATTCCCATGGCCCGTCCGAGGCATTGTGGCATCGGTCGCTGACCGATGCAAAAACAGTGCGAGCGAAGCTCGCGCCTTACTTCCTCTCTTGCGCGCGAGCGCATTCCTCCGTGGCACGGGCTGACGAGCCCGTGTCCAGCGAGTCTTCGAGCGTTTCCGCGGGACAGCCCGCTTCGCGCTCTCTTCCCTGGGAACTCCCAGTTTCATTTACCCGCCGGGTGCGCCATCGCTCACTTCGCCACTTTCCCGGCAGCGTCCACCCTGCCGCCGCTTGATGGCGCCGGCTGACCCGACGACCGGCGCCCTGTCTTGCCATTGCCGAAACGCAATCTGAGCACGAAGAAAATCCTAAAAACGGCGCGTCAAGCCGCACCTGAGAAAAGCGGTGGTTAAGCCACCGCACTCCCTACGTGCCTGCGCCCTTTTCCACAGCCCAACAAAAAAGGCCGGCATCCCCAGGATGGCCGGCCCCTTGCCTGTTCCACGCGGCCTCATGCCGCCAGCGCATTCATTTCTTTTCATATTCCCGCAAAAACCCGACGAATTCCCGCCGGTGGTCCTCTTCGTTCGACAGCAATTGCACGCACAGGTCCTGCGTCGCGTAGTCCACGCCGTCGCACAGCTTGATCAGCTTGTTGTATTGCGTGATCGCCCCGTTCTCCGCCTCGATCACCCCTTTGATCACCGCCACCACGTCGGTGCTGTCCTGGGGCGGCTGGAGCGCCGCCTGCACCGCCTTGAAGCGCAAGCTGCCCGGCACCTGCCCGCCCAGCACCCGGATGCGCCCGGCCAACTGCGTCGCGTGCCCCAGTTCCACCGGCACATCCAGCGCCAACGCCTTCTTGATTTCCTCCGCCCGCACCCCGTCCAGATTCTGGCTGTTGGCCAGGTAGTTCTGCACCGTTTCCATTTCCATCCAGTAGGACACGATCAGTTCGGCAATGATGCCCGCGTTTTTTTCCGACATGGCAGGTTCCTTTCCTTGCGTCGAACAAGTCATTGAGCGCCACGCTCCGCGTCGCCCCGCGCAACAACCGCGGCTGTCGAATTTATTGTAGAGCCGTTTCCCAAAAATGGCCCCGTGCCCGCCTGCATCCGCACATGGCACCGCTCCTTTCCTGCGATTTTGTCCCGGAGAGGCGAAAGCTATTTGCCGGGGGTTGAGCGCAGCGATACCCCCGGAGCAGAGGCGCAATGCGCACCGATTCCGGAGTGGAGTCGCAGAGAATGGTCCCTCGCGCCCTGTGGCGCCGAGTGGCAAAGGCACCAAAAAAAAACGCGGTAGCCTCGCCACCGCGTTGCAAAAACCTCAAATACGGCCCGGCCCATCAAGGCCCCATCGGCCAATCTAGTCGCCCTGGTCCTGGTCCGGCATCGGCCCGCCATTGTGCGGCAGCACCTGAATTTTGTACTTCGCCGCCTTCGGCGTGCAGGAAGTCAGCGTCACCATTTTCTGCTGCTGCGGTTCGACGAACAGCGGCACCTTCATCTCGTCCTTCGGAATCGGCGACCCGTCCTGCTCCAGGAATTGGATTTCCACTAGCAGGTTCTCGGGGTAGTTCCCCACATCTTCGAAGGACAACCCGACCTCCAGCAGCCCGCCTTCCACCCGCCGCTCGCGTAGGCTGTGGTGCACCAGCGGCACCGCTTCGGCCAGGTCGCCGCTGGTGTAGGTGATCGGCGGATCGTCATAGGGCGTTTCCATCGCCGGCGTGGCGTAGGTTGGGCCGTCGTCACCGCAGCCGGACAAGCACATCAGGCCGATCAGGCCGGCGGCCAGAAACATGGATTTCATACAGGGATCCTCCGGGGGTGCCTCGATTGGAACCGTGAAACGGAGGTCGAAACGCCGAGCGCAGCTACTGGTACATCACGTCGCGCGAGCCGACCTTCTTGAATTTGTAGTCGTCCTGCCAGATCACTTCCGAACTTTCCATGTCCACCATCTGCGCCGTCATCAGCACGAAGTTGGACTGGTCCCCGCCGCGCTGCGCCGTCAGCGAACTGATCGACAGCGTGATGTAGTAGTCGATCCCCTTCAAGGCCTTCTTTTGCCCCGAAGACACCACCCCCTGCCGCTTGCGCTCCCGCTCGGCCAGGATGTCCGACATCCGGTCGCGCGTGACAAATCGCAGCTTGCCCTGGCAGGTGCTCAGCAGCTTCGTCATCATCGTGTTGGTGATCAGCTTCCCGTCGAACTGCTGGCTGGTCCGGTTTTCCGCCGGCAGCATCGCCACCGTCGGCGCCGCTTCCCAGTCGCTCTGATACACCGCCTTCATGATCGACGGCGCCCACTTCGACGCGCAGGCTTCCACGTCCGCCGAACCGATCCCGGTGCCTTCCACCGAGTCATCCGAATCCGGATCGACCCGTTGCGAATGCGTCACCGGCCCGTTGTCGCACCCGGCGAACATCGTCGCGACAAGAAAACCCGCGAACAGGAGCCCCATGCGGCTCGCCCAGCGTCGTGCAGTCGGAATTTGCATCGTCAGATTCCCCTCTGGTCCGGCCGTCCGGAATCGGCTCCGGCGAAACGCCCGGCCGGGCCGCCGATCCATTCGTTCGGAGGAACGAGCCATTATGCTCCGGGAAAACCGGTCTGTCAAACCGGACGCTGCGACAGGCCATTGCCTCGTCCGCCGCACTTCTGAACGCGCACCGCGCTTTTTATTTTACTATTTTTCGGCTTATTTCACGGCTGCTGCGGGCCCATTCCCGGCACGATTCGATCCGGCGGCGTCGTTTTCGGCTCCGTGCTTTCCTCGCCCGGCCCCGGCTGTTTCGCCAGCGGCGGCTGCGTCCGCACCCAGATCCCCGTCTGCGGGTCGTGACGGTAGATCTCCACCACCTGGTTGATGTTGAAATGCACCCGGATGTCGTCGTAGTTCCAGTAGAAATCCATCACATCCGCCCCGTTGGTCGAAGCGTAATCGTTCGGATCGTTCTGGCCTTTCCCGCCCATCGCCTCCCGCACCTGCGTCACGCTCATCCCCAGATGCACCGCGTCCGGTCCGACTCCCGCATCCTGCAGTCCGCACCCGCCGACCGCCAAAAGCACCCCCGCGCCCAGTCCCGCCAATAGCACCAGCCCGGTTCGTATTGCCCGCCCGGACATCCGGCCTCGATCGTTTCCACAGCTCACCATCGATAGGTCTCCTCGCGAACAAAGGGAACTGGCGTTGATTTTAGACGCGTCTCGAGGTCGCTTTGCTCGATCTTCCGCAGCACTTTTTTGTCCCGCAGCCGCGTCAAATTCTCCAAACAGCGCGGAATTCCGTCCGCCAGCCCGTCGTACAGGCACTGCAACGCCTCCCGCCGCAATCCCACCACCGGCGCCGCCTCCGCCGGCAGATCGCCGCGCGAAATCGCCGCCGCCAGCCCGTTCAAATAAAATTCCCGCACCTCCGGATCGAAATTCCCGTTCTGATCGCGGTGCTTGCAGATTTCCATCCCCACCCGGACGGCGTACGCGGCCAGTTCCCGGTAGGGGCTCGCCGCCGCCAACAACGCCATATGCATCAGAATCTGCGGATCCTCTTTGCGCTGCGCCAGCGTCTTCAGAATCTCCACCGCCACCGTCGCCGGCACCCGCGTCGAACTCCCCAGGTCCCGCAGGCTTTCCACCAGCGTGATCGAATTCCCCGGGCTGAGCAGAATCTCCCCTCGGTTGGCCTGCCGCCACACCTGCTTCAGGATCTCCGCCGCCTCCCGACCCACCTTCGCGTGCCCCGCCGGCGCCAGCGCCAGCCGCGTCACCCCCTCCACGGCCGCCGGCACCACCTCCACCAGGATTTCCACGCTCGGCCCGACCTCGAACAGCGTCTCCCCCTCGCTGTCGCGGTGCTGTACGTCCGGATGATCGCTGTCCACCGGCGGCCCCGCCAGCACCGCCCGCAGACGCTCGAAACTTTCATTGAGCACCTGCTGCGAAATATTCCGGCTGGTGCACAGCCACGACAGCCCTTCCAGCGACAGCGCCGCCGACCGCCACGCCAGCGGTTCGGTCGCGAACTGCCCCGCCCGCGCCCGCTCCAGCATCGCCAGCGTCTCGTCGGCCCGCATCAGCAAATGCCGCGCGCACACCTGGATCGACTCCCGCGACAACCCCTGGCACGCCGCCACCTTCCCTAGGCATAGGTCCACTTCCCCCGGGTCCGGGAAGTCCTTTTCCAGCGACAGCAGTTTCAGTTGCCGCAGCACCGTCTCGACGATCTCTTTGTATTCCTTCCGCCCCTCCCGATCGGCCGGCGCCTGCAACTGCCGCACCGCCTCCCCCAGGTTGTGGACCGCCGTGATCCGCTGCTTGGCCGGCACCAGTGGATCGAGGTGCCGCAGCAACACCTCCACCGCCGGTGCGCCCATCCGCGCGATCGTCGCCTGCGCCGATTCCTTGTCCGCCTCGAACATCAGGTCCTTCAAATGCTCCAGAAACGCCTCCGCCAGTTCCACCCGCAGGCTGCGTTCCAGTTCCGGATCGGTCGCCAGCGTCGTTTCCATCGCCGCGGTGCGCACCTGCTGGTCGCCGTGCGTCAGCACCTGCAAAAGCGCCCGCGCCGCCGCCTGCTTGCCCTCCGCCGCCACCGTGCGGAAGCGGACGATGTAATCGAGCAGCCGCAGCATGTACACAATCTGCGCCGACTTCGCCGCCTTCACCCCCTGCACCAGCTCCCGCACCGCCTCTTCGGGCATTTCCATCAGCACCGAACCCACGCTGTGCGCCGCGTAGCCCGACTCCTCGTCCTGGTCCAGAAAATGCACGCACGCCCGCGCCAGCCGGTCGCCGGCCGCCCGCACCGCCTCCGACGCTTCCCCGCCCGCGCGCTGCAGCTTCAAAAGCTCCGCCAGTTGCGACAGGCATTCGGCCCGCACCACCGGGTTGGAATTGCGTTCGATCTCCACCCACAACCGCTCGGCCACCTCGCTCGCCGCCTGCACCCGCAGCGCCTGGAAGACCTGCCGCACGCCGCCGACGATCGCATTTCCGTGGCGCGAAAAAACCGCCAGCGCCGCCCGCAAAACCTCCGCCACCGTCCCGCGCCCGACGCTCCGCCCCGTCAGCACCTGCGCAATACACACCAGCACCTCGCGCAGCAGCTCCGCCTGCGGTTCTTCGTCCACCCGCCGTAGCAGGCAGATCGTCGCGCCGGTGGTTTCCACCTCCGACGCCCCCTCCAGCATCCGCCCCAGCCGCGTCAGGTGGTAGCTGCGCTGCTCCGCCTCCGCCGCCGAAATCCCCGCCAGCGCGTTGGCCAAGTCGGTCTTGAACCCCTGGTCGCGCAACAGCCGCGCCGCCTCCGACCGCACCAGTTGCGATCCGTCCGCCAGCGCCTTCAAACACAGTTCCGTCTTTTCGTGCGGTGCGATCGGCGCCAGCCCCAGAATCCGCAGCGCCTCGGCCCGCGCCCCCTCGTCGGCCGCCGTCAGCAGCTTCAGCTTCAAGTGCTGCAACATCGGCTCGCTGAACATGTCCTCGCCGCCGCCGCCGCCGCCCGCGCTGCGCGGTCCCCGCCCCGCCCCTGCGCCCAGCAGCGCCAGCGTCGATCCATCCCTGTCGCCGGTTCCGCCGTCTCCCCCGGCTCGCTGGGCCTCCGTCGGCCGCTGCCGCCCGGACGACCCCGCCAGTTCGCGCCGCTCCGCCCGTGGCGAAGTCGGCCGCAGGTCGCCGACCGGCGCCAATCCGTGCGCCTGCATGACCTGCTCGGCCAGCACTTCCTCTTCCAGCCCGAGCACCCGCACGTCGTTCTGTTTCACCAGCGTGAGCACCGCGTCGTCCGCGGTCAGGTAGATGCCCTGCAGTTCGTTCAGCCGCGCCAAGTCCAGCCCCGCCGGGTTCTTCAGGATCGACATGTCTAATAGCAGCTTCGCGTGATTGCCATTTTCGGCGGCCATCTCGAGCAGCACCGGCGTGCACTGGATCTGTTCGGCCATCAGCGCATGCAGCCGCGTCAGCAGCCGCCGCGACAGCCCAAATGCCTGCAAGTCCTGAGGATTTTCCACGCCTTCCATACTGACATCCAAGCCCTCGCGGGCGCCGCAACCCATCCTATCACTACACCGCCAAATCACGAATCGGCGCGCAAACCGTCCCCCGCATTCGGTGCCACGGGCCTACGGCCCGTGGGCAAGAATCCGCGGCGCAGCCGCCGACCCGATCCCATGTCCCCCAGGCTCGAACGAAAGTCGCGTTTTCGCGCTACCCGCAACCACCCGTCCGCAATCGCCCTCACTGCTCCTTCGGGTACACCAACCACACCCCGACGATCGAAATCAGGTATAGCGCGATCAGCACCGAGGCCATCATCACCTGGCTCATCACATCCGGCGGCGTCAGAATCCCCCCCAGCAGAAACGCGCCCACCACGATCCACTTCCAGTACTTCAAGAGCAACCGGTGGCTGATGAACCCCAGCTTCCCCAGCATGATGCACACCAGCGGCACCTCGAACGCCAGCCCGAAACACAGCGTCACCGAAAAGCAGAACGAAAAATACTCGCCCAGGTTGTACAGCGGCTGAATGTTCAGCCACGCCCCCAAGTCCATCAAATAGTTGAACGACAGCGGCAGCACATACACATACCCGAACGCCGCTCCGATCAGAAACAACCCCAGCCCAAACAGAAACACCGGCGCGATCGCCATCTTCTCGCGCTTGTACAGCGCCGGGGCCACAAATCCCCAGATTTCCCACAGCCAATACGGCGCCGCCAGCAGCACCGAACTGTACAGGATCAGGTCCACCAGATAGGTAAACGGCTCCGCCGGCCCCTTCGCCAGGATCATTCCCATCTGATAAATCCGGATTCGGTTGGCTTCCTCCTCCTCCGCATTGGCTTCCAAATCGTCCGCCAGATTCTGTTTAAGTTCCGCCACCGCAGCCAGATCTCCCTTCTTCTGCGTGGTGTCGATCTGCTCCCGGAACGAATCCTTGGTCACCCCGTCCTCGTACAGCCGCTGTTCCTTCAACTTCGCCAACAGCGACGGTCGCTTCGCCCTCAACTGCGACTGCATCGGCGCCATGATGTAGTTGTTCAGATCCTGCATCCAGATGCTCACCACGCACGCCGCGATCACCAGCGCGATCACACAGCGAATCACCCGCGACCGCAGTTCGTCAATGTGCGTGAAAAACGACTCCCCGAACACGCCCCCAAAACCGACCTCCCCGCCCGCGGGTGGCGGCGATCCTGGCGGCGGTGCCATCGACGGCGGAGGTGGCGGCGCGTAATTGGGGGGCGGCGGTGGCGGCGGCGGCGGCGGGGCGTAATACCCGCCGGCTGGCACTGAGCCATACCCGGCCCCTGCATAGCCCCATCCGCCATAGTTCCCCTGCGGCGGGGTGGGGGACGGCGGTGGCGGCTGTGGCGGCGCTCCATACCCATACCCATAGCCCGCCGGCGCCCCGCCATAGGCGGGATACCCCCCGGTTGCCCCAGCCGCGCCGCTCGAATATCCCGGATACCCCCCCGCTGCATACGCCGGGTACGCCCCCGTCGAATAGGCCGGGTAGCCCCCCGTCGCACCAGCCGTCGGCGGATAGGCATACCCGCCTGCGGCCATCCCCCCGCCAATAGCCGCCCGCGTCAAGCCGTACCCCGCGCCCGTCGGCGGCGGCGGCACACCCGGCCGCGTCCGCGCCATCGGCGCCTCTCCGGGATCGCAGTAGGTTGCATTGTTTGGGGCGGTTGTTGCATCGGAGTTTCCCGCCGCCGCATGGGGGCCGGCCGGAGCGGCAGGAGCGGCAGGCGCCGTGGCGTCCGGCGTGGCGGCGGAGGGTTCGCGACCGGCGGCCGGCGGTGCACCACGGTCAGGCGGCGGCTCCATGGAATCCCTCAACCCGCAATTCATGCCATCCCGCACGCCGCCGACCCGCGTCGCCGGCTGCCTGCACCCGCCGCGGCAATCTGATTCTCGGTCAGGCTGCTAATAGTGTACACCACGCCGCGACCACCGGCCGCATTCTTAAAAGCGCCCCAAGCTGACCAGCCCGTGTCCAGCCCGTCATCAACAGGTCCGAGCGTTTCCGCTGAAAAGCGCGGTTTGCACTAATCTTTTTTTTCTCTTCTCTTTCGCCCCTCACCCAGCAAATGTCCCTCGCACTTTGGCACGCGACGCTGTCCCGTGCATAAAAAGTGCCCGCGAAGCCGGCGCCTTATATTTCTCGCGCGCAAGAGCGCGCATCCGAGTCCCCCAGCGCCCCCCGCCGACAGATTGCCGAACCCAACCCCTTCCCCTCACGCGCTTCCCACCCACGTCTAAATGTAGGAGCGCGCTTCAAACCATCCCAGCGGGTTGCTTCAAGCCCGAACCGTTTCTGTAGATTTAATCGCCGGCCGCGCAATGACCGTCGTTCTGCACAACACAAATCGGCCGTTCGAGCCGTTCTTTCCGCTGCCCTGAAAGGGCTACAAAAAATAGCCCGCGGGTTGGTTTGTAGGGCGCAGCCCGAAAAACCAACCCCGGGAAACGGTCGCCTCGACCGCCCGCGCGGACGGAGGCGATGTCGCGCCATTGCCGATTTTCCGCGCAGAACGTCACCGGGCGATGCATCGAGACGCAATGCCTTCGTTGACCGCGGCGTGCGCTTCCCGCACTTACTTCTTAGCGTGTGCTCAGCCCAATGCCCAAGCGCTCATTTCGCCGGCATCGGCGCGGGAGCCGGCGTAGGCGCCGTTCCCTGCTGAGGTGCCGGTGCGGGCGCGGGCGCGGGCGCCGGAGCCTGTTGCTGCGGCTCAGGCGTCTGCCCGGGCGGCGGCGCGGGAACCGGCGGCGCATCCGGCGCCGGCGGCAGTTCCACCGGAATCTCCGGTTCCTTCGGCGCTTCCTTTTTCACCAGCGGCAGCCGCTCGATGATGTGAAATCCGTATTCCGTCTCGATCACTGGGGAAACTTCGCCCGGCTTGAGCGCCAGCACCGCCTTCTCAAACTGCGGCACCGTCTGCCCCTGCGCGAACACCGGCAGCTCCCCACCTTTGGTCCCCCCGTTGGAAGGATCCTCCGTATATTTGTTCGCCAGCGTCGCAAAATCTTCCTTCCCGTCCACGATCCGTTTGCGCAGATCGTCGATCAGCTTCCGCGCCTCCTCCTTGGTCCGTGTCGTCTTCGCCTCGGTCGCACCCGCAAACTGGATCAGAATGTGCGCCGCCCGCAATTCCACCAGCGGAATGCGTTCGAACAGCACATACCCCAGCGGCGTCTCGATCGGATCGCTGATCTGCCCGACTTTCAGCTTGAACGCCGGATCGAAAATCGGCGCCCATTCCCCCGTCTGCATCTGCATCGGATGCTCGGTAGGTACGTCGGAATACTTGCTGAAAATCGCCTCGGCGTCCGCGTCCTTGACCCGCGCCATCGCCGCCACTTTCTCCGCCGCCGCCTTGGCCTCTTCCTTGGTGTACGGCGTGTAGGCCTTCTCCAGCATCGCGCCGCGGTACACGATCATGCAGGTGCGCACCATCACCTTCGTTTCCGCTTCCTGCTTGGCGTCCGGCACCCGCGCCGGATCGGCCGCATCGACCTTCTCCGGCAGCGCCTTCATTGCCTTTTCTTTCCGCGCCTTGATCGCCGCGGCAAAATCGAACTTCTTGGCCTCGTCGCCGATCCGCTCGATCGTCGCCGCCTTCAGCAGGTCGGTCCCGGTCATCGCGTCCACGACCTTCTGACCGTCCACCACCTGCCCGAACGCGGTCAGATGGTCGTCGAAATCGGGCCGCGCTCCGTGCGTGATGAAAAATAGGCTCCCCGCCGTGTGCGGCTGGTTCGACCGCATCATCCCGACCACCCCCGCCTTGTCGAAGCGCAGGTTCGGATAGTACTCGTCCGGCACCGTGTAGCCCGGCCCGCCGCTGCCGTCGCCGACCTGGTCGCCGCACAGAATCGGCTGGGTTTTGTCTTCCTCGTCGATCAGAAACTTCAGCCCGTCGTAGAACGGCTTGGCTTTCTGTTCCACGCCCTCGACATTCTTCCACGGCTTGGTGCCTTCCACCAGCCCGACGAAATTGTCCACCGTGAACGGCGCTTCCTTGTAGTACAGCTTGATGTAGATGTTGCCTTTGGTCGTCACCAGCTTCACATACATCCCGTCCTCCAACTTCGGCTCGGCGGCCGGGGCGGGAATTGGCTCGGGGCCGGGCGGCGGCACCTCTTCGGCGCCCGGCTGCGGGGCCGGCGCAGGAGCCGGCTGACCC
>JBOHNC010000233.1:0-4417 GCA_050730415.1 Planctomycetota bacterium
TCCCCACGGTGGTCAGCGCCACCCGCCAGGCCACCGGCACCAATCTGACGGCGGTCCCGGTCTCGGTGATCACCGCCAAAGAAATCCACCAGCGCGGTGCGATGTCATTGCCCGAACTTTTCGAGTACGTCCCGGGCATGGACGTCGTTCGCGCCAGCCGCAACGAAACCGCCATCGGCATTCAGGGCATGTTCGGCGCCGTCAATGACCGCATCCTGTGCCTGGTCGATGGCAACAAGACCGCCGACGTGGTCTCCGGATCCACCAACTTCCAGGCCTTTCCGGTATTCATGGACGACATCAAACAAATCGAGGTCGTGAAAGGGCCCAGCGGCGCGGCTTGGGGCGCCAACGCCTTCTTCGGAGTGATCAACGTGATCACCAAGGACCCCTCCGAAACCCAGGGCACCCTGGCCTCCGTCACCACCGACCAATACGGCGATTCCACCAGCGAACTGCGCTACGGCGGCATGTCCGGCCGAGCCCGCTGGCGCATCACCGGCGGTTTCGAACACCACATCGCCTCGGCCACCGCACTGAACAAAAGCACCTCCGCCGACGACGCCGGCTACACCGCTGACGCCGATTCACGGCTGGTGTTCGATGCCACGCCGCACACCAAAATCACCTTCGGGGTGTCCTTCCTGCACCAGGAATCCGACGTGATTTCCTATCTCGACTTCGCGCCGACGGTGGACAACAACCGCACCATGGCGCGGACCTTCCTGCGCGTCGACAGCGATCTCACGCCCGACCTGAAAACCAACTGGACCGCGCTGTTCAACTACAACGACGACCACATGCCGGCGCAGTGGAGCAGCATCGACCGGGAAGCGGGGCTGGAAGGCCAGTTCGACTATTCCGGGCTGCAGGACCACCAGATTTCCTACGGCGCCAGCTTCCGCTACATGCGCTCCCAGGGCTTCGGCAACGACCCCCAGGGCTGGCAGTTCGCCGACAACCCGAACGAAGAATTCTGGGGCGGTCTGTTCGCCGTCGACCGCTGGCAACTGGGTCCGCGCACCTGGATTGAAATGCAGGCCCGCGGCGACCTGTTCAAGCTCCACCAGAACACCCAGAAAGGCGACTGGTCCGGGCGCATCGCTGGCATCTTCGCCCTCGACAACAACCAGAACCAGGTCATCCGCATCAGCGGCGCCAAGTCCTACCGCGCGCCGACCCTGCTGCTGCGCGCCAGCGAGTTCGGCCGCATCGCCCTGCCCACGCCACCCTTTCCCGCCAACTCGTTCGGTCTCAATATTGCCTCCGCCAACCGCATCGACGACGAGACCATCTGGGCCCTCGAAGCCGGATACACCGGCCGGTTCAACACCAACTTCTCGATGGATATCAACACCTACTACCATCGCTACATGAACCTGATCTCCGCTGAAGAAACCTCCAGCGTCGGCCCTCAGGAGTTCTACACGCTGGGCAATATTGCCGGCGCCATCGGCTACGGCGGCGAAATCGAACTGAACTACCACATCGGCAACCTGCAAGCTCGTGCCTACTACGCCTACGCCGGCTTCCATATCGATACCATGGACGCCGTCCTGCGCGCCACCCCGCCTTCGCCCAACAAGGCCGGCTGCGAACTGGACTGGAACTTCGATCCCGACTGGACCGCCCTGCTGCTGTACCGCTACAACGACCTCACCCCCGGCGACAGCGGCGCTCCCCAGAGCGTCCGGGCCTTCCACCAGATGGACATCAACCTGCTGTACGCGCCGGTGCACGGCAACGCCGAGTTCATGATCGGCCTCCACGACGTTCTCAACGACTACGGCGTCGCCATCGCCGATATCGGCACCTATAGCGGCACCGAGCCATTGCCCGGCCGCGCGCTCGTCGCCCGTGGTCAGATTAACTTCTAACCGACCTTCCAGGGAGGAATCGAATCATGCCTGTACTCACCCGCACCCCCGCACCCGCCCGCCCGGCCGTCCAGACTGGACGGCCGGTGCGGCGCGCCGGTGCACTCGCCCTTCTCGCCTTCGCGCTCGCGGCGCTGGCGGCCGGCGTCCCGACGCCCGCTTTGCCCGCCGCCGATGCCGACGTTCTCGTCGTGCGCAGTTCCGATGCCGGCCCCTACAAAGAGGCCGAACAGAAAATTCACGACCGCCTCGCCGCCGCCGGTCACGCCGTCGACGAAACCAACCTCGCCGATCTCTCGGCAGAGGATGGCGCCGCCCTGAAAGCCCGCCTGCAAGCCGAGACCGTCCGCCTGTATGTCGCCGTCGGCACGCAGGCCGCGGAATGGCTGCACGAACACCTCCCCGCCGCCGCGGGCATGGTCTACTGCATGGTCTCCGACCCCGAACGCGCGGGGCTGCTGAAAGGCAACCCCTGCGCCGGCATCTCCACCACCATCGCCCCCGCCGAACAGATCAAACTGATCCTGGCCGCCCTGCCCAACCTGCACAGCATCGGGCTGCTGTATTCGCGCAAGGACGCCAACAGCACCGCAACCATGAACAGCTTCAAGGCCGCCCTGCCGGCTGGCGTCACCCTCGACGCCATCGCGCTGGAAGACTGCGCCGGCCCGGCCGAAGCCGTCCAGAAACTGCTCGACGCCAAGCCCGACTTCATCTGGACCGACCCCGATCCGGCCGTCTTCAACCCCGGCACGATCCGCAATCTGCTGCTCGGCGCGTTGCAGGCCAAAATTCCCATCTTCGGCTTCTCCGCCGCCTTCGTGCGCGCCGGAGCGTTGTTAGGCGTCGGCGTCGAACCGGTCCGCCAGGGCGACCAGTGCGGGCAGCTTGGCGTCGCTTACTTCGCGGCGCTGAAGGACAAAAAGGAGGCCGAATTTTTTCAGACCCGCCGCCTCAACGAACCCAACTACGAAATCGCCGTGAATACCATCGCCGCCAACCAACTCGGGCAGGCCCTGCCGCAGGATTTCCTCGCCCGCGCCGACATCGTCTACAAATAGCGCCCCTACCCGGTCGCGGTCCCCTACCCCATTTTTTCCACCGTCCGTTTCTTGGCCCTGCAAGGGGCCGCCTATAGGAAGCCGTGGGTCGAATGACCCACGACCCTCCCTAAAACTTCTTCCGCGCGATCCGAACCGATCAGAGCTCCCCCGCCGATCCAACCCGCGGAATCGCACCCGCCCAAAATAAGGGCACGACTCCACCCCGAATCAATCCGCCGGCATTTTTCCCACCCGGCTCCAACCGGTGCTTTACCAACCGCCCGCCAAGCCCTATAAACATCCTCGGCCCACAAGGATCGTTCCATGGCCCGCCGCATGTCCCTGGTCGAACACGACAACCGCCACGATGAGTACCGCTTCGTCTGCGCCGAATACGAAGGTTGCCGCGACTACCGCCGTCCCCTCGCTGTGAAGGCCGCACTGCCGGTGGTCGGCTGGAGCCTCTGGGCCTGCGGCGCCGCGACCCTCGCCGGCAATCCGATCGGCGGCCTGATGGTGCTGGCGGTCGGAGTTGCGGTGGCCATCGGCCTGTTTTCCGCCAATTCGATCATCGAAGGCCTGAGCCTCACCGCAGCCTGGATGTACGCCATCATCGGCTGGGCCATTCCCTTCGCCACCGGTGGCGAAAGCCTGTTTTTGATCCGCCTGATACCCAACTACACGCACTCCGGCCGACAACATTTAACCATCTGCGCGGTCCTGTCGTTATTTGGCGTTGTGAGCGGCATCTTTGCCTGCTACCGGATGACTCGCAACGACACCGACCTGTACCGCCACAAGGAACGGCTGGAAAACCTCGCGCGCGAGACCGGCCAGCCGTTGCCGTGGGAAGCTTCCGTCGGAACCGCCGGCGATGCCTCGGACGAGCTGGACGTGCCGCCCGGCTGGGACGAATCCAAGCGTTAATTTTCGCCCGGTTTCGCCTCCCGCCCAGCCTTTGCGCACTTCGCGTGGCTGCGCCCCCTTGACAGGCGGCCCAACATCCTACGATAATAGCCTTTGACAGCCGCGGCGGCGCGCAAGCACCGGCCACGCGCTCGCGCGATCCGGTTTGCCAAGACCCGATCCGCGCTGCCGACATTCGATTCATTGCCGTTCCCAGATAGCTCAACGGTAGAGCAATTGGCTGTTAACCAATAGGTTCTAGGTTCGAATCCTAGTCTGGGAGCCAAAATTCGCCGAGCGAACCACTGCGGCCAAAAAACCGGCCCGGTGGTTAACGCGCGCGCAGGCCGCGCCGCGCCGCTGAAAAACCGCGCGCGCCATCTAATCGACTTCGTATATCCCTACCCCCGCCAACGGTTACGCCGATTGCTTCGTCACGCCACCACGCCCGCCCTGCATCGCGCCGCGCTCCCGCGAAATTCTCTGTTCGAAAACTGTTCGTCTCGAACCAAGCCGAAACGGTGGGGGTTGTTGTCAGGGTGCCGAGTTTTTCAAATGCGAACTCTCGCACTCTCTGGTTTACAGACCGCA
>JBOHNC010000234.1:0-5799 GCA_050730415.1 Planctomycetota bacterium
GGTGAGGACTGGCAGCCGCGGCTGAAACTCAGCGAACAGGCGATCAAAATTTCCACCCCCGGCATGCAGAACATCCGCCGCTTCACCGTCGGAGGTCAGGCCGTCGCTGACGTGATCTGGGATGAACTCCATCCCGCTCCCGCCGACGGTCAGTGGCAGATGGTCGATCCGCAGGACCCCACGCGCCGCAAACGGCTGCCGGGCATCGCCGCCGAACGCCCTGGGGCGCCCGGAGCGACCGCGCCGGCCGCCTTGGCCGCCTTGGCCGATCCAACCAACCCCAACCCACCCCACCCCATTGAATCGTTGGTCCGCGCGGAAGACCTGCTCGAACCCGTCCTGCGCGGCGGCCGCGTGGTGTACACGCCTCCGCCGCTCAGCGCGGTGCGCGCCCGGACACAGGCCCAACTGGCCCTGTTCCACGGCGGCATCAAACGGCTGATCAACCCGCACCGCTATCCAGTCGGGCTCGAACACGGCCTGCACACCCGCAAAACGGCGCTGATTCTCGCCGCGCGCGGAGCGGTGCCCAGCGTGAGCTAACGGTTCCGCCCCCGGCGCGAGCGCGGGCCGGCCGCCTCGCGTCGGGCGCACTCTTCGGCAACCAGCAGGAGTTCCGATTCATGGCCTTCACCTATCCCCACGCGCGACCCGCCCTGACCGTCGACTGCGTCGTCTTCGGTTGGGACGCCGCCGGCCTGCAAGTGCTGCTCATCGAACGCGACCTCGAACCCTTCGCCGGCCGATGGGCGCTGCCGGGCGGCTTCGTGCACATCGACGAGACCGTCGATGCCGCCGCGCGCCGCGAACTGCGCGAGGAAACCGGCCTGGAAAAACTCTACCTGGAGCAGCTCTACACCTTCGGCGATCTTGCCCGCGATCCGCGCGAACGGGTGGTCTCGGTGGCCTACTACGCGCTGGTGCGGCTGAGCGAGCACCCGGCCCACGCAGCAACCGACGCCCGCGCCGCCGAGTGGCATCCCGTACGACGCATTCCGCCGCTGGCCTTCGACCATGACGCCATCCTGGCCGCGGCGCTGGCCCGGCTCCAGGCCAAAGTCCGCTACCAGCCGGTCGGCTTCGAATTGCTGCCGCCGAAATTCACCCTCACGCAGGTTCAGAGGCTGTACGAAGTGATCCTCGAACGCGCCCTCGACAAACGCAACTTCCGCAAGAAATTCCTGTCGCTGGGCGTGATCGAGGAACTGCCCGACCGTGAGTCCGGCGTGGCGCACCGCGCCGCGCGCCTGTACCGCTTCGACGCGAAGGCGTACCGCCGCAAGGTTCGCGACGGCTTCCATTTCGAAATCTAGCGGGCAGGTCCGCCGTCCGCCGGGAGGATTCCCCGATGAAAACCGCTCTGATTCTGGTCGATCTGCAAAACGATTTTCTGCCCGGCGGCGCACTGGCCGTGCCGCACGGCGATGAAGTCGTCGCCGTCGCCAACCGGTTGATGCCGCGCGCGGATGTTGTCGTCGCCACCCAGGACTGGCACCCGCCGCAGCATGGCAGCTTCGCCGCCGAACATCCCGGCCGCAAGCCCTTTGAGATGGGCGAACTCAACGGGCTGGCCCAGGTCCTCTGGCCGGTCCACTGCGTCGAATGGACCGGCGGGGCGCAGTTCGCGCCTGGCCTGGAAACCCGCCGCCTCGCGCGCTGCTTTCCCAAGGGCACCGACCCGGGCATCGACAGCTACTCCGGGTTCTTCGACAATGGCCGCCGCAAGGCCACCGCGCTGGCCGACTGGCTGAAGGCGCAGACGGTCGGCGCGGTCTGGATTCTCGGCCTCGCCACCGACTACTGCGTCAAAGCCACCGCGCTCGACGCCCATGAACTGGGCTTCCGAACCACCCTGATCGAAGACGGCTGCCGCGCGGTGAATCTCCAGCCCGCCGACGGCCCGCGCACCATCGCCGAACTGCGCGCCGCCGGCATCGCCGTGCTGCGCTCCACCGAACTGGGTCGCATCTGAATCTGCCGTCGCAGTTCAAGCCACGATCACTTCGCATCGGCCGGCCAGCGGCCGTCGAACGGCACCCCGCGCCGGCCCAGCTTGAAGAGGTATTGCGCGCGCGCCTGGCTGAGCGCCTCGTCCTTCAGAATCAACACGCTGGCGATGCCGATGGTTTTGCCCGGCGCGCCCGCGCCGCCCAGCCAGCGACCCATCACGGCGCCGTCGCTCGCTTCGCCTGGCTTGAAATTCAGTTGCATCCCGCCGCCCGCCGGCCAGGGTCGGTCATGCGCTTTCGGGTCGCGGTAGTTCACCGGCTCGCCATTCACCCAGACTTCGAACCGATGCGTCGCCGCGTCGGCCGAATAGGCCAGCAGCACCCAGCGCGACACCGCCGCTTCCCGCCGCGCCCACGGAATCTGGTAGCCGTATCCGCCGCCCAGCCCGTTGCCCACGTCTTCGGTGTACAGCCGGTCGGCCGGCGCAGGCATCAGGAAAAAGCGCCCGTCGGTGGTCGCAAACCGCAGCAGCGGATTCATCGTCGGGAATTCGGCATGCCCGTTTTTCCATTCGGTCTGCACCAGCACCCACATCGCGATGCCGAAACTTCCCGCCGCCCCGCCGGGATGATCCACCAACGCCGATGCCAGCCCCGGAAAATGAATCCAGTTGCCCGGCTTGGCCGCGAACAGCGCCAGTGCGCGCTTCCCCACCGGCGTGTTGACGCCCGGCTCCAAACCGTTGTCCGGCACGCCCGCGAAGGTCGCCCAGCCGGATTTGTTCACCTGCACCGATTGCGTCGCACCATTGCGCACGATTGAAAACGGCGCGAGGTCCGAATCGGTCCCGGCCAACGCCGCTGGCGCGAATTCCATCAGCACCGCCGGCACCCCGCCGCCCTGGGGTCGAGCATTCGCCACCTGCCCGTGCGCATCGCAATGATCGAAAATCCAAAGCCCCAGAATGTGAGGGTCGGCCGGTGCAGCCGGAGAAGCCGGCACGGCCGCCTCAGCCGCTATGTCCGGGCGAGACGTCACGGGCGCAACGGGCTGAGCAGCCACGGCTGGAGCGGTGGTCGGGGCCGGCGTGGCAGCAGGCGCAGCTTCCGGCGCACCGCAGCCGACCATCCCCGCCAACAGCCCCGCGGCCAACGCATCCCCTAGAGACCGCGCCAGCCAGAATTTCCCGCCGCGCCGCTTCGACCTTTGCACGGTTCGTTCCTCCACGATCCAAACCATCGAACCGACCGACCTCCGCGCCGGTCACCGCGCGCCACCCCGCCCGTGCACTTCGCCATTCGCCGCCGCGAACCTGCGCTACAATGCCAGAACCCCGCGCACACGCCTCCCGCCAGGTTTCTGCCATGCCCAATCCCATTTTGACCCGCCCCGATTTCGACGATGTCCAGCGCGAACTCGCCGCCTTCCACGCGATGGCCGGCCCGCGCATGAGCCTTCACGACATCGGCCGCTCGCTGCAGGACCGCCCCATCCCCGCGGTGGAACTCACCGACCCCACCCAGCCCGCGGCCGACAAGGAGCACGTCTTCATCGTCGCCTCGCAACACGGCAGCGAAGAATCCGGCCGCGCGATGGTGCTCGAACTGATCCGCTTTCTGCTGTCCGAAGATCCCCAGGCGCGGGAGATTTTGCGCTGCATGGCGATCGCCGTCGTGCCCTGCGCCAGCCCCGACGGCGCCGTGGCGCACACCTACCGCAACGCTGCCGACGTCGATGTCGCGCACACCTTTCACCGCAGCGAACCGGCCGGCACGCCGGAAGGTCGAGCGCTCGAAAAATATGTCTACGCCTTCCAGCCTGATGTCTACATCGACGTGCACGGCATGGCCGGGGGCAGCTTGAAAGACCGCGTCTGGCTGATCCCGCCGCTCGATTTCACCCCCGACCGGATGTACCTGACTCAGATCGCACAGCAGATGCACGCCGCCGCCGAAGCCGCCGGCTTCCCGCAGTGCGAAGTCATGCCCCCCGGCGCCTTCCGCGGCGACCAGGAAACAATCTACCTGCTGGGCGACAAGATCGCCGGTGATTTCAAAGCCCTCTGTCTGGGCATGGAAACCGTTGAACAGTACTACCGCGAGGCGGACTGGCGCGCCGACGGTCTGGCGCGGTTCCGCGCGCTGCTGGCCGTCGGCCTCGAAGACGGCTTCGGCCTGGGCACGCGCGGATTTCCCACCAGTCTGGTCTCGGGCAGCCGCATCTTCGGTCTGAAAGCGCACGGCGCCACCGCTGCGTCGCGGCGCGAAAACCGCATCGCGCTGACGCAGTTTCTGCGCCGCAACTTTGCCATGGTCGATCGCGGCTCCGACGGCGCCGAGGACTGCGCCAAAGTGACGGTCTCGTCCAAAACCATCGACGGCCCCAACCCCGACCGCTTCGCCCTCCTGCTGCGCATCAAAAAGCCCTGCACCGTTCAAACGGTGAGCTGGGAGGGCCGCGAACTTGCCCCCGGCGACAACCACGGCTTCCGCCAGTGGGAAGACGCCAACTCGGTGCTCCTGCAAGCCAACCTGCGTGCACCCTTCGGCGGCCCTGACCGCCAATTGACCGTGCGCTACCGCTCCCCGCTGCTCACCGACGCCTGACCGACGCGGAAATATCTTTGCGCCGGCTCCAAATTCTTCGACAATTTCATGCCGAAGCTTTGAACGGCGCCGTTGTACAGGTCGGAAACACGAAACGCACGCCAGGAGACAACCGATGAGCGTCCAACCGACCGAATCCGCCGCGCTTCGCCCCGCCCTCGCCGCGGCGGCCTCCAACACCCGCGCGGCGCTACTCGACAGCAGCAGCACGGCCTTCGCGCATGATCCCCGCCTGGCCCGGCTGCTCAGCTTCTACGCCTCCGCCTACCAGTTGGCCGCGCGCACCCTCGGCACGACGCGCGACGCCGAGGACATCGTCCAGCAGGCTTACATCAAGGCGCTCACGCATTTGCCTGCGGCCATGCCCGATGCGGAAATCCAACCCTGGTTTTTCCGCGTCGTGGTCAACGCCGCGCACGATCAGCGCCGCAGCGAACTGCGTCGCCGCGCACGGGAAGCCGCCGGAAGCGCCGCGGCCGGATCCGCCACGGCCACCGACTCGCTCGAACCCGGCCTGCCCGACGGCGTCACCCGCGAAATGCTCGCCGACCTCCATGCCTGCCTAAACGGACTCGAAGAACGCCTTCGTCTCCCGCTGGTGCTGTGCTACGAACAGGGTCTCAGCCAGAACGCCGCCGCGCAGGTGCTCGACATGCCCCCGCGCACGCTCTCGAAATACCTCGAAGACGGCCTCGAACGGCTGCGCCAGAAAATGGCGGAGCGCGGCCACACCGCCGCGCCGGCGCTGCTCATTGCCGCCCTGCCTCACGGCGCGCCGGCCGTGCCGATCGGGCTCGACGCGATGGCCCGCGAAATTCTTCGCGACGCACCGCACGCCGCTCCAACCCCGGGCCCGGTTCCCGCTCCGGCCGCGCCCGCCCCCGCCGCGCCCAGCGTGTCCGCCCTGCCGGCCAAAGCGGGTATGCACATCGGCTGGAAAATTCTGATCGGCGTGCTGATCGGTGGCGTCGCCTGCGTCGCCTTGCTCATTGCACTCTTCTTCATCTTCCTGTTCTTGCCCTCGGTCACCACCAGCAGCAGCTCTGCGCGCCAGGATTCAATCGACGTCGCGCCCGATGGTGTTTCCGTTCACGCCGGCCGCCAATCGCAGCGCGGATACACCAGCAGCGTGGGCGGAGATACCGCCCCGCCGCCGCTGCCTGCGGTGCCTGCTCCACCCGCCACACCCGCCACGCCCGCCGTGCCCGCCGTGCCGGTCCCACCCGCCGCCGCAGGCCCCGCC
>JBOHNC010000235.1:0-13741 GCA_050730415.1 Planctomycetota bacterium
CCCCCCCCCCCCCGACCCTCCCAAAACGTGCTTCCGCGCGACCCGAGGCCATCAACGCAATACCACCGTTTCACCGCTGGGACCGCACCGCACGCCCCCTGTCGCATGATGGGGTAATGCATAGGTCGAATGACCCACCACCCTCCCCCAAAAATCTCCCGCGTAATCTGCGCCCCTCAACGCCTCCCCGCGCCCCCTCTTCGCTGGAACTCGCCATGCGGTACACTCGCTTCCAGGAGAACGCCCATGTCCGCCAAACCGAAAGCCGTCATGGCCTGGTCCACCGGCAAAGACAGCGCCCTGGCCCTGCACACCGCGCGACAGGCCGGCGAATTCGACGTGGTCGGCATCCTGACCACCCTCACAAGCGAATACAACCGCGTCTCGATGCACGGCGTCCGGGAGGAAATCCTCGACCGCCAGGCGGCCGCGCTCGGCCTGCCCTGCACCAAAGTCTGGGTGCCGCCCAACTGCACCAACGCGATCTACGAGGCCGCCATGGAGGCCGCCCTGAAGCCGCTCAAAGCCCAAGGCGTGGAGCATTATATTTTCGGCGATTTGTATTTGGAGGACATCCGCAGCTACCGCGAGAAAAACCTGGCCAAGCTCGGCCTGCACGGCGTCTTTCCGCTCTGGCTGAAACCCACCCGTGCGCTGGCCGATCAGATGCTCGCCGCCGGCCTGGACGCCATCGTCACCTGCGTGGACACCCAAAAACTCCCTGCCGACTTCGCCGGCCGTCACTTCAATGCCCAGTTTCTGAAGGACCTCCCCGTCGGCATCGACCCGTGCGCGGAAAACGGCGAGTTCCATTCCTGCTGCATCGCCGGCCCGATGTTTTCGGCGCCGCTCAAGGTCTCCGTCGGCGAACGCGTGACCCGCGGCGATTTCGTCTTCGCCGATGTCCTACCGGCCTGACCGTGCCACGGGCTGACCCACCCGTGCCCAGCGCGTCCCCGAGCGTTTCCCCGGCACAGCGCGCTTCGCGCTCCTCTCGATGTTTTCTCACCGCAGCGAGCTTTGAAGATTTCTTCTTCAGGCCCCCGCTGATTTAATCAATCTGTATTTCCCAAACAAATTTATGTTACTTTGCTTAGCCACGCCGCCGCCGACCGACCCGCCAGAAACCCGGTGCTCCACGCCGCCTGTAAATTGAACCCGCCGCACCGCCCGGTCAGATCGAGAATCTCGCCGCAGAAAAAAAGCCCCGGCCGTTTCTTCGACATCATCGTCTGCTTGTCCACCTCCCGCAGATCGACCCCGCCGTCGGTGACTTCGCCCACTTCCAGCTCCCGCGTGCCGGTGATCGTGAACCGCCAGTCCTTCACCGCCCGCACGAAGCCCTCCCGCACCGCCGCCGGCGTGCGGCTGGCCGGATGCAGCGCCTGGTGTTCGGCGATTTCCCCGCGCTCCGCCCGTCCGCCCGCTCGCACTGCGGCCAGCACCTCCGCGGCCCGTTTCGCCGCCGCCTCAGCGTCTCCGCCGGGAATCTTCGCCGCCGCGCCCGCCGTCGCCACCGCGCCCGCCGTCGCTGAAAGATTCGCCGCCGTCGATTCCGCCGCCCCGGCCGGCTCCGCGCCCGCCACGGCTTCGGCCGGATCGGCGGCCTGCCAGAGCGCCTTCCGCAGCCGCTTGGGCCATTTTGCTTCGAACGCGCGGCTGCGGTCGGCCGCGCCGAGCGTCTTCAATTCCTCATCGAGCCGCGCCCGCAGCACCGCGGCCTCCAACTCCGGCCACAGGTCCAGCCCCAGCTCCAGTTTCCCCGCCGCGCTTGCGTCTTCGGCCAATGCCGCCACCACCGCCAAACTCAAATCCAGCAGCGCCGGCCCGGTCAGCCCGAAATGCGCAAACAGCACATCCCCCGGTTCGCTGGCCAGTGGTTTCTTCACGCCGGCACGCAGCAGCCGCGCCGCCGCGCCTTCCACCCGCAATCCCTGTAACTGCTTGCACCGCGCCAGCTCCGCCACGCACACTCCCACCAGCGCCGCCTGGAGCGCCGTCACGTGGTGGCCGAACTGCCGCGCCCAGGTGTAGCCGTCGCCGGTGCTGCCCAGCTTGGGGTAGCTCGCTCCGCCCACCGCGATGATGACGCTGCGCGCGCGGAGGTGTTCGCCCTCAGCCTGCGTTTCGGGCCCGGCCGAAACGGCCGGACCCGGCCCCCCGCCACTCCCGCCATCTGCGCTGGCTGCGCCTTCCCCGCCAACCGTCACATCGAACCCCTCTTCCCGCCAATCCAGCGCCCGCACCGGCGCGTTCAACCGCAGTTCCACGCCGGCGGCGGCGACTTCGGCCGTCACCGCCTGCGTGACATCCTCCCCGTGGCCCGACGCCGTGTACAGTCGGTAGCCCTGCTCCACCTGGCCGGTGACGCCGTGCCGGCCGAGCAACTCGACGATGGCCCGATTGGGAAACGCCTGCAGCGCCGCGCCCAGAAATCGCCCGCCGCGGCCGAACCGTTCCACGAAGCGGCGCGGTTCCAGCGTGTTGGTGAAGTTGCACCGCCCGCCGCCCGACGCGCTGATTTTGCGCCCCGGCCGCGGCATTTTTTCGACGATCCCCACCCGCAGCTGCTGGCCGCCCGCCGCCGCCCGCACCCCCAGCGCCGCCAGCATTCCTGCCGCGCCGGCGCCGACGATCACCACGTCCCAGAGTTCCCCGTCCCTAGCCATGAATCCACATCCGTTCAAGCACGCCCCGCGCTCACTGTTTGCCGGTGCCGGCGCAGCGCCCACCTGCCTCAGCCGGTGCTCATTGCGCCGGCGAACCATCTCCCCGCCAGCTGCCGGCGCCCGCCCGCCCAAGCCTTCCCAATATACGCGCAACCGGCCGCAAATCCGGCCGGACCATTTTGCAGAGTACCCAGATTGGTATAATATCGGTGCGCCGCGGAATTGATTTGCCCAGCCGTGTTCCCAGTTGCTCCTCGGTCCGCCCGCCCGCGCGACGCCCGCCGCACTGCGAGGAACACACGCTCAGCACAGGGGGATTGTCTCGTGACTACGCAACCGGCCTACAGCAAGGGACTCGAAGGCGTCATCGCCGACGAGACCTCCGTGAGCCACGTCGACGGCACCGCCGGGAAGCTCTGGTACCGCGGCTATTCCATCGAAGATATCGTCGCGAAAAAGCACTACGATGAGACCTCCTACCTCGTCCTGTTCGGCCACTTCCCCTCCGCCGTCGAACTGAAAGAATATCGCGCCACCCTCGCCGCCAACTACGATCTGCCCGCCCAAGTCGTGAAAATGATCGAAGCCATGCCGCGCGAAACCCACCCGATGGAAGCCATCCAGGCCCTCCTCGCGATCATCGGCACCATCGATCCCACCCACATCGATGTCGAACGCAAGGACGGCCCGAACGGCACCAAGCGCTCCGAAGTCACCAACCTCGACCAGCACCGCGCCGAACTGATCGCCCTCTTGGCCAAAATCCCCACCATGGTCGCCTACTACCACCGCCACCAGGCCCAGTTGCCCTTCATCCCGCCGCGCAAAGATTTGAACCTCATGCCCAACTTCCTGTACATGTTCAACGGCAAAGCCTCCCCGGCGCGGGACGTCGAAATCTTCGAAATCTGCGAAATCCTCCAGATGGAACATGGCTTCAACGCCTCGACCTTCACCGCCCGCGTCGTCGCTTCCACCCTCGCGCCGATCCACACCGCCCTGTCGGCCGCCGTCGGCGCGCTGTTTGGCAAGCTCCACGGCGGCGCCGACGAAGCCGCCTTCCGCATGGCGCGGGATGAAATCGGCGGCCCGGAAAAGGCCGAAACCTACGTCAAGGAAACCCTCGCCCACGGCGGCAAGATCATGGGCATGGGCCACCGCGTCTACAAGACCGTCGATCCGCGCGCCAATGTCCTGAAAGGCCTGGCCGCCGAACTCACCGCCTCCAAAGGCGGCGACAAGGAACGCGTCCTGAAAACCCTCTTCCGCGTCGAGGAAGTCATGGCCGAAATCATGGAAGGCAAAGGCAAGGAAATCTATTCCAACGTCGAGTTCTACAAAGGCCCGGTTTTCAACGCGCTGGACATTCCCCCTGAATATTACACCTGCATGTTCGTCATCGCCCGCGCCTTCGGCTGGGGCGCCAACGTGCTGGAACTCTGGCACGACCACCGCCTCTACCGCCCCAAAGCCATGTACATGGGCCAGACCGGCCTGAAGGTCGAATAGCGTCCCCCCCGCCAACCCGCCAACTTGCCGATCCCGACCGCCCCGAAATGTCTTCTGCGCCTTCGCGTGCTTCGCGTCTTGGCGCGAGAAACTTTTCCCGTTCTTCCCGTCCCCCGCGAACTTCCCATCCAGCCCGTCGACCCATCCAGCCCGTCGAAATGCCCCCAGCAACTTTGCGCCTTTGCGTCTTTGCGTGAGAATCTCCCCCATGGAACCCATCGTCCACATCGTCACCGCCGAACAGGCCGACCGCCGCCTCGACGCCCTGCTGGTCGAACTGTTGGCGCTCCCGCGCAAGCCGATCAAAGCGTGGATTGACGCCGGCCAGGTGCGCGTGAACTACCAGCCGGTGCGCAAGCCGGCGCTCAAGGTCCAACCCGGCGATGAAATCAGTTGGCGCGATCCGCCCTCGGCCACGGCGGCCACGGCGGCCACGGCGGCCATGGCGGCCCCGACCGCTCCGACCGATTCGCCCGATCCCGAAAATCCACTCGCCCCCGCTGCTGAAGCCGCCTCCAGCGCGCCTGCCACCCCCGTCTCCCCGCGCGCCATCCGCATCCAACTTCGCGACGGCCGCATGGTGCCCGTTCTCCACGCCGACGAACAAATCCTGATCCTCGACAAACCCGCCGGCTGCAGCGTCCACGAAGGCATCGGCCACCGCGACGACACCCTGACCGCCGCGCTCGCTCGTGCCCTCGGCCCGCGTGGCGCCGCCTTCCATCTGGCCAATCGCCTCGACCGCGACACCTCCGGCTGCATCGTCGTCGCGCGCACCGCCGAAGCCGCCGCCGACCTGATCGACCAGTTCAAATCCCGCAGCGTCGAAAAAACCTATTTCGCGCTGGTCGGCGACGCGCCCGCCTGGGACGAAAAAACCATCGACCTGCCGCTGATCGTCCCGCGCGAGGAAATCGGCGAATTCGACGCTCCCAAAACCGAACCGCGCAAGGTGGTCGTCGCCAAGGAAGGCGCGCGCAACCCCAAAGACGCCCTCACCGAAGTCAAAGTGCTCGAACGGTTCCGAGTGCCCGGCCCGGTCAAACAGATCGCGCTGCTCGAAGTCCATCCTCGCACCGGCCGCCGCCACCAGATTCGCGTGCATCTGGCCAGCCAAGGCCTCCCGCTGTTGGTCGACGATCTGTACGGCACCCGCCGGTTCACCTGGCGCGTACTCGGCCTGCCCCCGCCGCCCAAATGGCCGGAAGGCCACAATCCAATCAGCCGCCAGCCCCTGCACGCCGGCGAAGTCGAATTCATCCACCCGTTCACCCGCGCGAAAATGAATGTCCCCAGCCCCCTGCCCAAAGACATGCAACGCCTGCTAGCGCTGCTGCGCGCCCATCAGCCCAAGCCTCACGCCTGATGCCCCCCCTGGGAGCGCCGCGCTCCAGCGCGGCCTCCTGGATTTCCTCTCCTCTTCGGTCCATTTTCCCTGCCGCCCACCGCCGCGTCTTTCCTTCATCTTTCAAGCTTCATCCCTTCCCCTTTCTCCCCTCCCATTTCCCCGTACACTTTGCCTGGTCTGCGTCGCATGGTTCCGTCGTCTGGAGTACTCCCCCCCATGACCAAGAAATCCGTCCGTGCTCCCAAGGTCCGTGCGCGTGCGTCGGCGCACCCAAGCGCCCGGTCCGGCATCCTGACCGAAATGACCATTGCCGACGTGCGCGCCTTCCACCCGGAAGTCGGCGTCATCGGCATCGGTTCAACCGAACCGCACGGGCCGCATCTGCCCTACGGCACCGACACGTTCATCCTGGAGTCGGTCACGATCCCGGCGGTGCGCCGCGCCAATGCCGGCGGAGCGCGCGTGCTGTACTTGCCCAGCCTGCCGATCAGCCTCAACAACAACATGCGCGACTTCCCATTTGGGTTGAAATACTCGGTCCCGACTTTCATGAACATGCTGGCCGACCTGATCGCGCAGTTCGAAAAAGAAGGGGTGATGAAGATCGTGCTGGTCAACGCGCATGGCGGCAATCCGGACGTGCTGCGAGCCGTTCAGCGGGACCACATGAAACGCGAAGGTGCCTTCGTCTGCCTGGTCGATGCGGGTGGCTTCGGCATCGAAGCCTTCAAAACGCAGATCCACATGGCCAGCGAACACGCCGGGGAATATGAGACCTCCATGATCATGCACGCGCAGCCGGAACTCGTGCGGGAGGAGTGCTTTGCGGACAACCCGGTCATGCCGGTGAAGGTGCCCTGCCTGGCCCAAGCCAAAGCGCAATTCGTCCGGCCGTGGTGGTTGTATCTGCCGGTGAGCGCCGGGGGGGACAACCGGCAGTCGACGGCGGCCAAGGGCGAGGCGGTGACGACCGCGGCGATCGCGAGCTTGGCCGAATTCCTGACCGATCTCAGCAAAGCCAAGTGGCACAAGGACTTCCCGTTCTAAAACGGGGTTTACAAAACGAAGCTAAAGTAACATATGATACTTATCTTTTCGCCTACCGAACGCGCCCCGTCAGAACTTTTGGCAGTTTAATTTGACTTGCGTCAATTCGCATTGTATGTTTTAGGACACTGCCACAATTCGCAGGCGGTGACGGGCAGGCATTTTCAATCCATTGCCGCGGCTTGGGGGAGCGCGCGGTGCAGGAGGGACCGGGGATGGACGTACCCAAGCGGCCGCGCAAACTGACGCAGCGCCAGCAGGAAATCATGAAGTATCTCAGCGAGTACCAGGACAAATTCGACTGTCCGCCGTCGCTGTGGGAGATGTGTGCGCATTTCGGGTGGCGCTCGGACAACGCCTCGCGCGGGCACCTGAAGGCTTTGGCGCGCAAAGGGCTGATCGAGCTGCGTGGGGGACGTTCGCGCGGCATCCGGTTGCTCAACCGGCACCCCGAACGCGGCGCCGGCGATGTCTGGACCGGCATTCCGGTGGTGGGGCGGATCGCCGCCGGTGTGCCCATCGACGCGCCGGAGACCATCGACCGGTACCTGAAAGTCGACCCCAATTTTTTCTCCAACCGCGAAGTCTTCGGGCTGGAGATCAAGGGCGACAGCATGATCGAAGCGGGCATCGCCGAAGGCGACGTGGCGATCCTCCAGAAACAATCCCTCGCCGATGACGGCGACATCATCGCCGCCTATTTCGACGGCGAAGCCACCCTGAAGACCTACTCCCGCAAGGGCAACCATGTGACGCTGACGCCCGCCAACCAGCGCTACCGGGATATCCCGGTCGAACTGGAACACAGCCCCGATTTCCGCATCCTGGGCAAGCTCGTCGGCCTGGTCCGCAAATACCCGAACTGAACCTCGGGAGCGCCCGCGCCCTCAATACCTGGGAGCGCCCGCGCCCTCAATAGCTGGGAGCGCACGCGCCCTCGCGTGCTCTTCGCCAAGGTGCCTCACTTGCGTAGGTGTTGCTTGCCGCGTCGTGGACGTACCGGAGGGACCCAATCTCATGACGATCAACACGCTCCCGCACTCTCACTCGACACAAATCCCAACCGCGGCCGGCCGTTGGCACTCGCGCGGCTACTTGCCCCATTTTGAAACATCGGCCCGGCTGCAAATGATCACTTATCGGCTGCGGGATTCACTGCCACGTGAGGCCGTCGCTCGCATTAGGCATCAATACCCCGCTGGCGAGGGCGACATTCGATTTCGGCGTTCGATTGAGACCTACATGGATTCCGGGTTTGGCGCCTGTCTCTTGAAGGATCCACGCGTCGCCTCGGTCGTGCGCGAAGTGTGGCTGAATCGTCACATGCATGAGTACCTCCTGCATGCGTGGGTCATCATGCCCAACCATGTTCACGTCCTGATTGACGTGGCGCCGTCGACGCGTCTTTGCACGATTTTGGAAGCCTGGAAATCCGTGAGTGCGCGCCGGATCAATGCCGTCCTTGCCAGGTCCGGGCAGCTGTGGCAAAAAGAATCCTGGGACCGATATATTCGCAACGCAGTGCATTACGAACGGGCGGTGAGTTATATCTACGAAAATCCAGTCAAGGCAGGCTTGGTCGAACGGAGTGAAGATTGGCGCTGGAGCAGTTGGGGCGAAGGGATGCTCGCGTAACAGGCGGCTCGCGCCACGGAACGCGGCGCGAAATGGGGAGCACGCGAGGGCGCGTGCGCTCCCAGGCCGCTGCGCGCAGGTAATTTCACGATCCGCTGCGGCCGATCGCCTGATCCTCAGGCTTCCAAATTCAACCAGGCCAGTTCGGCGGGGGTGAGTTCGACACCCAGGGCGGGGAAGGAACTGACCGTTTCGGAGATCAATCGCGGGCCGATCAGCGGGAAGGTTTCGAAGGGCTGGCAGAGCACATAGGCCAGCGCGATGTTGATCGGCGCGACGCCCTTTTTCTTGGCCAGTTCGACCGCGCGCTTCTGCCGTTCGAAGTTGTCGTCGGCGTACCAGCAGCGCACCAGTTCGGCGTCTTCTTTTTTGTCCGGCGCGGCGCGTTCGGGGATGAAAAATCCGCGTGCCTGGCTCGACCACGGCATCAGCGCGATCTTGTTTTTGCGCAGCCATTCGCGCGAAGCCTTGTCCGAAGCCGAAATGCAGCCGCCCCAGACCGGATCGACCATGCGCGCGAGCGAAAAATTGTTGCTCACCACGCTGAACCCCTGCTTGCCGTGCTTGCGCGCCCAGACGTTGGCTTCGTCGACGCGAGCAATCGACCAGTTCGAACCGCCGAATACCTTCATCCGCCCGGCGCTGACGTGCTCGTTTAACACGTCGATGAATTCCCCCACCGGGATGTCCGGGTTGTCGCGGTGCATGCAGTAAATATCGACGTAGTCCATCTGCAGGCGTTCGAGGCTGGTGACGAGCTGCTTGGTGAGGTCGGTGGGATTGCAGAACGGCGTGTGCGCGCCCTTGCCGATCAGCACGATCTGTTCGCGCAGATTACGATTTTTCACCCACTGCCCGAACAGCACTTCCGGCCGCCCGCCCCCGTAGATGAAGGCGGTGTCGAACGTGGTGCCGCCACGCTCGAAGAAATCGTCGAACATCGCCGTCGCGTGCGCGATGGTGCGCTGGTTGTCCATGCCCATGACCAGGCGCGAAATCTTTTTGTCGATGCCTTCGATCCGGCCGTATTTCATCTTCGACCCGGCGCGCACCGCCAACGGCTGCCGCGACAGCGGCAGCGCGTAGGCCTCGGGTTTTTCGCCATCGTACACCAAGCCGATCTGTTCGCGCCACTGGTCGAGCGTCCGCATGTTGCCCAGCGTGTCGTCCCAGCTCATGGCCGGCGAAGCTGCCTGGCGGTCGGCCAGAAATTCCGCCACGGTGTTGGCTTCGATTTCGTACAGCCACTGGTCGGTGGATACTTCGATTTCCTGCGGAGCCTTTTCGCCGTATTTGTGGACGATGATTTTGCTGCTGCCGCCTTCCCGCCCGGTGCAGAACCACGGCTGCGGCACTTCGATGCGACCGGTGGTGCCGTAGACGGTGACCACGCTTTCCTGGTTCAGCGCGACGCCGGTCGACACCTGCGCCAGAATGTCGCCGGGAAATTTCAGCAGCGCCGCCGTGTACTCGTCCACATTGGATTTGCCCAGCACGCCGATGGCCTTCACGTCAATGGGATCGGCGAAGGGTTTGCCCAGCGCCACCCCGGCGATCAGCCGCGCCACGCTGACCGGGTAGCAGCCGACATCCATGATGCCGCCGCCGCCGAGCTTGTTCGCGAACAGCCGGCTGTCGGCGTTGAAGCCGGCGTGGAAGCTGAACGATGCGCGGATCATGCGCACCTCGCCGATCGCTTTTTCGCGCACCAGCTCGACCAGCTTTTTCGTCTGCGGATTGCAGCGGTACATGAAGGCTTCCATCAGGAAGACATTGTTGCGGCGCGCCGCTTCGATCACCGTCATGGTGTCGGCGTGGTTCAGCGTGATCGGTTTTTCGCACAGGATGTGCTTGCCGGCGTCGGCGGCTTTGATCGCCCATTCGGCGTGGAGCGGATGCGGGGTGGCGATGTAGACGGCGTCCACATTTTTGTCGGCCAGCAGCGCTTCGTACGAGCCATGCGCGGTGGGGATGTTGAATTCCTTGGCGAAGGCCTGGGCTTTGGCCAGGTCGCGGCTGCCGACCGCCGTCAGCACCGCCGACTTCGCGCGGCTCGCGCCGCCGGCGAATTTCTTGGCGATGTTGCCGGTGGTCAGGATGCCCCAGCGGATTTTTCCGGCCGGCTTGCCTGCGCCGCCGCCACCGCCGCCACCGCCGCCGCCCGTGCCTGCGCCAGAGCTGGGCGCCATTTTCGCTTTGGGTTGCTTGGCCATGGATGTCTCTCCTTTGGGGTTTGGGCCGGCGCGGCAAAGGGTGCGCTCAGCCGCTGCCGCGGAGGCGGCTCAGGGAGCCGCTGCGGCCATGAGAACATGGGGATTCCGGTGGTTCGCCCGCGAATAATGGGGTGCGCGGGATCGGAGGTATTGTAGCCGCGGCGGCGAAATCCAGAACCGGCCGGAGCTACTTCTTGTGCGCCGCGGTGAAGAAACTCAACCGGCTGGAGCATTCCACCGCGCCGACGATGTCGCCGAGGCTGTCGCGGATCGGCGCAAAGACGCTGACGGCGTCGGCGTTCGGCGTGCCGACGGCGATTTTCCCTTGCAGCGCGGCGGCGATCGGATCGGGCGTGTCCTGCGTGAGTGTGCCCCAGGGCGTGTACGGGCAGCAGTTGTTGACTTGCTTGATGGCGCACAGCACGGTGTGCGGTTTTTCGGGGCAATTGAGCCACAGGTTGCAGTCGCATTTGTAGCCGCGGGTGAGTGCCAGGCGGATGAGCATTTTTTTCACGCGGATCGCGACGGGGATGTTGTATTCGAAATTGTCCCCGGCGGCCCACTGATCGCGCGGGTCGGGCCGGAAGAGCACCTTCCAGGTGCGGTCGCTGAGCACCGCGTGACATTCGTCGCCATCCAGAAGTTGCCCCGCCAGCGTGGCGAGGTCGGTGAGGTCCTTTTCCAGCGCCACCTTGGCAGCTTGCGTGTCCTGCGTTTCGGCGGCGGCCGCGGCGGTACTTGCGTCGGGGGCAGTGGTCGGCGTGGCCGGCGCCGATTCACATCCGGCCGCGCCCAGCAGTAGCGCCACCGAACTCACGATCATCCACCCACCCAGTCCGTTCATGTTGTGCCGTTGTTTCTTTGCCATGTCCCCGTTCCTTGTCCTCTCTAATTCCCCATCTTCCCTATGTGTCTTTTGTGCTTTTTTGTGGCCAAACTCTTTTCCCCTCCCCCGTCTTCCCTATGTGTCTTTTGTGCCCTTTGTGGCTACTCTTTCTTTTCCCCTGCCCCCATCGCCGCCGCCCGCACCTCCATCCACCACGCCGCCAGGTCGAGATTCTTGTGGGTCGCGAGCCCCTGCGCGCAGGCCTCGCCGATATCCGCGTTGTCCCAATCGATGATCGGCTTCTTGAGCAACGCCGCGTCGGGGGCCCAGATGCAATCGGGCGTGAGTTTCGCCAGCGCCAGCAATTTTGTGGCGAAGGCTTCGTGGCCGCCGGCTTGCGCTTCGACCGATTTCAGCAGCGCCACGTCCTGCAGCGCGTTGCGTTCGAGTTGCAGCCGGATGCACGGCAGCGGCCCATGAACGCCGCGCGCGCCGCCGGGGTAGTACAGCAGTTCGCCGCCGCCGGTCGAATGATTCCACGGGTCGCCACCGTTGCTCGTGACCAGCCAGCGGCAGTAGCCGTCAAAGCCCACCAGATACGCGCGCGCAGGCATCGTGACGATCGCCGCGGCCGGGGCGGCGATGTCCGGTGTGCCGCCGTAGAACCAGACGATGTCGCCGCGCGCTTTCATGGCGGCGAAGGCTTTCGGGTAGAACGTCATGCAGCCGCCGCCAACGTTCCACATGTTGATGACGCCCTGGCAGGTCTGCGACTGCGCGTTGACGTTCCAACTGGCGTCGGCGCGGAAAATGAAACGCACGCCGTCTTTGGAAACGTACAGGTCGCGGCCTTCCGCCGGTGGCGTGGCCGGCAGCGGGAGCGCGGCTTTCAGCAACCGGCCGTACTCCTGGAAAAATGCATCGCTGCCGGAAAAACGCTCCTCGTCGCCGTCCCACGGGAAACCCTTGTAGCGCATCTTGTGATTGAAGAACAATTCAAAGTTGGTGTGCGTCCAGTTTTTCTCGGCGAAGTGATCGTGCATGGCGCGGACGATTTTGGTGAATTCGACCTGGTACGCCGGCGTGCCCCAATGCAGAAACGGCGCCGGCCATTCGGGGGTGATCGCGGTGTAGACGGTGGGCACGGGGCGCGGCTCGTAGGTGACCGCGCGGCGGCAGCCTTGCATCGCCGATCCGTCGCACAGCGGGCCGTAGTGGGCGTCGAACAGTTTCCAACTGACGACGTGAATGTCGCGGCCGCTGCCGGCGATTTCGGGATTGAATTCCGGCGAGAAGCCGCCGACGTGATTGGTGCCGAGCTGATGGAAGATGCAGCGGTGGTCGAAGGCCATGCGGTGGAAGGCGTGGATGACGGAGAAAAATTCGGGGCTGTCGTGCCAGGGGTGGTCCTTTTGGACTTCGGCCGGCCACGGTTCGACGCAGGTGTTGACGAAGCCGAGGCCGTAGCAGTTGTGGTCGGCTTCGATCGCGTCGGCTTTGGGGATGACGGCGGCGGCGATTTGCAGCGGCAGCTTGACGTAGGCGACTGCCTGATTGGGCGAGGAGGGAATCATTGGATAACGATACAGGCCGATGCTGACATGGAAACCGGGTGCATGCATTGGCAGCGTAGCGGGGATCCAGGCATCGACCCAGAAAGCCTGCGCCGTCTGGTCGGGCACCGCCATTGCGGAGTTGGGGATTTGGATCGCCTCCTCGTTTTGTGCATAGGGCACCAGTCCGTCGGGGATGACTTCGTCCGGTTTGTCTTTTACTTTGAGTGCGTGGTACCACTCGGTGTAGAGGTCCACGGCAGCAGCGCCAGCGAGCGGTTGGCCGGCGCCGCCGTATTGCGGATAGACAACTGCGGCTGAGAGCGCATATTTTTCGCCTGGTTTGAGTCCGCTGACGACCAAATGAAAACTGGCGTAGCCGTCGCGCGCCACGCGGATCGGCTGCGTGGTGTCGATGGGTTTGAGCAGCGCCGGGTCGCGCGTGTCGATGGTCAACGGCGTGCCGTGCTGGTCGCAGCGGACGAATTCGTTGTAGAGCGTGAGGGTGGGAGTGGGGGCGGCCGGCGTGGCGTCCGCGGCTGGCGCAGCGGCGGCGCGCAGGCACCCGGCGACGCACACAATCAAAGCTGCGGCCAGAAGCCGGCGAAAATGAGCACAGGCGCGCATGGCGAGCGACCTCCAGGGGTATGCAATGTGCGCTCAGTATACGACTCGCGCGGGATCCTTGAAGCCGGAGCCTTACCCACATCTCCCGCAAGGGTACATTACCTGAGAGCACCGGCCGCCAGGTCGGGCTTCTTCGCGCTCATGGCGCGAGGTAGATTCTTCGCGCCAACAGCGCGAGGTAACAAAGCCAGGGGTTGCCGGAGATCTTCCGCAGGCTACCCCTGGTGCGCGGTCGCCAGACCGCCCGCGCGGTCCGATGCGATGTCGCGCGGCCAACGTTCTCCCGCGCGGAACGTCGCAGGCGACGGGCCGAA
>JBOHNC010000236.1:0-18078 GCA_050730415.1 Planctomycetota bacterium
GCGCAAGCCCTGGCCGCCGACGACCGGCCGCAAGGGGTCCGCCAAAGCGAAGGGCAAGGGCAAAAAGGGCGCCGCCGCGCCGGGGGAAGAAGGAGCTGATCCGGAAGCCGAGCCGCCGGTCGAGGTCGGCGAAGACGAGGAAGTTGCCGACGTCGCGGTGCTGGAGGATATCGAAGAGGAGGAAGACTCGGCCGAAGACTGGGCCGAGGGCGCGGTGGAACCGGCCGTCGCGACGGCCACGCCAACCGCCGCGCATGCCGCCGCGCATGCCGCCGTCCCCGCACTCGTCGCGCCGGTGCCGGGCGTTCCGCCGGGCATCAGCGGCGAGATGAAAGCCTGGGTCGAAACACTGATCCGCAAGGCCGAGAAAGACAAGTTCCTGACCTTCACCGATCTGAACCAGCAACTGCCTGAAAATTTCAATACGCCCGAAATGCTGAACTTCGTCATCGACCGCCTGGTCGAATCCAACATCCACCTCGGCACCGAGGAAGAGATGATGGAACACCTGGTGAAGACCGACCGCATCGACGACGAAGGCTTGGACGACACCGGTTTCGACCCGGTCCGCATGTATCTCTCGCAGATGGGCATGATCCCGCTGCTCACCCGCGACCGCGAAATCTCCCTGGCCAAATCGATCGAACTGACCAGCAACGGCTTCCGTGCCAAGGTGCTCCAGTGCGATTACGGCATCGCCGCCTGCGTCAAAATTCTGGAAAAGCTGACCAAGACCGACCTGACCTTCGACCGGACCGTGCAGAGCGCCGGGCCGCAGGGGCTGGGGCGCGACGACATCTTCCAGCGGCTGCCCGGCCATCTGACGACGCTGCGGAAAATTCTCGAACGCAACGGGGAAGACTACGAGCGCCTGCTGAACGGCCGCATTTCGCGCAAGGATACCTGGGCGCTCAAGCGGATCCTGCGCACGCGCCGCCGCCGCGCCGCGATGCTGCTGGAAGAGCTCGGCATCCGCACGAAAAAATTGCAGCCGATCATGCACGAGATGGTCAAGATTCGCGACCGCATCGTCGAGTTGATGCAGAAACGCAACCGCCTGCTGAAGGACAAATCCAAGGCCGACCTGATCCGGCGCATTGAAAACAAAATCCAGGACACGCTCCGGCCGATGCGGGAATTCCCCGACGAATATCTACACCGGGTGAAACTGCTGCAGAAACGATTCATCGCCTACGAGCGCGCCAAGAAGGACCTGTCCAGCGGCAACCTGCGGCTGGTGGTCTCGATCGCCAAGAAATACCGCCACCGCGGCCTGCAGTTCCTCGACCTGATCCAGGAAGGCAACACCGGGCTGATGAAGGCAGTGGAAAAATACGAATTCCGCCGCGGCTACAAGTTTTCGACCTACGCCACCTGGTGGATCCGCCAGGCGATCACCCGCGCCATCGCCGACCACGCCCGCACCATCCGCATCCCGGTGCACATGATTGAAACCATGAGCCGGCTGCGCAAGATTTCGAAGCAGTTGGTCCAGGCGCTCAACCGCGAACCGACCGTCGAAGAGCTGGCCATGGAAGCCGACATGTCGATCACCGAGACGCGCCGGATCATCAAGATCAGCAAGCACCCGGTGTCGCTGGACCGGCCGATCGGCGACAGCGAAGATTCCTATTTCGGCGACTTCATCGAAGACCGTTCGTCCAAGACTCCGGCGACGACGGTGAACTACGACATGCTGAAGGACAAAATCGCGCAGGTGCTCGACACGCTGACCTACCGCGAACGCGAAATCATCAAGCTGCGTTACGGCTTGGGCGACGGCTACAGTTACACGCTCGAAGAGGTCGGCCGCAAGTTCAAGGTCACCCGCGAACGGGTGCGCCAGATCGAAGCCAAGGCGCTCCGCAAATTGCAGCACCCCGTCCGCAGCCGCAAGCTGGAAAGCTTTATCGCCGAAGAACCCGAAGCGCAGGCGTAGGGTCGAAACTTCGACCCCTTCGGGGTCGGACGCTTGTTTTTGCGCCGCCTGTCCGTGGGTTCCCTGCGCGCTACGCGCTCCGGTCACGCCACGGCTATCCAAATTGCGCCCTTGACGGGGCGAAGAATCGACCCAATCCAATCGCTGAGGACGTCGTTCCGCTCGGCACCGTCGCCACGACCCCTATTCCCCGGCAACCGCCCCCGCCCCCAACCGTTCCTGCGCCACTTGTTTAATCGCGCGCAGGTCCAGCTTGCCGGTGCCCAACAACGGCAGCTTGTCCACTTTCACGAATTGATTCGGCTTGGGAATGAACAGCGCGGGTAGGCCGCTCGCCGCCAACTGCGCGACGATCGGCGGCAGGGTGTCCAAGTCCAGCGTCGTCAGCACCGCGATTTTCTCGCCCTTCTTTTCGTCCGGGATGGCCGTCACGGCGAAGGCCGGGTCGCGCGCCCCGCTGGCTTCCTGCAGCGCCTCCTCGATCCGCCCGTGCGGCACCATTTCGCCGCCGATTTTCGAGAAGCGACTCAAACGGTCGGTGATTTTCACGAAGCCGTCCTCGTCCATCAGCGCGATGTCGCCGCTCACGTACCACCCCTCGCGCATGACTTTTTGCGTCAGGTCGTCGCGGCCCAGATAGCCTTTCATCACGTTGGGGCCTTTGACGATCAGCATGCCTTGCTCCCCCGGCGGCAGCGGTAGAAAGCTGTCGGGATCGACGATGCGCACCGCCACGCCGGGCAGCGGATGACCGACGAAGCCGCGCTTCGAGCCGGGCTGGAACAGGCCGGCGGCGCGGAAATCGACGGTGTTGACAGTGATGGCCGGCGCGCACTCGGTGCTGCCATAGCCTTCCAGCGGCCGGATGCCGAAGTAGTCTTCGAAGGCGGCGGCCAGCCGTTCAGGCATTTTTTCGGCCCCCGCCAGCACCAGCCGCAGCGAGCCAAAATTCGCCGGACTGCAACGGCGCAGGTACATCCCCAGGAAGGTCGGCGTGGCGATCAGCAGCGTCAGGCCGTAGCGTTGGACCAGTTCGCCGATGACCGCCGCATCCAGCGGATTGGGATGGTAGACCGTCGCGACGCCGATGGCGTTGGTGAACCACAGCGCCATGTAGCCGAAGGAATGGAAGTGCGGCAGAATGCCCAGCAACCGGTCGTCCTCGGTCAGCCGGAACACCTGCTTGAGCCCCTCCACATTGCTGGCCACGTTGTAGTGCGTCAGCATCACGCCCTTGGGTTCGCCGGTGCTGCCGCTCGAAAAAATGATGGTGACGACATCGTCGAGCGACGGCGCATGGTCGGCGCCGCAGGCGCGTTCGATCCAGCCGATCGGCGCGAGCGCGGCCAGCAAAAAAGCCCAACCGCGCGCCGGCAGACCGATCCGCGCGCGGAGGTCTTCCAGAAACACCGGCGTGACACCTTCGGGCAGTTCAAGTTTCGCCCTTTCAAGGAACTGCCGGCTGGTGACGACCGTTTTCAGACCGGCTTGCCGCGCGGCCGAAGACATCCCCGCCCGGCCGGCGGTGTAGTTCAAATTCACCGAAGTGCGCCCGCCCAGCGAGGCGGCGAGATTCACCAGCGCGCCGGCGACGCTCGGCGGCAGCAGCATGCCGACCCGTTCCTGTCCGCGCCAGACCCCGCGCAGCGCTCGCCCCAGGGCGATGGCGCCGGCCAGCGACCCCAGCCGCGAAACTCGCGGACGCGCAAGATCGCCGCAGGCCAGCTGAAACGGCCGCGCGCGCACCGTGTCAATCCACTGGTGATGGAGGGGCTTCAGATCGCGACGGCGTTCGGCCCAGGCGGTTTCGCCCAGCTCCTGCACGTGCCGGCGGACTTCGGCAATGGGCGTGCTCGACGGCAGCGGCGCGCCGAAGGTCACGGTGACCGGGTAGCGTAATTTTTTCGGCCACTTGGTGATGTACCGCCCGCCTTCGCGGCTGAAGATACTGCCCCAGACGCGATCCAGATGCACCGGCACGATCACCGCGTTGCGGCCCTTGACGATGCGTTCCATGCCGCGGCGAAAAGTCAGCAACATGCCGATGCGGGTGAGCTGCCCTTCGGGGAAGATGCAGACGACTTCGCCCGCGTCGAGGTACTGGCCGGCGGCCTTGAGCGCTTTCAGCAGTTTCAGCGGGCCGGCGGCGCCGGAAATCGGGATGGCGCCGAGCGCTTTCGCGAACGGCCGCAGCACCGGATTGTGGAAGTAGCTTTCTTCGACCAGAAAGCGCACCGGCCGGTCGGTGGCGGCGAGGATGAAGAAGCCGTCCAGAAAGGTAACGTGGTTGGGCGTCAGCAGCACGCCGCCGGTTTTCGGCAGGTTGGCGCGCTGGACGACCTTCAGCCGGTACAGCGTGTTGGTCACGATCACCAGCACGAAGCGCACCAGCGCTTCCGGCAGCAACCAGATGGCCCAGATCGTGCAGGCCAGTGTCGCCACGGTGACAATCCGGAAAATCACGCCGGCCGGCAGATGGATGCTGGCCATGTACCAGCTCAGCACCGACCCGGCCAGGATGCCGGCGAACATCAGCGCGTTGGCCAGCGCAATGATCCCGCCGCGGCGGTTTTCCGGGGAACGCCACTGCAACAGCGCGTCGAGCGGAATCAGCAGGAAGCCGCTGGCCATGCCGAACAGGACCATCAGGACGAGGGTGAAATGAAATTTGAGCGGCAAGCCTTCCAGCGTGGCGGCGAAACTGTTCGAGGTGTGCGCGCCCAGCCACTGGAAAAAAGCGAGCGAGGGCGTCAGATGCGGATGGGGCGTTCCGCCGAGGCCGGCGATCGCGCCGAGAATCAGGGTGCACAGCGCCATGCCGATGGCGCCCAGCGGCACCAGCCCGATTTCCACTTTGTCGTGCGAGAGCTTCCCGGCCAGCACGCCGCCCAGCCCGACGCCGATCGCGAAGACCCCCATGGGAATGCCGGAAAACGATTCGGCGAGGGGCAGGCCGGCGGCCATGTCGTTGGCGTAGACGAGCACGACCTGGCCCAGGAGCCCGGCCAGCGTCCAGTAGAAAACCAGGCCCAGCACGGTCAGCCACAGGACGCGCTCCGCGCGAATCGTGCGCCAGGCGGCGCCAATGCCCGTGCCTCCAGAACCAGCACCGGCATCGGCGGCGGCCCCGGAACCGGCGCCGGCGCCGGCCGCGGCGGGCTTGCGGCCGGGGGGGATGAACAGCGCGGCGATCCAGCCGGCCAGCGCGGTGACGCTCAGCACCGCACCGGCGATCCAGGTGTTGGAGAAGCCGGCGGCATCGAGCAGAATCGGCCCGGTGAGGGTGCCGAGAATGATGCCGATGAACGAGTACATCTCGATGGCGCCGTTGCCGGCGGTGAGCCGTTCATGCGAGAGAATTTCCGGCAGCAGCCCGTATTTGGCCGGCGAAAAGAAGGCCGACTGAAAGCCCATCAGCGCCAGGATCGCGAGCGCCATCCAGTTGCCGGCGGGTGCCAGAAACAGCGCCACGCCCGAGCCGATCATGAGCAGCAGTTCGATGGCCTTCATGGCGATCAGGATGCGGCGTTTGTCGATGCGGTCGGCGATGGTCACCGCGGGCAGGGAAAAGACGGTCAGCGGCGCCATGAACACGACGATGATAATCATTTCCAGGAAATTCTTTTTGTCGAACAGCTCCGCCGCGGTGAGCTTCCCGGCGTCGATGCCGCGGAAGGCCAGGAAAATGAGGAACATCTTCAAGGCGTTGTCGTTGAAGGAGCCGAAAAACTGGGCGATGGCGAGTCCGAGCAGCGGTCGGCGGGGGCCCGTGGCGACCGGGGCCGCAGCCGGAACAGCCGGCGCGGCGCTGGCGGCGGAGCTGGCTGGCGCCGCGGTCGGATTCGCGTTTTCAGGCAGGACCGGATCGCCGGGGATGGGCGGGGATGACACGGGATTCTCCTGGCGGAACCGAGCAAACTGTCAATATATTAACAGATTGGCTCCTTTCGCCAGTGCTGATTCTCGCCTTTTCGCCGAAATTGCCAGCGCGCCCGGTGGCCGACCAGGGCGACTCCGTCAAGGTTGCAGCGCGGCCGGCACGGGCGGATGGGCAGTTTCGGGCGCAGGTACAGACGCCGGTGCAGACGCGGGCTTGGATGTAGGCGCGGGCGTGGGTACAGGTTCAGCCGGGGACGCAGGCGCGGGCGCGAGGCTTTCCATTGCCGACTTGGCGGCGGCGCGCACGCCGGGATCGGGGTCGTGCAGCGCCAGGTTGGCCAGGCATTCGTCGCCGGGCTTCGATCCGGGGCGGACCACGCCGAGCGCCTCGGCGACGGCGACGCGGACGGACGGTTCGGGGTCCTGCGCGATGACGGCCAGCGCCGCGCCGACATCGTCGCCGCCGTGGCCGCTCGCCGCGAACGCCTGCACCACATGAATCAGCGCCGCGGTGTCCTTGGCGGCCGTGGCCATTGCGATCAGCTCCTTGGCGGTCGGCGCGGCGGCCGGCGCGACGGCGTGGAGCGCCTGCGTGAGCGCCAGCGCGGCGGCGGCATTGGCGGGAGTCTTCAAGGCGGCCTGCAAGGCGGGTGCGGCCGCGGCGGCGCTTGGACCGAGCAACGCCAGATCGTCGGCTGCGGCGGCGACCACGTCGGGGTCTTCACCCAGCCGCGGCGTGAGACTGGCCAGCAGCGCCTGCGCCAGCGCGGGCCGCGGATCGGCGGCGGCGGGGGTGGCGGCGGGGGTGGCGGTCAGCCGGCGCAGGAAAATCGCCAGTTGCCGCGCGCTGAACACCCGCTGCGCGGCGTCGAGGGCATTGAGGCCCACCGTGAAAGTCGGGGCCGCCACCGCCGTCCCCTGCTCGGCCAGAATCTGGAGCAATTGATCGACTTCCGGCCCGCTGTCCTGACGGTAGCGCGCCGCCAGTTGAGCGGTCACCGCATCGGACAGCGGACCCAGCGCACCGAGGCTCACCAGCGCCATCGACGCAACGCGGGGATCGTCGTCGGTGAGCGCGGGAATCAGCGCCGCGGCGGCGCCGGCCGGATCGGGATGGCGCGGCGGGCCGATCGCCTGCCCGTACAGGTCGAAGGGGTGATCCAGTTGGCCGAGCGCCACCGCACAGGCCAGGCGGACCTCAGGCTGGCGGTCGCGCAGCCCATGCGCCAGCGGTGGCACCGAACCCGCGAAGCGGCCGTAGATTCCAATCAGCGTGGCGGCTTGGCAGCGCAGCGCGCGCGGTTCGGCGCTGTCGGCCAGCATGTTCGCCAGCAGCGGGACGATCACCGCCGGCGGGGCAGCCATTTTTTCAAGGCAGCTTTCAGCGGCCTGGGCGCGCTCGGAATTCGCGCCGGGCAGCTCCGCGAGCACCGCTTCGATGCAACTGCGCCAGACCGCATCGGAAGCGCCGGACAGTTCGGCCGACAACGCCGGCGCGCGGCGCTGCGGGCTGTCGGGGCTGGGCAGCGGCGCGGTGTAGTCCAGGAAACTCTGCGCCGCCATGTAGGCCGGGAGGTACTTCGTGGCGGACGACGGGCCGATTTTTTGCAGCGCGTACAGGCACCAGCGCGCGCGTTTGCGGCCGTCCCAGGTGGGCGTCAGCAGCGCCGCGATGGCGGCGGTCGCGTGCGGCGGCGGCGCGTCGGCGTTGGCGATCTCCCAAAGCGCCTGAATCTGGACGGCCACATCGGGCGACCGCAGACGGTCGAGCGGCTCACCGTCGGCCGCGGGCAGCGCGCAGGCGGCCGCACAGCCGAGGGCGCACAGCAGCGCCGCCAGCCGGCGCGCGGGTCCTGCCAGGTTTCGAGGCCGCATCGAATCGCTCCCACGCCGCGCCTTGGCGGCCCGCCGCAAATCCCCGGCACAGCTGCTGCGCAGGGCGGGCGGCGGTTTCCATTTTAGCCGCCGGGCGGAGGGAATTCACCACATTGGTTTTCTGCGCGATAATGTCAGTGCGCCCGACTCGTGGAGGCCAGGGTCGCTGGTGAAACGCCGGACACTGCCGGGAAGGAACCGATGCCGGACAGCTCGATTCGCATCTTCTCTTGTCGCCTTCTGGCGAGCTCTTTTCGCCTTCTGGCGAACTCTTTTCGCCTTCTGGCGCGCGCCTTTCGCCTGCCGGCGACCTGCTTGAGCCTGCTGGCGATGCTGACGATCGCTGGCGCGGCTGGCGGCGCGCTCGGGCCGCTGCCGGCCGGCGAGGCCGACGCCGGCGTGACGGCCGACCCCGCCGCGACGGGGCCGATCCTGGATTCCACGCCGGTGGCCGAAACCGGCGGGATGGGCATCTCCGCCCGCGAAGTTCTCCTGCGCATGATTTTCACCGAGGGCGACGCGGCGCTGAAGCGCATGCTCACCCGCCGCATGCTGCTGCTGGAAGCCGCCAAACGCGGCGTCACGGTCTCCGCGCAGGAACTGGACGCGACGCTCCAAACCGACCTGGCCACCTACCGCCGCGAACTGGCGGTCGCCCACCCCGACGAAGCCCGGACGCTCACCGACGAACAGATCATTCACGCCCGGTTTCGCGTCTCGCTGGCGACCTACCGCGACCGCGAGCTGTACTACGCGCTCCTGCTGCAGCATCTGGTGATCCACGCCGATGACCTGACGCCGCAGAAACTGCAGGCGTGGTACGCCGCCAACGCCGACCGCTACGGCACGCCAACCCGCTACCAGGTGCGGGAAATCCTGTTCAAATTCTTCAACGATCCGGCCAGCGTCACGGTCGATTCGCCGCTGCACCGCGAGTTCCAGCAAGGCCTGCGTGCGGCGGCCTATCTGCGGGCGCAGAAGATGGCGGAGCAGGTCTCCAGCCTGATCAAGGCGGGTCAGGCCTTCGAGGAAATGGAACACAAATACAGCGAAGAATCGCCGGCGGTCAAGGCGCGCGGCGGCGCGCTGCCGATCTTCGACGCCAACAGCCCGCTCGACGAAAGTTTCATTGCCGCGGCGCGCCACCTCCAGCAGGGCGAGACCTCGGGGCCGGTGCGCAGCGCTTTCGGCTATCACCTGATCCACATGGACCACATCTACCCCGGCAAGCATCCACCCTACGATGAGATCGAAGCGCGGGTGCGCGCCGACTGCATCCGCCAACTCGCCGCCCAGCGCATCGGCCCCCTGGTCGAAGGGCTTTCCAGTACCACCGAGGTGACGCACTTCACCCACCTGTACCCGGCGCCGGGCGAGGACCTCGCCGCCCCCACGCCCGAAACCGACGGCAAGGTGCCGATCGCCGAATGCGTGGCAGTGATCGGCCGGGTGGAGCCCGATGCCACCCTGGTGGAACGCAATCGTGCGGTCACGCGCAAGGAATTCTACGCCGAGCTGTGGCGCAGCGTGGGGGAGAAGATCATCAAGGAACGCTCGGTCCTGAAACTCTACATGCGCAGCATCCGCAACACGCCGGCCGAGCCGACCGCGATCGAATTCTCGCAGGTGTTCTCCGACGACCAGGAAAACTGCTACAGCCTGCAGGACCGGGCCATCGACGAGGCCCGCAAGATGGGCCTGCCGCCGCCGCCCCGGCGCAAATTCTACGACTACATGCGCGAACTCACCGGCCACACCCCCGCGGAACTGCAGGAAGACGCGCGCGAACGCGCCGCGCTCTGGAAGTACATGAAGGTCAATCACCCCTGGACCGAGGACGATCTGGAAACCTATTTCTACATCGAAAAGGAGCGCTACGACATCCCCGGCACCCTGAACCTCGATGCCATCATGGTCGCGCCGCGGCGCACCGGCGCCGATGGCAAAGTCGAAGTCGTGGACGGCGCCAAGGCCACGCCGGCCGAATGGAAGGCGGCCGCGGCGCGCGCGCAGAATCTCTACGACCACCTGCGCGGCGGCGGCCTGCCGCTCGACACCGACTCGCGCCTGGTCCCCGACGCCATCAGTTGGAACACCGCCGCCAAGCACGATTCCGATCTTTCGCCCGAGGTCTGCGCCGCCGCCGGGACGCTCGCGCCGCTGACCGTGGTGCGAGTGGTGCGGCCGGAGGAAATCTCGGTCGTCGACGCCAATCATTCCGGCTACGAAATGGACGTGCTGAACTTCGATCCGGCGGTGGCCGAAGTGGCGCTGCAACTGCCCGACCACCAGGTTTCCGCGCCGGTGCGCGGCCTGGCCGGATATTACATCCTGCGCCGCGAAAGCTACACGCCACCCTTGGGCCGCAGTTTCGACGATCCACACGTGCGCAAACAGGTCGAACGTGACTACGTGGCGCCGCGCATCCTCACCGATATCCAGCCGGTGTTCGACCAGTTGCAGAAGGACAATCCGCTGACCGTCCATGAGGATTTGCTGGAGCGTCTGGAAGCCGTCGACCAGCCGCACCTGGGCGCCGCGCGCTGAAACCGCAGGGGCTTTTAGTTCTCTCCCAATTTCTGAAGTGCCGGAGGCACGCCCGAGATTAGCCCAGCACGGCCCTTCGGCACGAATTCGGCTCCGGGGGACATGAGCTACCAGTGCTGGGAGCCTGAGGCGAGAACTAAAAGACCCTGACTGAAACCGGCCGGTCCGGCATCGGCGACGGCCTTTCCACCCCACCCCTGCGCCACCCCGTATAATGGTCGCCGGGCGTCGACCGTGCCGCTCGATGCGCACCTGGCGAGATTGCCGCCCCAGCTTGCCGCGGCGCTGCCACGCGCTGCATGGAGTTCAACCCGCCGTGGAAATCTCCCTGCGGATCGCTCCGCCGGCCCCACCGGCCCCGCACGCCACGAACGCCCCGCGCGCCGCCGCGCCGGCGACGCCGGCCGCTCGACCCACCTCGCACGCTCCGGCGGCAACACCCGCTCCTGCGACACCGCCAGCCCGGCCAGGCTCGCCAGCCCAATCGCACGGCGCCGACTTTCCAACCGAACGGCCGCAGACGCAGGATTTCCCGCGCTCGCTGGCGGCGGCCGTCGGCCGCTTGCGCCTGCGGCTGACCGTCGCGCCGGAGCCGTACGTTCATCCGCAGACGGCCCGCTTCGCGCCGCCGCCGCGCCCGGCGATCCCACCCCAACCAGCCGCGGCGGTCGCGGCGGTTCCGCCCCGACTGTTTCTGGGACCGATACCCTTGGCCAAACACAAGCCCAAACGCAAATCCGAGACCGACGAGCAGGTCATCCCGCTGGTGCTGCCCGATTTCATCGACCCGCAGGAGGTGCGCGGACGGGTGCCGCGCCAGGCAGAAGAAATCGATTTCGACGGTTTGGACGCTTCGCGCCTGGCCGCCGCGGCCGATGCCGCCGGCGCCCTGCCCGCCGCCGCGCCCGTTCCCACACAGCGGACCCCGCCCAACCGGCCCAACCGGCCCAATCAGCCCATCCAGCCCGACCCGTCCGACCCTGACGATGCCACGCCATCCGGCGGCGCAAACGCTGCAGCGACGGCAGCGGCGGACGCCGCGCCGCAGACCCCGGCTGCCGACGACGCTCAGGTCGCCGCCGATACCCCCGCGCCGGACGCCTCCGCGTCGGCGCCCGCAGCCGCGGAAGCCACGCCGCCGGCCACGATGCTCGTCCGCCCCGGCCCCGACCCGGTTCCCGCCCAGGCGACCGCCATGGCGGCGCCGGAGGAAACCGTCGAGCAGCGCATCGCGCGCATCAAGACCGAAGACGAAGAGCTGCGCAGCGACGAACGGCGCGTCCTGAAAATCGCCAACGACGTGGGCAAACTTTCGTCGATGGTCGAAGTGATCCTGTTCCAGAACGCCAAGCCGCTGACGATCAACCAGATCGCGCGCGCCCTGCCGGGCAAGGTCGTCCCGAAACTTTTGCGCCAGGCTCTGCAGTTGGTCGCCGACCGCTTCGACCGCGGCGCGCATCCGATCGAACTGGTCGAAATCGCCGGCGGCTGGCAGTTGGTGGTTCGCAGCGGCTTCCAGGAACTGATCGAAGCGCTGGCCGGCGGATCGCGCAAGCGCGTGCTGACCGGATCGATCATGGAGACGCTCGCAATCATCGCCTACCGGCAGGGCACCACCAAAATTGAAATCGAAACGCTGCGCGGGATCAACGACTGCGGCCCGCACCTGCGGCAACTGATCGAAATGGGCCTGGCGGCATCGGGCCGGCGCAGCGACCTGCCCGGCGCTCCGATGGGCTACTGGACCACCGCGCTGTTCATGCGAGCGGTCGGCATCCGCTCGCTCGAGGAACTGGGAAAAATGGGCGAATTCGCGCCGACCGAAGTCGCCGGACTGGTCGAAGTCGAAGTCCCCGACCCGGCCGCCGCCGCGCCAACCTCCCCTTCTGCCGAGTCCACCGGGGCCTCAGACGATGCCGACCGAGCGCGCGAGACGGTCGACGCCGATTCCATCGACGCCGCCATGCGCGCGACCGATCCGGCCGACCCGGCCGACCGGCCCAAACGGCCCAAACGGGCCGACCGCACCGACGCTTCCGCCGCGACACCGGAGGCGGCTTCCGACGACCCCGATGCGGCGGAGGCCGATTCGGCCCTGGGTGCGCCAAGCGGCGAACTGTTCGGCGATGCGGTGGTGATCCCCGTCGATCCGGCCGACCGCGCCGCCGCATCGGCGCCATCGCCCTCCGCCGGATCCACCGAGAGCGCCGACCGCCCGACCCCGCCCCCGGGCAAGGCCAAGCGCACGCGCCACCGGCGCGGCGCCGGTCCGGCCTAGTCGCGCCGTGCCGCCCCGCTTCGTCGCCTTCGCGGACGCCAGTGAGGCGCTCCTGAAATTGCCGTTGCCCAATCTCGTTTCAGGGATTCGCTCCGGCCGCATTTCACCCCTGGACCTCACCGCCGCCTGCCTGGCGCGGATCGACCGCACCGAGCCGGCCCTCCACGCCTGGCAGTTTCTCGACCGCGCAGCCGCCCTCGCGGCCGCGGCCGCCTGCACCGCGGAGGCCGCGGCACGGCAGTTCCGCGGCGAACTGCACGGCATTCCGGTCGCCGTGAAAGACATCGTCGCGGTGGCGGGGCTGCCCAACGAATGCGGCTCGCCACTGATGCGCGGGAACGTTCCAACCCAGGACGCGGAAATCGTGGCGCGGCTCCGGCGGGCCGGCGCGATCGTCCTGGGCAAGACGGTGACTACGGAGTTCGCCTACTTCACCCCCGGCCCGACCGCCAACCCCTGGAATCCGGCGCACACCCCCGGCGGCAGCAGCAGTGGATCGGCGGCCGCGGTGAGCGCAGGCCAGACGCCGCTGGCGATCGGCACGCAAACCGTCGGCAGCATTCTGCGTCCGGCTTCCTTCTGCGGCTGCGTGGGCTTCAAGCCCGGCCATGGCTGGCTCCCGCTGACCGGCGTGCATCCCTTCGCGCGCAGCTTCGACACCCTGGGCCTGCTGACCCGCGAAGTCGAATCCGCGTGGTTTGCCTACGGTGTGCTGCGGAGCGATCTGCGGCCGCTGCCCTCGCTCGAACGCCCGCCGCGGCTGCTCTGGCTGCAGGAATATTTCTGGCGCGAGGCCGAACCGGCCATGCAAACCGCGCTGGCGCTGGCGGCGGTGAGCTTCATCAAGGCCGGCGCCGATGTCGTGAAAAGCGCGCCGCCGCCCAGTTTCGCCGCCGTCGCCGCCGATCACCGCACCATCATGGCCGCCGAAGCCGCGCTGGTCCACATGGAAAATTTCTCGCGCCGGCCCGAAGCCTTCGGCGAACCGCTCGCCAACCTGATCGAGCAAGGCATGCGCGTCCAACCCCGCACGCTCAGCGCCGCCCACGAACGGCGTGAAATATTCCGCCGCGAACTGCTCGCCCTCTTCGGCGCCGAAGGCGGTTGTCTGCTCTTGCCGGCCGCTCGCGGCGACGCACCCCTGGGCCTCGGCGCCACCGGAGACCCCGCCTTCAACGGTCCCTGGACCTACGCCGGGCTGCCCGCCGTCGCTCTGCCCATGGCCCTGGCGCCCGGCGGCCTGCCGCTCGGGCTCCAACTCGTCGGCCCGCCCGGCGGCGAAGCGCCACTGATGGCCGCCGCGCGCTGGTGCGAGGATCAACTGCGCTTTTCGGCCGAGCCGCCGCTCCCCTGACCCCCCGGCGACGGACAGACCTCCGCGGCAGCGAAAATTTGCATCCTGCACGCAATAAAATCTCCCCCCATCTGGACTTGGAAACCCGATCGGCCCCGTGCTACAATCGCTCGAGCAACCGAGATGACCAGCGTTGAGTCAGCCGCCCGGACCGCCACGTCCGCGGCGGCGGCGGACGACACGTTCCCCCGTTGGAGCCCTCTCGATGACCACGGCGGCGGCGACTCGATTTGTATCGCGCCTGACCGAAATCGTTTGTCGCATGGTGACGGCTGCACGGCCGATGCAGACCGCGGCCGGGCCGTTTCTGGCCGATCCTTCCCGCACCGATCCCTACCCCGCCAGCGCCCAGGACATCACCTTGAACCGGGCCATCTACGCCCTGGCGCGATTGCCCGATTTTGACGATCCCCAGAATCCCTACTTCGACGATGCCCAGTTGCGCAACCAGGCGGTGCGGATCGGCGCCTACCTCGCCGAAGTCCTGGGCGATTCCGGCGGCATTCCGCTCGCCGCCGGCCAGTCGGGCGTCCACCAGTCGGGCCTGCGCAGCCTGAACTTCTGGACCTGCCCCCACGTCGTCCGCTTCTGGCTGAAATCCCTGCCGATCCTGTCCGGCCGACTGGCCCAGCACCAGGCCGCGCGCTGGCGCGAAAGCCTCGCGGGCTGCCTGAAACTCCTCAGCGGCCGCCATGCCGATGTCGGCGCATGGAACGGTCTGCTCGACGCCGACGGTCCGCGCCTGAGCGCCGTGGCGGCGGCCGGCGCCGCGCTGTGGATCGGCGGCGATGTCCTCGGGTTCCCCATCTTCAGCCGTGAAGGCCAGGACCTCTGGCGCGGCCTGTACGATCGCATTCAGTCCGGCGACGACCTTGCTCCGCTGATCGACGGCCTGGACATCGACGCCATGCTCGGCACGCTCAACAGCCTCCCGCCCGCCGGCGAAGACCGCCGACGCTGCGAAACCCGCCTGGCCGGCTGGCGCGCGCGGCTCACCATGCCCGACGGCGCCATCAACGAGCTGTTCGACCGCCACCGCGCGCATTCGCGCTTGGGCATGGGCGCCGCCCCGCCGGCCCTCCTGCTCCACGGCCACCCCCTGCCGGCGGCCGCCATTCTCCACTCCTTCGAACGACGACCCCGCCGCGGGATCCAGGCGCTGCCCGAACTGGCCACCCTGGTCGAATCGATCGACGCGCTGAACGCCCTCCTCCCCGACGCCGCCGCACCCGGCCCGAACGACGCCGACATCGACCGGCGCATGGAGGCCACCTACGCCGGCTGGATCGGCGGACCCGCCAGCCGCGCCTGGCTCTTCCGCGGCAACGGCTGGATCGCCGGCTGCCGCGCGCCGGTCTTCACCCACGGCGGATGCTCCTGCCCCTTTTCGGTTCGCCACCTCCGCTGCGACTGCTGGCTGGATGGCTCGACCCCCGACTCCCGCCGCGCCAAACCCCTGCCCTGCCGCCTGCTCCCCGACGCCGCCGCCGACCTGACCGGCCGACACCTGCTCGTGCAGTGCGACGCCTGCCACGGTCGCTTCGGCCTCGCCGTCCTCGACGAACAAACCCTGCGCCTCACCATCCGCCTGAATTGGACCGGGCGCGCCGGCAGCGATCGCAACCGCCCCGGCGTTCAACTGCTGTTTGCCGCGCGCGAAGGACAAGCCGCGATCCTGCGCGAACCCTCCGGCCGCGCCCTCGAACTCCCCCTCACCCTCGAAGCCATCCAGCGCGAATGCCCCTCCGGCCACCAGCTGCAACTGCCCGCCGCCGCCGGCCGGCCGGCCGGACTCCTGGCCGTCCATTCCAACGGGCCCACCCCCCTGCTGCGCTGGAATCTGCCGCCCCGGGCCGAGGAACAGCGCCTGCCCCTGCCGGTGAATCGGCTCGAACTGAGCCTCCCGTTCGCTGCCGACCAGGAAACCCGCATCGACCTGATACTCACCGTGCCGCGCTGAAGCGACGCCTTGCCCAGACCAAAATCCTTCCCGGCCGGCTCCGGACCGGGCGTTGTTTTTGATCCGCCGACGGAGTATAATCCAAGCCGGCTTCGACCGGCCGGGCCGATCGCTGCGGAGTTCCTGCCGCCGCCCATCTGCGTTCCCACCCGGCAGCCTTCCTGCGGTTCGCTCCTTTTCGCGACCCGCCCTCAGTAGGATCCAGCACCGTGGCCATCTCGCGACTCAAAGCCATCGCCGCCGAACTCAAGCAGGAAAAGGAAACCGAAGTTGCCATGAAGGTGGCGCGCAAACGCCAGCTTTCCATGCTCCCGGCAACGCCTTCCATTCCCGGCTACGACTTCCACACCAAATACCTGCCCGCCTCCAAGGTCTCCGGCGATTTCTACGAATTCATCCCCGTCTCCGACTCCGCCATCGGCATCGCCATGGGTGACGTCACCGGCCACGGCGTCGAAGCCGGCCTCGTGATGGGCATGGCCATGGCCGCCATCGGTATCATGGGCACCGGTGTCGAATCCCCCAAAGATATCCTCGCCGCCGTCAACAATTACCTCGCCCCCAAACTCGACGGCGAAACCTTCTTTTCCGCCAGCTACGGCATTCTCGACTTCCACCTGCATACCTTCCGGTTCGCCCGCGCCGGACACAATCCGCCCATCCTGTACAACCCCCGCCGCAACCCCGCCCTCACCCAGCTCAGCCCCCCCGGCATGGTCATCGGCGTCGACAAAACCGGCAAGCGCTTCCCGAAAATCATGGAGGAAATCACCATCCAACTCGCCGCCGGCGATCTCTTCGTCCAATACACTGACGGCGTCACTGAAGCCCCCAACAAGCGCAAAGAAGAATATGGCGAAGATCGCCTGATGCAGATCGTCGCCCGCAACTACTCCCTCGACATCGCCAACTTCCTCACCGCCATCGAAGAAGACGTGCTCACCTTCTGCGGCGACCACGAACAAGAAGACGACATCACCCTCATCGGCTTCCGCGTCCACGGGTGACCCCGGGGTCACTCCCCCCGCGGCATCGCTTCGCGTTGCCGACTTCCACCCCATTTGGATGCGGGCAGACCGCTCCCGTTGGTCGCGGGAATCCGGGATCGCCGACTTCCAATTTCTTGTGGTGCCGGCTTCCAGCCGGCTTGTACCGGCGGCATCCCTGCCGCCGGTTCGCTCGGCAGGCAATGCCAACTTCAGTACTTCGCGTTCAGCAAAAATTCGCGGCCGGTGCTGATCGACGCGAGCTTCTCGTTTTTGCTTTCGTCCTCGATCGCGAACCAGCCCGTGTAACCCACTTCGTCCAACGCCTTCAAATAGGCCGGCCAGGGCACCGCGCCGGTGCCCAACGTCGCCTTGCCGGTCTTCTCGTTGATGTCCTTGGCGTGCGTGTGCACGATGTACTTCGCCAGCGTCTTCACCGCCGGCACCGTGCCCCAGCGGACCATGTTGGCCGGGTCGAAGTTCACCTTCAGCCCGGGCGAGCCGATCTTTTCCAGGAACCCGCGCAGCGTCTCCGCCGATTCCTGCCCGGTCTCGATGCAGAACTGCGTCCTGGTGCGCTCGGCGGTTTTGGCGATCCGCCCCAGGTTCTTCAGCATCAGCGCATAGACCGGATCGGCCGCGTCGGCGGGAATCGGCCCCGGATGCGTCGTCACCACCTGCACCCCGAGATCGGCGGCCAATTCCAACGACCGCTCCGTCTTGACCACATCCGCTTCCATGTCCGCATGCGCTTCGCCGATCCCGCCCAGGTGCGTCGGCCCGGCCAGTTGGGAACACAATCCGGAAATCTTCAGCCCGCGGCTCTCGATCATCTTGCGCGCTTTCGACCGCAGCGCCGACGTGCTGCAGCGGTCGGGGTCGAGCCAACACACGGTCTTCCAGGCCGGTTCATCCACGCACCACGGCTGCACGCCCTTGACGCCGGTTTTCAGGGCATCGTCGAGCACCTTCGCGAACTCGGCTTCGGTCGCCCCGATCCCAATCGACCAGAGCGCCACGCCGATGCGATCTGCGGAAATCATGAGGAACTCCTTCCATGCCGGTCTGCGGGGGTGCGTTTAACAATAAACGAAATCGACGAATCCGCTGGCGCCGCGGGCAAACCAAAGCCAACCTCAAACCCCGCATTGAATCCCATGCCCCCCGATAGGGGTAGGGAGTGCCGCTGTGCGCAGCACCCCCTCCCTCCGAACCGGACGGGCGGGTCTCCCGCATCCGGCTTTCCAGTCGGCGGTTCAC
>JBOHNC010000237.1:0-2452 GCA_050730415.1 Planctomycetota bacterium
GATCGTGGCGCACCTGCATTCGGCGCGGATGCGCGCGGAACAGTTGAGTGAGTACCTGTTCCCCACGGCCGAAGTTTTGAGCGGCAAGGACCATCGACCGAAGGTCTCGGTCCTGACCTACTGCTACCAATATCTGCGGCGGTTCAGTTACTACCTGGAGTCGCTCGCGCGCCAGGAGCTGCCGCCGGGCACCTTGGAAATCGTCGTCGTCGATCCCCACTCCCCCGACGGGTTGAGCGAGTTTTTGCGCACCTTTGCCGAACGCCACCCGCAGGTTCGGGTCATTCGCCAGCCGATCAGCCGGCAGTTCCACCGCAACCGCGGCGTCTGCATCAACCGCGCCTTCGATCTGTCGCAAGGGGAGGTCATCGTCTCGACCGACGGGGATATTTTGTTTCCACCGGCGCTGATTGGCCAGTTGGCCGCCATGGTCACCGCCCATCCGGACCGCGCCTTTGGCGTCCGGCGGAGTTTCCTGAGCCAAAAGCTCACCAAGGAAGTCTTGGAAGGCAAGACCGATCCTTTTCGGCACCTGAACATGCTGATGCGCAACTCCGGTGACGGCGAACCGGAGGCGCGCGAAGGGGTCTTGGGTTACTGCCAGGCGGTGCACCGGGATCGATTTGCCCTGGCCCGCTACCCGGAGGAGTTCGACCGGGTCAACCAAAGCGACATCGTGTTCCTAGAGCGGCTCAAAAAACATGCCGGCGTCGAGCCGCAGCTTTTGCCGGACCGGGCGGTGTTGCATCTGTGGCACCCGCGCAACTGGGCCGGCACGACCGAGCCGTTGTGATCCGTGGGAAAGGGGGCAACTTGAAGATCGCGGTGGAACTGCCTTGGACGGCCGAAGCCCACATGGGGACGGGGGTGTACTCCGAGACGATGCTGCGCGCGCTGGCCGCGGCCGCGCCGGAGGCATCCATCGAAGCATTGGTGGCGGGTGACGTGCCCGCCGTACAGTGGCCGGCCAATGTCCGCTGCCGTGCACTGCCCGCCCGGGGCACACGCGATACCTTCTACCGCCACGTCACGATCCCGGCGTTCCTGGAAGAGGCCCAGCCCCACTGCCTGTTCGCTCCGGCGACGCTCCTGCCGGCGCTCAAACTGTGCCCGATGGTCACCGTGGTGCACGATCTGACCTTCCTGACCCACCCGGAACTGTATGGCGCAGGGCTGCTCAGCCACCTCGATCGGGAGTTTGTGCCGTCGCTACGCAACGCCGACCACATTGTCGCCATCGCCGCGCAAACCAAAAATGAGTTGCAGACGCAGTTCGCCATCCCTGCCGACCGGATCACGGTGATTGAGCAGCCGGTACGGACAATCTTCCACCGGCGTCTCGAACCCGACCACGCCCAAAGGGTCCTTGCACAAAAAGGCGTCCGCACGCCGTACTTTTTCCACGTCTCTAATTTGGCGCCGCATAAGAATGTGTTGTTCGCGGTCGAGGCGTTCGCACGGTTCCTGCACGCCCACCCGACCGCACCGCACCGGTTCTTTTTTGCCGGCGGCGGCGTGGCGCCCAACCAGCCGCCCGATCCGGTGGCCCACGCGGCAACCTTCGGCATCGCCGAACGGGTGCAATACCTGGGGCGTTTGTCCGACGAAGAATTGGTGGTGCTCTACCAGGGCTGCGACGCGGTGTTGTTCCCGTCCTTGGCGGAAGGCTGGGGTCTGCCGGTGGCGGAAGCCAATGCGTTGAAGGTGCCGGTGCTCGCTGCCGAGCACGTACCGGCAGCCGAACCGCACCAGCGGTTGGCACTGGAGGTTGAAGCCTGGGCAGAGGCGATGCGTCAGCCGCAACGGTTCGTCGCCCGCAATGAACCGATCGATCCAAGGGCCGCCGGGAAGGCGCTGTTCGAACTGCTCGCGCAGGCGCAAATCAGAGAGCCCCTGCACATCCCAGACCGCAAAATCGGCGCGCCGTCCGTGTCTCCGCGGACCACGCGCCCCGTTGAGGCCCAACGCGGCATTCCAATCGCACCCCCGGCACAGGCAGCCCCCGCAACTTCCGCCACCGCCGTCGCCTACCGCGCCGACTGGCATTCTCCCTCGGGCTTCGGCGAGGCCGCGCGGCGCATGGGCTTGGCCCTCGATGCCGCCGGCATCGACTGGACGCCGGTCGGCGTCGCCAAGGACCGCATCCAACGCCCCGATCTGTTCCGGCCCGTGGTGCACCGGGACCTGCCGCCCGCCGCCTGCTTCATTCACCACCTGCCGCCGGACTTCTACGACCTCCGCCCACCCGGCCGGCACATTGGGGTCTTCGCCTGGGAGACCGATCGGCTCAGCAGCCGTGACATCCCCGGCGGCCGCGCCTGGATCGAGGCCCTCAACCGCCTCGATGAAGTGTGGGTGCCCAGCCAATTCCTCCTCAAAGTTCTGACGGACTCTGGCGTCCGCACCCCCGCCTTTGTCCTGCCGCACCCCATCGACACGGCCTTCTACACCC
>JBOHNC010000238.1:0-1655 GCA_050730415.1 Planctomycetota bacterium
CCTCCCGCCTGGATCGATCCCGTCCAGCGCACGGTGCTAAAAATAGCGCCATTCGGCCTATGGCCCGTGGACAAAAAACCGCGGCGAAGCCGCGGTCCGCATCCCGTTTTCCGGCGGCTCGAACAAACTTCGCGTCATAGAGGTAGGCGGAAATTCTGCATCGAGCCCTCGCGGCGGCCGATTTTTGCCGCCGATCCTCACGGCCGCACCGCCAGCCCCTGTTCCGCCAAAAACGCCCGCGCCTGCCCAATCGTGAACTGCCCTTCGTGAAAAATGCTCGCCGCCAGCACCGCCTCCGCATGCCCCTCGACCAGCGCCTCCTTCAAGTGCATCAGCGTCCCCGCGCCCCCCGATGCAATCACCGGGATGGTCGTGGCGTCGGCCACCGCCCGCGTCAGCGCCAGATCGTACCCGTTGCGCGTCCCGTCGGCGTCCATGCTGGTGAGCAGAATCTCCCCCGCGCCGCGGCGTTGCCCTTCGGCCGCCCAAGCCACCGCGTCCTTCGGCTGCGCAATCCGCCCGCCGTGGATGAAAACCTCCCACCCCGCCGGCAGCCCGTCAGCCCCCGCCGGCCGCCGCCTGGCGTCAATCGCCAGCACGATGCACTGAGCCCCAAACCGGTCCGCCGCCGCGTCGATGAAATTCGGATCCTTCACCGCCGCCGAATTGATCGAAACCTTGTCCGCCCCCGCCAACAGCGCCTGCCGAATATCTTCCAGCGTGCGAATGCCCCCACCGACGGTCAGCGGCATGAAGACCTCCGCCGCCGTCTTCTCGACCACGTGCAGAAAATTCCCGCGCCCTTCATGGCTGGCGGTGATGTCCAGGAAAGTCAGTTCGTCCGCGCCCTCCGCCTCGTAGCGCGCCGCGATTTCCGCCGGGTCGCCCATGTCGCGCAGCCCGACAAAATTGATGCCCTTGACCACCCGGCCGTTTTTCACGTCCAGACAAGGGATGATGCGTTTATAAACCACGTTGGCATTCTCGTTTTCGGAGGTGCCCCATTCCGCCCCGGCGGATGGCGACCCGGACCATTATAGACGCCTTCGCGGCGATGCTTTCTACCCCGCGCCCTCGCATGACAGCTCCGCTGCGCCCACGAACGCCCGCCGCGCCTCCGCAGAAGGTCGCTTTTTCGAGCCTCCGCCGCTACAATTCCTCCGGCTTCGGCCGCGCCCCCGCGCTCGGCCACATCTTGGAAGGACTCCTGCGTGATGCGTCTGGCCACCCTGGCTTTTTCCGTCGTTCTCTTCTGCGCACCGCTGGCTGCGGTCGCGACCGACGCCGGGTCGCTGGGCCCGGATGTGCACTCCGGCGCCCCCGCCCCCGCCCCCAGCGCGCCCACCGGCGCGGTCGGCCGCACCGACCTGCCCACCCAGCCGCTGACGCTCTACCGCCAGCCGCGGTTTGGCATCATTCGCCTGACCACCGCCGGCCGCGAAAGCAACGAAGTCGGCGCGCCCACCTGGCGCTGGCCCGACCCCTCCCTCACCATGCCCGCCCCCGACGATCTTCTCGGCGGCCACGCCGATGCCTGGCGAGCCGTTCAAGCGGCACTGGCAGGAAGTTCCGCCCACCCGCCCGCCGGCGACCCACCCACGCCCGCCCCCACGCCCGCCGTCTCCCTCCAGAAATAAGTCTACGCGGCCTCCATG
>JBOHNC010000239.1:0-26422 GCA_050730415.1 Planctomycetota bacterium
GTGGCGCGGAGGCCGCGCCACCACACACCATTCCGTGGGTTTACACCCACGGCTACCCAAATGCGGCCCCTTGCGGGGCCAAGAAACGGAGGGCAGAAAAGGCGGGGAAAGCTCAAGCGCGGCAGGACTGAAAGAGTCACGGAAAACTATCTGAGATTCGTATTACACCACGGGAGTGGTTTACTTGTTGTAGTCGAAGTAGTAGGAGCCGTGCCCGATCGCTCGGCGCAGCGTGACTTTCTCGTTCACTTCTTCATTGGTTTCGCGCGAAATCACCTTCGAGACGCGGTGCCCCAGCCGGCGCTTCTGCACGTGCGTGTTGTTCGGATCGTATTCGCTCAGGGCGATCACATGGTTGGTCCGGGTCAGGAAGTAAATCCAAGCCGGCTGGGTGATGCGGTCGCGCGGCGGGGTGACCAGCGGGAAGAGGAAATCGTCGGGCAGGTCCACCTTCCATTTCTTTTCGCCGGTCATTTTGTCGACGCAGACGATGCCGGTCGAGTGCAACTGATCGTAGACCGATTTCCGTGTGGTGTCTTCGCGGGTGCCGATGTAGGCGTAGTTCTGGCTGGTCGCCAGGCATTCCAGGCCGTCGCCGACCTTGAAGCGAACCTCCACCGTTTCGTCCGGGTCGACCCGCTCGCGGCCCGAGGCCGTGTGGATGATCTGGTGGTACCAGCTCAGGCCGATCACGCCGCCGTCTTCGAGCGGGCACATCAGGTAGCGGTTTTTCAGGTCGGCCAGGTCCAGGTACAGCGGGCCGAAGATGCGCTTTTCGGTGTGGATGTCCCACATACGGTTGTTCACGCCGGCGGCGTACTTGTACAGGCAGGTGTCGAAGGAGCCGAAATACAGGCCGTCGTCGGGCGCCGGGGTGACCACCGGCGTGCACAGAATGCGGTCCTGCGCGGTGATCCGGTATTGCTCCTGACCCTGGTCATTGAGCACCATCAACTGGTTCTGGTCGTTGGTGATGTAGAAGTAATCGCCCTGCTTGACGACCGGCGTGATGACATGGCCGACGATGAGCGGCTTGAAATAGTCCAGGTAGTCCAACTGATAGTCGGCGGCGCTGTAGCCCGGCTGGTCACCGTAGGCCTGGAAGTACTGCCTGATCCGGCCGCTCACCTGCAACCCGTACATTTTGCCGGTCAGGCTGATCAGGAAGATGCGCTCCAGCGGCGTGCCGACCAAGGTGGTGCTGAGGCTTTCCGGGAAGCTGTCCGGTTCGATCACCAGCGGCTGGCAGGCGATGGCAATGTCGCCGATCGGATCGAGCACATAGCGGATTTTTCCGTCGAGGCGCAGGATGCTGACGATCTTGTTGTTCACCACGAGGTATACGTGGCCGGGGGTGACAGTCGGGGTGAATTCAATCGCGCCGGACAGGCCGACCACCCACTTCGTGTCGCCGGAAAACCGGTCGATGGCGGTGAGCACGTGGTGATGGCGATCGACTTCCGACTCGACCAGCACCATGTTTTCGATCACCCAGCCGTTGACCAGCGTGCCGTCCTGCTCGTAGGGCAGCGGGAGACTCCAGCGGTAGTCCAGTTGCAGGTCGGGCGGGAGATAGGATTCGTCGTAGGGCTGGGTGCTCGAAAGCTTGATCGCGTCGATGTGCGCCTGTTCGTCGGGCGTCAGCGCGGTCTCGTCGTTGCTGTCGAGGGTGCTGGCGGTTTCGGTCGGCGTGTTGCTGCAGCCGGCGATGAACCCGGCCAGCACCAGGCCGGTGGCGACCAGCGCCAGCGCGGTGCGCCTGAACCATTGCAAGGTTGCCATACAAGGGCCCTCCGGCTGTAAACACAGCCCATTCATCTACATGCGCACAGGCCCGAACCAGCGCCGGTCCGTCGCGTCGGGGGAACTGCGATTTCAGAGTCCTGCCATTATGGCGGAGCCGCCCACGGCGTCAAGTCGGGGGGCTCAAACCAAGGACGGGCGAAGCCGGGATATTTTTAGAGGGTGTTTCCAAACGGTGCGGGGGCGGCCGGGAGGCGCTGGACGGAGCGGATGCAGCGCTCGGGTTGCGGGGGATCGCCGAAAAAAAGGGGCGGGCAGGGGCGCGGACGCGGAGCCGAATGCGTGGGTTGGACGAAGAGCCGGCAGGATGCCGGCGCTCCAGGGAATGGACATGGTCGCGGAGCCGATCGCGTGGGTTGGACGAAAAGCGGGCGGGCACGCCCGCGGTCCCGGGGAAAGCTGGGGAAAAGAGGAAATCCGGGAGCGCGCGCAGCCTTTAAGTTTGGTTTTGGATTTCCTTCATCCTTCACACTTCAGACTTCATCCTTCGCTTTCGTTCGCCCCGGAGCCGAAGAGACGGGTTGGACGAAAAGCGGGCGTGCCCGCCCGCGGTCCCGGCGGCGCGCAAATGAAAAAAAAGGAGGCGGACGATTAGCCGTCGTCGTTGGGCAGTTTCGGCTGCGTGCCGGGGCCCGGATTGGCGCCCGGGGTCTTGTCCGGGGTTTTGCCCGGCGTGGCACCCGGCGTGGGACCGGGGCCGGCCGCGCCGCCGCCCGGGCCGTTGTCCTGCACCACCGGCCCGTGGATCACGATCGAGAAACTGGCGGTGTCGGCGTGAAATTTGTTGTCGGCGCTCATGCACTTGACGCGAATCTGCGCGGTGATCGGCTTGTTGGAGGTGCCGCTGAGCACGCCGCCGTCGGACAGCGTGAAGCCTTCCGGCAGCCGGCCTTCCGCCGCCCACTTGTAGGGGCGCACGCCGCCGCAGGCTTCCAGCGGCACACTGAAAGCCTGCCCGGTCAGGCCGGCGTTCAAGGTCTTGGTGACGATCTGGGGATTGAAGTTCGGCCGCACCGGCAGCGGCTGGATCGACTCGGCCGCTCGCACCGACGAATCCGGGGCGGTGATCGCCTGGGAGTAGCCGATCAGCAGTTGGGGGCGATTTTTGGCCGCCTCGCGGGAGTAAATCCGCAGCATGATGTCGGAGCCCGGCTCGTTCATGATTTCCAGCCCGTTGTTTTTGTAGGCGCCGTTCTGCCAGCCCTGCACCAGCCGGGTGATGTCGAAAGAATACCAGCGCTCCTTGGGCCCGCCGGCGTCTTTGGCCAAGTCGGCGCCGCCGTAGGCCTCCGGCAAAAAGTCTCCGCCCTTCAGATGCCAGGCGTTGCCCTGGTAGGCGTTGATCCAGTTGACATTGGTTTCGACGAAGGGCCGGTACAGTTGCTGCACCCGCATGAATTTGTAGTCCTTGCCCGACCCGCCGTTAAACGAGCAAATCCGCAGGATGGCGCTGCGCACCGGGACACCCTTGCGCAGAGTACTCAGGTCAAAATGCATCACGGTGCGATATTCCACGCCGGCTTCGAAGCCGCAGCGGATTTCCTTGTCTTCGCCGCGCGGGTCGGTCAGATCGCTTTCGAGAAAGGCATCGGCGTCGGGCAGCAAAGTCTGATCGACGCCGGGAATATCGGTCGAATCCGCCGCCGCCGGCGTCGCCGCGCCGCCGGCCTTCTGCGCCGCGTGCAGCCCGGGCGCGGCACACAGGCACAGCCCCAGCAACCCACCGAAAACAAGGCCCGCAATCGGTTTCAACACAGCGCTTCTCCTGGATTCAGAGCGGCGCTCGCAGACGCCTCCGCCCAAGCCGGCGGCAAGCAGGCTGCCGGTAGCGGAATCCTGAACCATCGTGGTCCCCGGGAGCAACCACCGTCCGCGCGCCAAGCGGCAGCGCTTCGCGGCGACCTTTCCTCCCGAGCGTGAACCTTCTTTATACCATGAGCGCGGTGGGGATTCAAATCCCCAGCGCGAATTGCGGTGGGGGGAGTGGACGAGCCGAGGCGAAACAGGGCGGTCGGCGGCGAGTCAGGCGCGGATGAAAAAATCCAAGCAGCCGCGCTGGAGCGCGGCGCTCCCAGGGGGGGGCGGGCGGCGCACCCGGAGAGCGGGCGACACCGTGGCAACGGGGCGGTGCTACTTTTTGCAGTGCATCCGGAACTGATTCACCAGCCAGTCGCTGAGCAGATTCGCGTCGCTCGATTCGATGTGGTGCCGTTCCAGCATGGCGATGACTTCGCCGTCCTTCATCAGCGCGACCTGCGGCGAGGAGGGTTTGTAGCCGTGGAAATACGAGCGCGCCTGCAGGGTCGCTTCGCGATCCACGCCGGCGAAGACCGTCACAATGTGGTCCGGCCGCACGTCGGCTTTGCGCAGCGCCAGCGCCACGCCCGGGCGGGCATGGCCCGCGGCGCAGCCGCACACCGAATTCACCACGACCAGCGTCGTGCCGTGCGCGTCCTTGATGGCGGCATCGACTTCGGCCGAGGTTTTCAGCTCCGTCGCGCCCATCGCGACCATTTCGGCCCGCATCGGGTCGGTCATTTCTTTCGGGTAGCCCGGCGTAGCCATGGGAATCTGGTTGAGCGGCATAGGGGGCAAACTCCACGCGGCCGACTTTTCGCGCGGCGGGCCGGAAAACTGCCGGCTCGCCCCGCCGAATTTTTCGCGGCCACACGTATAATCTTCGCAAAGCGCCGGGGGGTGTCAAGCTGATTCGCTCCCCAGCGCCGGCGGTCGCACGCGGCCGGCTTTGTTTCGTTCCGTCCGCAGCCTGAGTCTTTGCGTATGCCCCCGCCCACCCGTTCGCCTCTTCCGACCAAGGCCATCATCGGCCTGTCCATCTCCGCCGTGCTGCTGGTCACCGCGGTGGTGCTGGAAATCTGGGAAACCACCGGCAAGCACGCCATCCTCACCGAACGGCCGGCCAACGCCGCCGATGAACCGCTGCTCACCCCCTTGCCGCCCAACACCAAGCTGCCCTCGCCCGATCAGTTGGCGCCGCCGGCCCCGCCCATGGGCCCAATGGGACAAATGGGGCCGATGGGAGGCATGATGCCCGGCCAGCTTCCGCCCGGCCATCCGGCCATGGACGGCCAGAGCGGCCCGCCCGAGAGTTCCGGGCAACCCAATCCGACGGGTCAGCCGGAGCAGACCGACCAGCCCGCGCCCAGCGGCATCCCGGGTTCGCCGGCGGCGGGTTCCGATCCCGCCGTTCGCCGCGGCTACGAACTGGTGCTGCGCAACCGCTGCATTGTTTGCCACAGCCTCGACGGCCGACGGCTGATCAGCACGCCGTTTTTGAATCTGTACGGCAAGACCTCGGAGTTGGTGGACGGCAGCAAAGTGAAGGTGGACGACGGCTACATCCGCGAATCGATACTCGACCCGCAGGCCAAGATCGTGAAGATCGTCAACGGGCCGCAGGTGCCCATGCCGAGCTTCAAAGACCTGCTGAGCAACAGAGACATCAACGACATCATCGCCTACCTGAAGTCCATCAGCAACCTGACGCCGAAGCCCGCGCCCGCGCCGGAATCCAAATCAGCGCCCGCGCCGGCACCTGCACCTGCGCTGGCGCCGGCGACCAAGCTCGCACCCGCGCCCGGGACCAACCCCGCGCCTCAGTAGGGGCGGGCCTCCGCGCCCGCCCTCTTCGTTTGAAAGGCGCACCCCGCCCGTTCGGATCCAGGGGTTCATCTCTACCTCCTGAACGTCCGGGGCTTCTCTGCGTGGCACGGGCTGACCAGCCCGTGTCGAGCGTACCGTTCGGTGCGCGATGCCTTTGGCACAGCGCGTTTCGCGCTCGCTTCATTCTTCCCTCTTCGCGCCCGCGGGCTGGTTTTGCGCTCGATAAGAGCGTGAAAAAACGAGAGCGCGAAGCGCGCTTTCCAGCGGAAACGCTCGGGGACTCGCTGGACACGGGCTGGTCAGCCCGTGCCACTCAAGAGCCGTCAGACCCTGGCTCTCTGGCAGGATCCAATTTGTCCCGCGTTCGGCATTCGCCGTTCAGCTGCGCAGGTCTTGGTTGCGGATGTAGGCGTAGTCGCAGGCCTGGCCTTCGACGTGGATCGGCACCGTCAGCCGCACCAGCACCATGCTCTGCGGCAGCACCTTCGCCGGCACGCGCGCCACGAACGCCCGGCCTTCGCGCAGCCGGGTGCGGATCAGCCGACCCGCGCGCGGCGCTTCGTAGCTGTCGACCGCCTCCCCCGGCCGCGGCACCAGCACCAAGGCCTGCGTGAGCGCCGCGTAGTCGAGCGATTGGCCCCAGCGGTAGCCCAATTTCGGTTGAATCATCGCGTTTCTCCTTCGTGCAGGCCGCCGGCGCGCCGTTCGCGCCGCTGTCGCCTGACAAAGGTAGAATACGGATAGGTGTGACACCTGAGGTCACAGTTGAATCGCCGGTTGGGAATTTTTCGAATCTTTTTTTCGGCTCGGCACCAATCTCTGCAACCGATTCATTTACTTGGTGTTGCAATTGAATTTTCGGGCTGAATGGGGGCCTCGCCCGGCGGCGGTGGGCTGCGCGGGAGTAAAATACAGCCCGCGTCGAGGTTGTTTCGATCGGTTCCGTCGTGGCCGCCAATACCCGGCATTTGGAGTTCCGCCCGCAATGGCGCAGCAGCCCTACGCCTACGAGTCCCACCGGCCGCTCGACCGGCCTGGGCGCCGCCGGCGGCTGCTGGTGGGCGGGGTGCTCCTGGCCGGCGTGCTGGGGCTCATCGGGTACGTGCTCTGGAGTCTGCGTCCGCGGCCCGAACCGCCCGGCGCTGCGGCCACGCAGCCTCCGCACATGCTGCCCGCGCCGGTGTTCGTGCCGAAATAGATTCAGCCTGAAAATAGCAGCGCGCGCGGGAAAAAGAAAAGAGCCGGCAGGATGCCGGCGCTCCCGGGAGTGGACGCGTTCGCCGAGCCGAATGCGTGGTTGGGACGAAAAGCGGGCGTGCCCGCCCGCGGTCCCGGCAAAAGCCGGGGGAAAAGAGGAAATCCCGGAAGCCGCGCTGGAGCGCGGCGCTCCCAGGGTGGCGGGATCAGTTCGCCGCGGCGCGGGCGGCTTCGTCGCGTGCGATGGCCGCGGCGCCCAGGATGCCGGCGTCGTCGCCCAACTGCGCCATCACCACGTCCATGTTGCGGCGCTGGATTTCGAAGGTGTACGCATCCACCGTTTTTTTCACCATCGGCATCAGGAACGGCCCGCAGGCTTCCATCAGTCCGCCGCCCAGCACCACCATCTCCGGCCCCAGCACGTGGATGATCGAAGCGGCGGCCATCCCAAGCACCCGCCCGACGCGCTCGAGGCCTTCGAGCACCACCTTGTCGCCGTTTTCCGCCGCGTCCTTGATCATGCCGCTGCGGATCCGCACGCCCTTGGCGCCGTTCTTTTTTTCGGCCTTCAAAATTTTTTTCAGGTCCGATTTGCGCCCTTTTTTCGTGATCTGCTTGGTCAGCCATTTGGTCAGCGCCGTGCGGCTGGCGAGCGCCTCGAAGGTCCCCGGAAATCCGCCGCCCTGCACCGGGCCGTCCACTTTCATGACGATGTGGCCGACTTCGCCGGCGGTCTTGTTGAACCCGCGGTGCATCCGGCCGTCGATGATCACGCCGCCGCCGATGCCGGTGCCGGCAAAAATTCCGAACACATCCTTGCGCCCCTGCGCCGCGCCGTAGCGGAATTCGCCGTAGGTCCCCGCGTTGACGTCGTTTTCGAGCCAGATCGAGCGGCCGATCGCCTTTTCCAGTTTTTTCTTGGCCGGAAAATTGCGCCAGCCCAGATTGACGGCGTTCTCGACGAAACCGACCTGCGGGTCGATCGGACAGGGGATCGAAATCCCCATCGCCCCGACATCCTCGATTTTCAGGCGCGACTCTTCGATCACCGCGAAGACCGATTTGGCCACCCGCCGCACCACCGATTCGGGGCCGTCTTCGGCCTGGGTCGGCATCTTGACCCGGGCGCGAATTTTGCCGCGCGCATCGACCACCGCGGCCAGAATTTTGGTCCCGCCCATGTCGAGACCCACGGAGGGCATCTGCGCAATCGAATGTGTCACGATGATGAACCTCGGGCGGCCCTCCCGTCGGCCGGGCAGGCAAACGAGCAGGCAGGCGGACCGGTTGGCGAAAAAACGAAACGAACCCTCGGCTGATGCACGCATTGTAGTCGCGGATCGCAAATTGCAGCGCGCCGACCGGACAGCGGCAATCCGAAATTTGAAACCCCGCGCTGCGCGCTGTACAATACGATCCGGCCTCGGCAAAGCCTTGCAGGAGCACCAACCGGAACGGGAGCCTTCGGCGCCCGGCGTGGAGAGCGAGGGGATGAAGACGACCGACCCGGCGGAGGCGCAGCAACTGACTTCGCTGCGCAGCTACCTCGCGCAACTCAACCGCGACGAAATGGAAACCGATCCCCAGACCGTCGTCTACAAACTGCTCAACGAATACCGCAACACCGGCCGGCTGCTGGCGCGCCTGGCCGTCAGCGATCCGGACGGCGAAATCTGCAGTGGCGCGCTGCTGGTCATCTTCCTGGCGCTCAAAGACAGCCAGATTTCCGCCGTCCAGCAGGCCCACGTGCGCGCGCAGGCCGGCGGGATTCTCGAACAGGCGCTGCGCGACCCGGACACCAGCGACGACCGCAAGTTCATGCTCGGCCCCGCCGCCTTCCTGTGCGACATCAAAATGACCGAAGCCGAATACCGCGGCCTGTTCCAGGACTTCGAGAAAATCAGCGCGCGGAAGTTCAAGGAATACGCCGAAGGCATCCTCGACAACCCGCAGTCGATCGACAAGATTCTGCTGTCGGCCGACGGCGAAAACCACCCCGCCCTCACGCCTGAATCGCTGGAAACCGAACTCAACCGCGCCGGCGCGCTGTGCCAGCACAACCCCTCGGTCGGCGCGACGCTGCTGATCCTGACCCTGGCCGTCGCGCACGCTCACGGCCTGCCCATCGCCGACGGCGAAAAAGTGCTCGAATTCGCCGCCCGCACCGACCCCACCCGCGCCGCCTGGTACCTGTCGGTGCTCGGGCGGCTGCCCGGCTTCGGGCCGCTGGGCCTGACCGCCGCCCGGCTGTCGCGGCACCTGGCCCATTCCGGCGCCCGCGCGCGCTGCCCGATCGCCGGCGATTTCTCCCACGGCTGGGTCTCGCAGACCGACGGCGCCGGCTCGCGCTCGGTGAATCTTTACTTCCGCACCCCCGAAGGCGGCCTCGACGGCCTGACTCTGCTCATCAACGACGAACTGGGCATCCGCGAAATCTTCTGCGTCTTCGGCGAAGGCGCCGCGCTCGAAGAAGAAGTCCGCAAGCGCTCCCACCGCGTGGCCTTCGCGCCCTGCCTGCTCGAGGCCGCACGCACGCTCGTCTGCGGCGCGCTGGCGCTCCACCGCGAACAGGACCGCACCGTGCCGCCGCGGTTTCTGCTGTACCGCTACCTGTTCGGCCCCACGCCGCTCAAAATCCAACCCGAACCGCCGCGTCTGGGCTGCTACCTGCTCGAGACCGTCGTGTTTTCCCCGGAGCTGCTCAAAGAGTCCCGCGAGCTGGTCGAATCGCCGCTTTTCGGCAGCCTGTGGTGCAACTCCGAAGCGGCCTACGGCTTCCTGAACGACCGGCTGGAAGTACGCCAGGCCGGCGCGACCGGGCGGCGCAAGCGCTCGAAGCGGTTGAAGCTGGGCAAGCGCGCCCTCAAGGAGTACATCCAGGTGGTCTGCGCGCCGGATCGCGCCAAACTCGCGCGGCGGCTGGCTGCGAACCTCGAATTCGAAGCCTGGCGCGGCCGCGCCAAACGCCCGGAAAACCGCCTCGCCGCGCTGGTCTGGCTGGCGATCGACCGGGAACTGATGCCCTTCGAAGACATTCCCTACGTCCAGGGCCTCGCGCAGATCGGCGTGGAAAATATCTCCGAGAACATCTACTACGGCTACAAAAGCCAGGCCGAGGTCGAACGCGCTTCGCTGGAACTCGACGACATGACCAACGACTACATCGACGAACTGCTCGACGAATAGCGCCGCGGCGAACACGCCGGCCGGCGTCGGTGCGCCGGCAATTTTGTGTGCGCGCGAGGATGAAACCAAACAGGCCCCGCGCGGGCGGCCGGCCGTAAGCAAAGGAGAACCGCCATGCCCTCGAAATCCGCCGCGACTCCGGCCGATGCCGCCGCCACCGCCGCCGCCACCGCCGCGCCCGAACCGGTGCGCGTCTGTGCCGCCGGCGACGTCGTGGAAGGCGTCTTCAAACTGATCACCCACCACAAAACGCCGGTGGCGATCTACCGCCAGGGCGGCAACCTCTTCGCGATCGACAACCGCTGCCCGCACATGGGGTTTCCGCTGTGCAAGGGTGAAGTCCATGACGGCATCGTCGTCTGCCCCTGGCACCACTGGAAATTCGACCTCGCCACCGGCGGCTGTTTCAGCTCCGGCGAATACGACCTCACCGCCTACGAAATTTTTGAAAAGGACGGCGGCGTTTGGCTCGGCGCACCCTCCACTCCCGGCCTTGAACGGGTCCTGCAGCGCTACGAAGGCGCGCTGCGCGAAGGCTTGAAAGCCGGCGATCCCTTTCAGATCGCCAAGGCGGTCGCGGGATTTTTGCGCGCGGGCGGCGCCGAAGCCCGCCTGGTCCGCTTCGCCGCCACCCTGGCTTTGGGCCTGGGCAATGACGATCGTGGACCGTGGCCGGGGCTGACCTCCTTGGCCAACGCCGCGCATCTGGCCGGCTACCTGTCAGGTGAAGACCGCACGCTCGGTCTGGTGCAGGCCTGCGTCGAAGTGGCTCAGGCGGTCGCGGGCCGCACGCCGCGGCGGCCGGTGCATCCGCTGGAGCCGCTGCACAAAAATGACCCCGCGCGGCTGCGCAAGCTGCTGCTGTATTTCGCCGACAAGCGCACGCCCATCGGCGTCGAACGCTGCCTGGCCACCCTGGCAGCCCTGAAACTCCCCACCGCGACCCTCGCGCAAAACGCCTTCGAAGCGGTCCAGCAGCACCTGTACCCCAACGGCGGCCACGCCTTCGACTTCGTCTATCGCTGCTTCGATCTGCTCGAACAGGTCGATCCCGACGGGGCCTTGGCGCCCACCGCGCTGGGGACGCTCGCCAGCATCATCGCCGAAAGCGGGCGCAGCGAGGAATCGGAACGCTGGTCGCCCTACGTGGAACGGCTGTTCGATCTGCGCGCGCGCCTGAAATCCGGCGCGCTGAAACCTGGCGCGGGCGGCGCGATCGACGTCGGCAGCCTCGGCCACGCCCTGGCCGACGGGGTGCGTTTCGAGCCGCTCGACGCGCTCGAAAAGGCGCTCCAGAGCGGCGCCTCGGCCCGGGAATGTTCCGCGGCGCTCAACGTCGGCTGGATGCTGCGGCTGGCGCGCTACTCGCTCGTGAACGAAACCGACTGGGTCACGGTCATGCACGGCGTGATCGCGGCCGACTCCGCCGACCAGGCGATCCGCCGCTTCGGCGCCTCCCCGGCGCTCCTGTCGGCGGTCTTCGACAGCGCCGTGGAACTGTACCTGACGCAGAGCCTCAACATTCCCAAGGTGGCGCTGCCCGCGCGCGACCAGCCCGGCACGCTGCCGGTCGACGATCCGGCCAAGCTGCTCAACGAAATCGCCGACTGCCTCGAACTGCGGCAGCCCGACCGCGCCGCGGCCGCGGTGGCGCAGGCGGTCTGGCGCAAGCTGGACGAGAAGACGCTGGTGAGCCGCCTGATCGCCGCGATGTTCCGCGAGAACGGCGACTTCCACACCTACCAGACGATCCGCGCCTGCGTCAACCAGTTCGAAGCGCTCGGCGCGCGCCACGACGTGCCCGACCGCCATTTGACGCTGGCCGGCTGCGCGCGCATGTTCGCCGCCCAACGGATGCAACGCGATGTTCTGATGAGCACCAAATTCGCACTGAAACTCTCCCGCGGCGAATACCTCGCCGGCGACGCGGTCTAGAGCATATTGCATTTTGGTGTGAGCGCTCTGAATTTGTAGCGCAGGCATCTTGCCTGCGGTTGGAGCGGGCCGCTGCGCCCGCGGGCTAATCCGAACCTTCACGGTAAATTGCAAACTGCTCCAGCCTTCCCGCCCGCCGGGAGCGCTCGTCGCCAAACCTGTACCATACCGACATTTTTCGCCCATGCCCCTGAGAGCGCCGGCCGCCGGGTCGGCCTCTTCACGCCAACGGCGCGAGGTAACAAAGCCAGGGGTTGCCGGAGGTCTTCCGCAGGCTACCCCTGGAAGCGGTCGTCAGACCGCCCCGCGTGACCCAAAGCAGAACCACGCACCCAACCGTCCCTCACGCGGAACCGCACCCGGCGTTCAACGAAGCGAATGCATTTCGACCCATCGCACGCGACGTATCGCGCGGGAGAACGTGGGCGGCGCGACATCGCTTCGGCCCGCCCGGGCGGCGCTGCGCACCGTAGGACGGTCCAGCCCTCGTTCGTGCCTCCAAGGCCCCATCAAATACCTTTCGTCCGCAACTGTGCAGGGTTGAATCCACTGCGTGCGTCCCACCTCCAACCCTCCCCGGGCATTGGTGCAATGGTCCGACGAAAAATCGACCGCTCGGCCACTTCCCAGCGAAACACGCTTGCCAACCATGGCCTGCCGGGGTAGAAAGCCTGTACCATTTCAGGCCCCACCGCGTGCCAGCACGCTCGCCGCCACCGCCGATCGCTCCGCTTCCGGTCCCCACCCACCGCTCTGTTTTCATCGCCCGATCGCCAGCGCGACGAATTCCTTTCAGCGCTCATTTTCGATCACCCCCCGCAGGAGAATCCTCCATGGCTGCCGTCCGCATCGTTGAAAACCAGGCCCTCCGGTTGGAACTCGAACCGACCGACCTGCGCTGCACCATCCTGCACAAGCCCACCGGCGCGCGCTGGACGATGCACGGCGCGACGGCGCTCGATGTCACCCTCCAATCGACCGAGGCGGGCGGCAAGCGCAGCGAGCACCCCCTGAGCGAATTCGCGAGCGGGATGGATTTCTGGGAACGGCCCAACGAGCTGTTCGTGCGGATTCCCGCCGCCGGCTTCGCGGTGCGCATTGCCCTCGACGGCGAAGCGGCGGTGTTCGAAGTCGCCCCCGAATTCGCGCCGGAACTGGCCGTGCGGGATGTGCTGTATCCGCGCGCCTTCGTGCTACCGGTCAAGCCGGGGAACTACTCGACCTGGGCGCTCAGCCAGGGCTCGATCATCCCCGCCGACTGGGCGGCGCGGTTCCACCACCCCGAGGGTTACTCGGAACAGGCCATGAGCATCCACGGGGGGTACCAAAAGGAACCGGACTGCGGCTTCGTGGCCATCGCCGAGACCCCGGCCGACCTGTACATCGCTACCTGGCAGGACGAAGGCGGCCCGTGCGGGACATTTTTCCACTGGCTGCCCTGCCTGGGGGCGCTGCGGTACACGCGGCGCGTGCGCTACACCTTCGGCAAGGGCATGGACTACCGTCAGCAGGCCTTCCACTACCGCGCCTACGCGAAAAAAACCGGGCTGCTGGCGACCTTGAAGGAAAAAGCCCAGGTCAATCCGAACATCGAGAATCTGCACGGCGGCTGCATGATCAGTTGTGACGCGGCGGCGCGGGACGTACACCGCATGACCTACCGCGCGACGCCCTTTGCGACCTCCGCCGAGCGGGTCGAAAAGTTCAAGACGCTGACCGGGATCGACCACGGCGCGGTACACCTGGACGGCTGGGGGCGCTTTGGCTACGACAGCATGCATCCGGAGACCCTGCCGCCCAATCGCGACTGCGGCGGCGCGCCGGGGCTGGCGGATTTTTCGAAGCGCACCAAGGCGCTGGGATACCTGTTCGGCCTGCATGACCAGTACATCGACAACTACCAGGACGCGCCGAGCTTTCTGCCGGAGAACTTCCGGCACATGGAAAACGGCCAGCCGGTCAAGGTGAACTGCTGGCTGGGCGGGATGGCCTACCACAACTGCTACGTGGCCAGCAAACGCTTTGTGAAGCGCAATATCTTCGACGGCGTGCGGGACCTGTACCTGTACCACAATTCGCCGTCGGTGGTGAAAATCTGCGACCCGACCACCTACTACCTGGACTGCTTCACCCGGACGGTGGAATGCTTCCATCCGGAACACCGGCTGACTCGGAGCGAAAATCGACAGGTGCAGCGGGAAATCCTGGACATGGTGCGCTCGGGCAACCACGGCCAGTCGCAGCCGATCGTGCTGCAAGTGGAGCACGTCCGCGATTTCGCGGTGCCGGAAATCGATTTCAGCTACGGCCTGGGGGATTTCAAGGCCGACGTGGAAGTGGTCGGCGGCGGGCATGAGACCCAGTCGATCGGCATCACCGTGCCGTTGTGGCACCTGGTCTTCCACGACTGCGTGGTCCTGGCACACCACACCACCGAGCAGCGCGAGAACCTGCTGTACGGCTGCGTGCCCTGGTTCAACCTGCGCGACGGGGAATGGGAGCGGGAACTGGCGGAGGACCTGCCGGCCAAGCAACGCGTGATGGCGCTGCACGCGGAGGTGGGCTTCGAACCGATGACCGACCATGCCTTGCTGTCGGCCGACGGCGCCGTGCAGAAAACGGTCTTCGGAGGCGGCGTCGAAGTGACCGTCGACCGCAAGGCCGGGACGGTGGCGATCAAAGGCGGGAAGGCCGACACCAAGGGGAGCGTGAAAATCAAGGCTGAAGCCTGAAGGATGAAGGCGGAAGGAAGAGCAGAATGCGCGCCGACGCGCAAGAAAATCCTGAAGCCTGAATCTTGAATCGGCTCTGTAGAATTCATCTTCCGGCCGTGCCCTGTCCGTCGTTCTGCGCATCCCGAGTCGGCCGTCTGCGTCGCGCTTTTTGTTGGCCCTGAAAGGGCAGCACAGGATAGCCCAGGGGTGGTGGGTCGAGCGCAGCTCGGCAAACCACCCCCGGGTACGCGGTCGCATTGACCGCCCGCGCGAGCGCTGTCTGACAGGGGCGATGTCGCGTCGGCGGCGCTATTCCGCGCGGAACGTCGCGGGCGATGCGCAAAAATGAATTCTTTTCTTTGAGCGCCGGCTGCGGTTCCGCGCCATGGCAGGCCGGCGGCGTGGGTCCGCCTCGGATGGCGCGGCGAGCGCTCTGGCGACCGCCTACCCAGGGTTGGGTCTGCGCGCTGCGCGCTTCAAGCCACCCCTGGGTTTTCATGGGGTGCCCTTTCAGGGCCACGGAAATGGCGCGCGCTGCGGCCGGGCCGTCGAGGGCAGCACGATCGAACCTTTGGCCCCTGAAGGATGAATTCTACGGAGCCCCTTCAGCCTTCAGGATTCAGCCTTCAGGACTCGGGATTCAGGATTCAAGCTTCAGGATTGCTTGCGCACCTTTGCGCGCATCCCCCCTCCCCTGCCTTTCGATACCCCTGCCGCCGGCCGCCGTTCGGGGCCGGAGCGGAAAATAATTGCTTGCCGGACTCAAGTTTTATCTCCCGCCAACCGAAGAGGTTAGGTACCTTTTGAAACTGGGTTCTCGACTTGGCAGGCGCGATTGAGTACACTTACATGACGTTCCACTTGAAGGAACAGCGTCAATCGATCACCCGGTGCTGGCCGGCTGGCAGGGCGACCGTTCCCCGCGAAATGTGTTGCAGTCCGACGGTGATGAGTTCGTGGAACAGCGTGGGAGCAGGTGCGATGCCGCACAATTTCAGTTTCGTTTTGCCAGGGCAATTGGCCGGCATGGAACGGCCGGGGAATTTTGACGAGCTGGAACGGGATTTGGAATTCATCCGCGCGCAGGGCATCACCTGCATTGTGTCGCTGACCGAACAGCGGCTGGACGCGGACAAGGTGGCGCGCTACGGGTTCAAATACATCCACTTGGCGGTGCGGGACTTCGGCCCGCCGAGCCTGGTGCAGATCGAAAATCTGGTCGATTCCTTCGCCCTGCACCAGCCCCATGGCGCCATGGTGATTCACTGCGGCGCCGGCCTGGGCCGGACCGGCACCATGCTGGCCTGCATCCTGGTGGCGGGCGGTTTCAGCGCCGACGAAGCGATTTTCCGCATCCGCAAACTGCGCCCCTATTCGATTGAAACCTACGAACAGGAACGGGCGATTTTCGACTACGCCACCGTGCGGCGCGAATCCCAGGCCAAGCCCCTGAACCTCGACCAGGCCCCCGGCCGCAAAAGCGATTTCATCGACGACACCGATCCGCGCAAAAAAAGCCGCATGATGAAGGGCTTGAAGCTGCAAAACCAGCCGCCCACCGGCGCCTTCAAAGTGCGCCAGGACAACGATTCCAACGACAAAACGACTCTGCGGTAGCCGCACCGCATGCTCTCACGAACTTCGGTTCCGCTGCTGGTCCTGATCTGCGCCGCCTTGGTGGCGGGCGTGTCGCTGACCGTCCATTTTGCCTACAACCAGGACCAGGTGGCCGCCGACCGGCAGGTGCAGGCGATCGCGCTGGAACTGGCCGCCGGCGTGGAAAATCGCCCCCTGCCGGCCGACCGCCCAATCGCCGAAGACGACCTGCCGCCGCTCCTGGCCACGCTTCGCGCCAAGCCAACCCAGCCGTTCGATGCCCGCACCCCGCTGCGCTTGGACCAATACGAGTGGCGCTACGACGCGACGCGCCGCCTGTTGGTCGGGCGGCCGCGATTCTACGGCCGCGGCTTCTGGCTGACCGTGGCGGTGGTGTACGACCCCGCCGCGCAGCGGTTTCACTTCTACGTCAACGACGCCGGCGGGCGCTGGGCGGTTTCGAGCGAACCGGACGGGACCGGCCTGGGCCCGGACTGGCATGAGTACCTCCACGCGGACGTGCAGGAACCAGGCTGACGGAAACGCCCCCAGGGCCTTTCAGTTCTCTCCCAATTTCCGAAGTGCCGTCAGGCACGCCCGAGTTTAGCCCAGCACGGCACTTCGGCGCGAATTCGGCGCCGGGGGGCAAAGGTTTCCAGTGCTGGGAAGCGGAGACGAGAACTGAAAGGCCCTGGGAACCCCCTGCGGGCGGGAAGAAAATTCAATCCCGAAGCTGCACGGCGGGGCGATTTCGGGTATAGATGGCGCAGGCAAACCCCCGCAGAAAACAGGAGTCGGCGGTCATGAGCGAGGAAAATGCAGGTGCGGAAAAGCCCGGCATGGAAAAGCGCCGCATCGAAGTGTGCGCCAGTTCGGAGCTGCCCGAAGGCGAGCGGAAAATCGTGAAGGACGGCTACAACTCGATCGGCATCTTCAACATCAAGGGCGAATTTTTCGCGCTCGACAATGTCTGTCCCCACGCCGGCGCTCCGCTGTGCCGCGGCGATGTGCTGTCCGCCGACGAAGTCAAAGAATACGGCTACGGCGGGCCGGAAATGGCCGGCTGCGTGGTCCGCTGCCCCTACCACGGCTGGGAATTCAACATCAAGACCGGCCAGGGCATGTACGTGAAGGACGCTCAGGTGACGACCTACCCGGTCGAAGTCAGCCCCGCAGGAAAATTGGTGCTCGTGGTCTAGCAGGCTGCTGCCGCCTGTCGGCCTGAAAGGGCCCAATTCGCAGCCACGACCTGAGCGCCGGCAGCTGGCCGGCGCTTTTTTTTGCCCTCGCGCTCAGAACTGCGAATTTACACATACAATCGCCGGATGCAAAGCCGCCCGATGCCATCTCGACCCACCCGCCAACTCGCTAAAATTGGTCCGCTGCCGCCGGCAGCCTGACCGGCTCTGGAACCCGCCATGCGGCGCTTTTTAAATTGACCCGCGCGGGAAACCGGCTATTTTATTACCGGTTGCAACTATTGCGGAGGGAATCTGAAATGGGGGTGAATGAAGCGCTGGCCCGGGAGGTCCTCGAGACCGTTCCGATGGTGATGCGGACCATCCGCACTCAGGTCCGCAGCCAGCGCAAGTCCGACCTGTCGGTGCCGCAGTTCCGCACCCTCGGATTCCTGAACCGCAACCCGGGTTCGACTTTGTCGGACGTGGCGGAGCACGTGGGATTGACCTTGCCGGCGATGTCGCGGCTGGTGGATGGGTTGGTGAGCCGCGACCTGATGACGCGCAATATCTCGGTCGACGACCGCCGGCGGGTGGAGCTGACCTTGACGAAGTCGGGGACGGCGATTTTGGAAGAAGCGCGCCGCATGGCGCAAACGAAACTGGCGGAAATTCTGGAGCCGCTGACCGCCGAAGAGGGCGCTGCGGTGATGGCCGCCATGCGGCACTTGCGCGTGGCGTTCGGCCAACCGGCGCAGGCGCCGACATCGCCGGGGCGGTAGAAACTTTCGGACGCGTTCCACCGCGGGCTGGCGGTGGGACAAAACCGGGGGCTGGATGGAATTCCAAGGCGGCGGCGCGGGTCTACCCGTGGTGTCGTCAAAAAATCGAGGACGAGCGGCGGCGAACCGGCGCGGTGGCGCGAATCGGAAGCCGTGGCATGTGCCGGGAGATGCAACTGTGCGTGCATGGGTCGTCTGTCTGGGAGTGGCCGTGCTCGGCTTGGGCGGCTGGATGGTCTGGCGTTCCGTGGACCACGGCAGGCCGGCGCTGGCCGCCGGTCCCGACGCGGGCGCCGCGGCCGCGCCGGAAAAAAATGAAACCACCTATCCGGTGCGCTCGCAAACCGTCGTGACCCAGCCGGTGCATTACTACCTGCAAGCGCTGGGCAGCTTGCAGGCGCGCGATGTCTACATGCTGTCGGCCAGCGTGCCGGGCACGGTGGAACATGTGGCCTTCGACGAAGGCACCCATGTTCACCCGGGCCAGGTGCTGTGCCAGATTTCCGGCGCCAGCTACCAGTACGCCGTCGACCGCCAGCAGGCGATCTACGACCAGGCGGTCGCCACGCTGGCCGACGCGACGGCCAACTACCAGACCGCGGTGGCTCAGGCGCGGATCAACCTCGAAGAGGCCAACCGGGAGGTCGAACGGCGCAAGAGCATCACCCTGCAAGGCGCGGTCTCGCCGGAGGAAATGCAGCAATATCAGACCAAGGCCGACCAGGCCGGCCTGGCCCTGCAGATGGCGCAGGACAACGCCGAAAAAGGCGTGAAAAACCTCGAAGCCATCGTGGCCGAGAAACTCGCGCTCTGGAACAGCGCCAAAGACGACCTGCGCAAGGCCTCCGTGACCGCCCCGATCGACGGCGTGATCGACTCCCGCAGCGTCACCAACAGCCAATATGTCACCGCGGGCGCGCCGCTGGCGGTGCTCGTCGATCGCAGCTCCTTGAAGCTGATGTTCAAGGTCCCCGAGCATGAGTGCGCGGCGATTCAGATGGGCGACACCGTCTCCTTTACCGTGCCGGCCTACGCGGGCCGGAAGTTCAAGGCGAAAATCTATTTCATGAGCAACCAGGTCGATCCGATGACCCGCACCGTCGATTGCTACGCGCGCGTGACCGAAGATCTGGACCTGCTGAAGCCGGGCTTTTTCGCCGCGGTGGAAGTGGTCACCGGCGGCAACCGCGAAGGCATCGTGGTCCCCATCACCGCGCTGCTGCCGACCGAAAAAGGCTTCGTCGCCTTCGTGCTGGAAGGCGACCTCGCGCGCAAGCGGATCGTGACCGTCGGGCTGCATGTGACCGGCAACCGAGTGGAAGTGACCGACGGCCTGAAGGCCGGCGAGGAACTGGTGACCGAAGGCGGCAATGCGCTGGACGATAAATACAAAGTGAAAGTGCTGCCGGGCGAATCGATCGACACCAAAGTGCTGTCGGAAGAGGAAGCCGCGGTCCAGCCGTTGCCAGGGACGGCCAAGCCGTCGGCAAGCAATGCCGACACGCCCGCAACCGACGCCGCACCGCCCGCGCCGGCAATTGACTCGCAGATGAAACCAACCGACACGCCTGCCAAGGGCGCCGCCGCCGGCCCAAAGACCGCCGCCCCCGGTGCCACACCGAGCGGTTCCACGCCGGCCGGTTCCACGCCGGGCGACGCCGCCGCCGCGCCGGCCGTGCCGGTCGCCGCCATCCCGGTTCATCCGTGACCGATCCAACCTTCGGAAGCGAGAGACACCCATGAGTCTGGCCTCGATCTCCATTCGCAATCCGGTCTTTGCCTGGATGCTGATGGCGGGATTCATCATCTTTGGCGTGGTATCCTTCCTGCGACTGCCGGTGGGGCAGTACCCGGACGTGGACTTCCCGACGATCTCGATCAACTGCACGCTGAGCGGCGCGCCGCCCGAGCAGATGGAAGCCGACGTCATCGATCCGCTCGAAGACACCGTGATGGCGGTGGAGGGCGTGAACGACGTGGAATCGTCGTGCAGCATGGGCACCGCGCACATCACGATCAACTTCGACATTTCGCGCAACGTCGACCTGGCCTTCCAGGACGTGCAGGCGCGCGTCTCCGAAGCCGCCAAGCTGCTCCCGCCCAACATGGACCCGGTCCAGATCACCAAGACCAATCCCGAAGACCAGCCGATCATGTGGATCGCGGTGTCCGGGACGCGCTCCCAGCAGGACATCAGCCAATACGCCAAGAACGTGCTGCGCGACCGGTTCCTCACGGTGGAAGGCACCGGCGACATCAACATGGGCGGGTACCTCGCGCGCAACATGCGCATCTGGATCCGCAACGACAAACTGCAGGAGCTGGGCCTGACGGTCACCGACGTTCTGAACGCGATCCAGCGTGAGCACGTCCAGTCGGACTCGGGGCGAATCGAGGGCGCGCTGCGCGAATCGAACGTGAACTTTCACGGCGAGGCGATGAACACCCAGCAGATGGGCGGCATTCTCGTGGCCGACCACGCCGGCGCGCCGGTCTACCTGCGGGACGTGGCGCTGGTCGAGGATGGTTTCGAAGACCGACGCCGGATTTCGCGCTCCAACGGCCTGCCCGCGCAGGGGCTGGGGGTGATCAAGCAGCACGGCAGCAACACCGTCGCGGTCGCCGACGCGGCGCGCAAGCGGGTGGCGGAACTGCAAAAGACACTGCCCAAGGGCATGCGGATGGACATCCGCGTGGACCAGAGCAAGTACATCAAAGACTCGATCGGCGAAATCGAAGTCACGCTGGTGCTGGCGGTCCTGTTGACCTCGATCGTGTGCTGGCTGTTTTTGGGTTCGCTGTCGGCGACCTTGAACGTGCTCCTGGCGATCCCCGTGTCGGTGTGCGGCACCTTCATGGTCATGTATTTCATGGGTTTTTCGCTGAATACCTTCACGCTGCTGGCGCTGTCGCTGGCGGTCGGCATCGTGGTCGACGACGCGGTGATGGTGCTGGAGAACATCTACCGCCACGCGGAAATGGGCAAAAACCCGGTGCGCGCCGCGCGCGACGGGACGGAGCAGATCACGACCCCCGCGCTGGCGGCGACCTTGGCGATCATCGCGATTTTCCTGCCGGTGGGATTCATGACCGGCATCATCGGCAAGTTTTTCTTTCAGTTCGGCGTGGTGCTGGCGGTGGCGGTGGGGCTGTCGCTTTTGGACGCGCTGACGCTGTCGCCGGCGTTGTGTTCGCAGTTTCTGAAAGTCGGCAAGCGCAGCAACATCATCGAACGAACTTCGGCATGGGTCTTCGCGCGCCTGGAAAAGTTCTACCGCTGGATGCTGGGGGGGATTCTGAACTTCCGTTTCGGACGCATTCCGGCCGGCTCGCTGCTCGTGCTTGCCGTCGCGACGGCGGGCTTCATCGTGTCGCTGAGCCTGGTCAGCCACATCCCGAAGGAAATGGTGCCGGCGCAGGACCAGGGCTTCTACATGATGCGCGTGACCACGCCGGTGGGATCGTCGATCGACTACACCGAAAGCGTGATGCAACAGATCGAAAAGATTCTGGGCTCCCACAAGGAACTCCAGGCCAACCTGGTGATCGCCGGGACCGGCGACGTGAACAGCGGGATTGCCTTCGTGACGATGAAGCCGCAGAACGAACGGACGGTGACACAGGGGGAATCGCTGGCCTCGGTGCGCAGGGAAACGGCGCACAAATTCCCCGGGACCAGTGTCATCATGGTGGATTTCTCGCAGTCCGGCTTCGCGGCGGCCCACCACGGCGGCGGCCTGATTTCGTTTTCGATCCGCGGCCCGGACTGGGATACCCTCGGCAAACTGTCCGATAAATTCATGCAGCAGATGACCGACACCAAGGTGCTCACCGACATCAACAGCGACTACCGCAAGGGCATGCGCGAAGTGGAAGTCACGCCCAACCGGACCAAGGCGCTGGCGCACGGGGTGGCCATGGACGCGATCGCCAACACCATCGGCGCGCTGATCGGCGGCGAAAAAGTGGGGCAGTTCACCGGCGACGGCCACCGCTACGATATCCGGGTGCGGCTGCTCAAGGACGAAAGAACGCGGCCGGAGGACATCGACCAACTGTATGTGCGCTCCACCACCGGCGTGCTGATTCCGCTCAGCGACGTGGTCGATGTGAAGGTGGTGCCGTCGCTGCAGACGATCAACCACATGAACCGCGAGCGCGCGGTGACCATCGACGCCAACCCCGCGCCGGGGCACAGCCAGGGCGAAGCCCAGGACGAGGTCTCCCAGTTGGCCAAGACGCTGCCCGAGGGCTACCACATCACCTTCAGCGGCAACTCGCAGGCCTTCGTGGAGACCTTCCAGAGCCTGATCTTTGCGGTGGTGATGGGCCTGGTCTGCGCCTACATGGTGCTGGCCTCGCAATTCAACAGCTTCCTCCATCCGTTCACGATTTTTCTGGCGCTGCCCTTCAGCGTGTCCGGGGCGCTGATTGCGATTTTCCTGTGCCATCTGACGCTGAACCTGTACAGCATGATCGGCATCATCCTGCTGATGGGCATCGTGAAAAAGAACTCGATTCTGCTCGTGGACTACACCAACCAGATGCGGGAGGCCGGCCACGACACCGTGAATTCCCTGATCCGCGCCTGCCCGATCCGGCTGCGGCCGATCCTGATGACGACGGTGGCCACGATTGCCGCGGCGGTGCCCGGCGCCATGTCGCTCGGGCCGGGCGGCGAACTGCGCGTGCCGATGTCGGTGGCGATCATCGGCGGCCTGGTGGTATCGACGCTGCTGACCCTCGTCGTCGTGCCCAGTTTCTACGACGTGGTGGACGAAGTGCGGACGAAACTGTTCGGCCCGGCGAAAAACCGCGTGGATATCGATGCCGAATCGTCGGCCAATTTCGGCGGCGGCTGGGACGATCCGCAGATGGGCGGCGCCGCGATCAAAAAGCACGCCGCAGGCGGCGCCGCCACGCCCGCCCCCTCCCCCGGCACCGACTAGCAGGCGCTTCGTTCGCCGGGACCGTGGGCGGGCACGCCCGCTCTTCGCCCCAACCGCGCATTCGGCTGCGGGGTTGCATCTCTTCCTCCCAACCTCCCCGCTGCCGGGCACGAGCAGACCAGCCCATGTCGAGCGCACTCTCTGCGTGGCACGGGCTGACCCGCCCGTGTCGAGCGCACCCCTTGGGTGCGCGATGCCTTTGGCACAGCGCGTTTCGCGCTCTCTTCATTCTTCCGACTTCTCTTCTTTCATCAGACCGAGTAGCGCAGCCACCTCCCTGCAGCGCGGCTTTCTTTTTGTAGCGCAGGCTACCAGCCTGCGGTCCTGTCGACCGGGGCGGGCCTCTGCGCCCGCGGGCTGGTTTTGCGCGTCAGAAAAAAGCCGATGAAATGTAGAGCGCAATGCGCGTTCACCGAGCCGAATTCACGGATCGGATGAAGAAGCCGTTCATCAGACCGGCTTCTTCGCCCAATCCGGCGTGGCACGGGCTGACCAGCCCGTGTCGAGCGAGTCATCGAGCGTTTCCGCTGGAAAGCGCGTTTCGCGCTCTCTTCATTCTTCCGACTTCTCTTCCTTCTTTTCTTGTTCTTCTCTTTTTTGTAGCGCAGGCATCTTGCCTGCGGTTGGAGCGGGCCTCTGCGCCCGCGGGCTGGTTTTGCGCGCCAGAAAACAGCTCAAGAGATTTAGAGCGCGATGCGCGCGTTCACCGAGCCGAATGCACGGATCCCACGAAGTGCGAGCGGGCCTGCCCGAGGTCCCAGCGAAGAAAAGCGCGAAACGCGCTGTCCCGCGGAAACGCTCGGCCTTGTTGAATACAAGCTGGGCACGGGCTGGTCAACCCGTGCCACCCAAGCCCCCGCTTGGCAGCTCCGCGAAAAATCCCCACGCCGGGGGTGACAACGCCCCGCCGAGTCGTATCATACATCTGTTTCAAACAATCGTTTGAAACCTGCTCCCGGACCTCTTTCCGCGGGTGCCCAAACCATGAAAAAACGCATCCTCCTCCTGCTGGTGCTGGCCGCCGCCATCGGCGCCGGCATCTGGTGGTACACCAGCAGCCATTCGCAAGCCGGCGCGATGACGCTGTACGGCACCGTCGAACTGCGCCAGGTGGACCTGCCCTTCAACAACACCGAACGCGTCAGCGCGGTGCTGGTCGAGGAGGGCGACCGGGTCCACATGGGCGAAGTCCTGGCGAAGCTGGACGGCTCGCGGCTGGAGCCCATGGTCGCGCAGGCCGATGCGCAGGTCAAAGCGCAGACCGCCGCGCTCGACCGCCTGCTCAACGGGTCCCGGCCGGAAGAAATTCTCGAAGCCGAACAGCAGGTGAATGCGCAGCACCAGGCGCTGCTGCGGCTGGAACACGGTTCGCGGCCGGATGAAATCGCCCAGGCGCAGGCGCAGCGGGACGCTGCGCAGCAGGCCTACGACAAGCTGAAAAACGGCAGCCGCCCGGAGGAAATCGCCGAAGCCCGCGCCACCTGCGACGCCGCGCACGCGGCCATGGCGCTGGCGCAGCAGACCTTCGCACGCACCGACGCCCTGTTCGAAAGTTCCAAGGGCGGCGCCGTCAGCCAGCAGGACCTCGACACCGCCCGCGCCGCCGTCGACACCGCCACCGCGCAATACACCGCCGCGCAGAAAGCCCTGGCGCTGGTGGTCGCCGGTCCGCGCGAGGAAGACATCGCGCAGGCCAAAGCCCAACTGGACGCCGCCAGCCGCGCCTTCGCCCTGGTCAAAGCCGGTCCGCGCGAGGAAGACATCGCCCAAGCCAAAGCCCAGCTCGGCGCGCTGGAACAGAATCTCGCGCTGGTCAAGGCCGGCCCGCGCAAGGAAGACATCGCCCAGGCCAAGGCCCAACTGGCCGCCGCCTCCGATCAGGCCGACGAACTGCACCGCCAATGGGACGACCTCACCCTGGTCTCCCCGGTCAACGGCCTGGTGCGCTCGCGCATCCTGGAAGTCGGCGAGATGTCCTCCCCGCAGAAACCCGCCTTCACCATCGCGCTCAGCAGCCCCAAATGGGTGCGCGCCTACGTCTCGGAACCGGACTTCGACCGCGTCACCATGGGCGAAGGCGCCCAGGTCAGCGTCGACAGCGCGGATGGTAAAACCTTCGATGGCTGGGTTGGATTCATTTCCCCGGTGGCCGAATTCACCCCCCGCGCCGTCGAAACCGTCGACCTGCGCACCAGCCTGGTCTACGAGGTCCGTGTCTTCGTGAAGGATCCCACCGACCAACTGAAGCTCGGCATGCCCGCCACCGTCGTCCTGACCGGACAGGTCTCCTCCCACGCGGGCGAACCGACCGGCGTGACGGAAAAATCGACCCCGCCGTCCGCAACACCCGCACCCGCACCCGCCTCGACGCCTGCCGCAGCGACCAAGTCCGCGCCAACATCAACTCCGGCCGCAGCATCCGCGCCGCCAGCTGGGCCGCAGCCATGAGTGCTCCGCTCGCGCCCGCCGCGTCTGCGCACGCGGTCATCACCGATCCGACGGTGGTGGTGGGCGGACGCGGTCTGGTCAAACGCTTCAAGCGCGGAAAAAAAGACACGGTCACCGCGCTGCGCGGAATCGACCTGACCGTCACCGCCGGCTCCCTGACCGCGCTGGTCGGACCCGACGGCGCGGGCAAGACTACCCTGCTGCGCCTGGTCGCCGGCCTGATGCGCCCGGACGAAGGCTCCCTGCACGTCCTCGGGCGGGACGTGGCCGTCGATCCCCAGCCGGTCCAGGAACGGCTCGGCTACATGCCGCAGCGCTTCGGTTTGTACGAGGACCTCACCGTCCAGGAAAATGTCGACCTGTACGCCGACCTCCACGGCGTCACCCCGGCCGAACGGCGCGAGCGCTACCCGCGGCTGATGAACATGACCCAGCTCGGCCCCTTCACCCGCCGCCTGGCCGGCCGGCTCTCCGGCGGCATGAAGCAAAAACTCGGCCTCGCCTGCACGCTCGTCCGCAAGCCCGACCTGCTGCTGCTGGATGAACCCACCGTCGGCGTCGATCCGCTCTCGCGCCGCGAGCTCTGGGAAATCATCACCGCACTGGTCCGCGAACAGCAACTGACGGTGCTGATGAGCACCTCCTATCTGGACGAAGCCGAACGCTGCGACCACGCCGTCCTGCTGCACGGCGGACGGGTGCTGGTGCACGGACCGCCGAGCGAAACCGCCGGCCGCGCACAGGGACGCAGCTTCAGCGTGACGCCGCCGCCGGGCAACACCGCGCGCGGCATCCAAGCCCACCTGCTGGACCGACCCGAAGTCGTCGACGCCGTGCCCGAAGCCGGCCGCGTGCGCGTGGTCCTGACCGCCGCCGCCGCCGCGACCCTGCGCGAAACCGCCGCGCCGACCCTCAACGGTCTACCTGCGGCGCCGCTGCCCGCCGGCTTCGAAGACGGTTTCATGGTGGTGCTGCGCGACGATGCCCGCACCGAGGCTGCGGCGGGAACG
>JBOHNC010000240.1:0-5114 GCA_050730415.1 Planctomycetota bacterium
TCTTATAAAAATGTAATCCTTATCTTTGTGCCATTGGGGACGCTGTCCCGTGATTCGCAGTAGTTGTCTCCAGCGCCCCTGTCTTCAGCCACCCAAGTTCACGTCTTCACCGTGTCTTTTCTTAGGATTTAAAGGCACCCGCTGCGCGCGCACTTATTACGCACAGGACAACGTCCCGTGCCAAAATGCGGAGGGCATTTAGCTCGTCGGTGTCACCAGCCGGTGCATGCGTTGCCCGTGGCGCTTGATGGCCGCCGCGTCCAGTTCATCCAAATATTCGCCCGGCGTTTCCGGCAGCCAGGCCGACAGCGTCTGGACTTCGGGAATGTCCCAGCCGTGGTAGTCGGTGCCGCCCGAGCGCGGCCAGCCGTGCTTCTTCGCGAACGCCTCGTAGATTTCATTTTTGCCCATGTTGGACGGCTGGTTGGTTTCCAGCGCGTCCAGCCCGGCGTTGAACAGCGTGACAAGTTTCTCTTCGGGCAATCCCGGCGGCGGGCCGACCTGCCCCATCCCCATGACCGGGCAGTCGCGCGGGTAGCGGCCCGGGTGCGCGCAGACGATCAGCCCCTGGGCTTCGTGAACCGTGTCGAACAGGTCGCGGTAGTCGGGCAGCCACTGGTCGATGGTCTGCGGCATGACTTCGCGGAACAGGCCGTAGATTTCGTCGCTCGGCACGCGCATGTAATACAGCGCCATCATGACGTGGTAGGGGATCAGCCGTTTATAGCCGCCTTCGACCGCGGTTTTCATCACGTCGCGGCGCGTCAGTTCCGGCCGCGCGCGACGGCCGATCTCGATCAGCCGTTCAACCATGTCGTAGGTGCGGTGCATGTAGCGTTCGCACAGCATCCGCACGCCGGGGTCGTCCTGGTCGAAGCCCAGCGCGACGTAGTGCAGCGTGCCGATCTGCGGATGCCACGCGTCGAACTCGCAGCCGGGCAGCACATCCACCGACGGAAACATGCCGACCCAGTCGACCAGTTCGCTCAGGCTCTCGACCGAATTGTGATCGGTGATGGCGATCGCGCGCAGGCCGCGTTCCTGCGCGCCGCGCAGCCTTTGCGAAGGCAGACCGGTGGCATCGAAGGAATGCAGCGAATGCTGGTGCAGGTCGATGATCGCCAAGACGGGTCCTCGCTGGCTGGGGCAGCCGGGCAACGTGTGGGAATTATACTTCGGTGGCCCGGGTGCGGGGGGAATTCGATTGCCCTCCGGCGACAAATCAGTAGGATCGGGGCGGTGCCCGGACCGGGCCGGCGGCTCGCCGGGCAGGCCCCCCCATTCGGCGCGAGGCAACCGGTCATGTACACGCCGTCCGATTTTGCCCGCCGCGATCCGGCCGAGCTGCGCGCCTTCGTGCAGGCGCATTCCTTCGCGGTCCTGTGCACCGCCGCCGCGGACGGCGAACTGGCCGCCACCCACCTGCCGGTGCTGTACCAGGCCGGCGCGCCGGAATATTTTCTCGGCCACCTGGCGCGCGCCAATCCTCAGGGGCGGCTGAACGGCGCCGCGGGGTTGCTGATTTTTTCCGGCCCGCACGGCTTTATTTCGCCCACCTGGTACGCCGCGCCCCACACCGTGCCGACCTGGAACTACGAGGCGGTCCACGTGACCGGCCGGCTGGAATTTTTCGACGCGGCCGCCGACTTGATGGCGCTGGTGGAGCAACTCACGGCAGTCTACGAAGCCGCCCGCACCCCGCCCTGGCGGCCGGACTGGTCCGACCCCGCGCTGCGCAAGATGCTGAGCGCGATCGTCGGATTCCGCCTGCACGTGACTCGCTGGGAAGGCAAGGCGAAACTCAGCCAGAACCAGCCGCTCGAACGCCGCGAGCGGGTCATCGCGGCGCTGGAAGCGCAGGCGCAAGCCGGGCCCGCCGGCTCCGCCCATCCGGGCGACCCGGCCTCGGCCGACTTGGCGGCGGCAATGCGCCGAGCCCTGCCCGGCGGCGCCAATCGCTCCCCCGGTCCGGCGGGACCGGAGCACCCGGCCTGACGGCCGGCGCGAAATAGTTTTTCACATTTTCCATTTCCCGCAAAGATTTTGCCGCGCCCCGCCGAAGAACCCCTTGTTCCGGCGCTGGAAACTTCCGGCGCCGGACCTAAAACTTCCCGCCAGTTTCTCCCACGGCCGCCGGCAGGGTATCGCCCACTCTCCGGCGGCCTCCCCTATTTCAAGACCGCCCCGGTCCCCTGGCAGCCTGCCAGAAACCATGCAGCGGCCGGATGTTTTTCTTCGTCCCGGCAGGGACGGTCTTAAGAAATGTAGCCCAGCACGAAGCGAGGCGTAGCCGAGCGCCGTGCTGGGAGTCGATGGACGAATGCAGCACCGAGTCCCGGCAGGGACGGCAGAGCAGGCCCCGGCAGGGACGGCAGAGCAGGCCCCGGCAGAGACGGCAGAGCAAGCTCCGCCAGGGACGGCCGACCGGATATTTCTACGCAGCCCCCTCCCGCTTCGCGCCGCCGCCGTCCTTCGATTTCCGCCGGGCAAGCCGGATCGCCCACACGATCAAGCCGGCGTTGATGACGAAGAAGGCCAGGAACACCGGCAGGCCGCCCACTTTCGCCGCTTCGGCATGCTCTTCGTACAGCGATGCGATCGGCAGCGCCGTCATGCGGATGGCTTCCCGGCCCACGGTCATGCCCAGCAACGTGACGATCAGGCCCACGGTCTGCGCCGCCAGCCAGCCGGCGCTGAGCCGCCCGGTTTTCAACGCCCACAGCCAACCGGCCGACTGAATCAGCCCCCCCACCAAGGCGGCGATCAGCCATGCGGCGGCCAGCGGCCCGGTCAGCGCGGCCTGCGTGAGCTCGTCGCACAGGCTGTAGTACCACAGCGCCCCGGCGCCGGCGATGGCCATGCCGCCCAGCGCGATCAGCGCCAGTTGGCGAGTCGCCGGCGCGATGTGCTCGGCCGCAAACGGACTGCCCGGCAGCCGCACGCCGCTGCCGAAAGCTTCCGGCTTGTTCGGCAGTTGGCCGGCGGCTTCCTGCCCGGCATGTTCGCGCGTTTTGTAGCGCAGTTGCCAGGCCAATAGCAGCGACATCGTCGGGAACGCCCCGAACACCCAGATCGACAGCCGCGGCACCATCAGCGGATTCCAGTAGAACGTGTGCCCGCCGGCATAGAACGACGCCCACAGCGCCGGATGCAGCGACAGCATGTGGTTTTCGGTCCACGAGTAGGCCGTGAACCAGAAACACAGCATCGCCAGTGCGCCGGTGAGCGCCCGCTGCCACGGCCGCCAGGCGGCGATCGCGCGGCTCTTGAGCAGGTACAGCAGGTAGAACCCGAGAATCAGCACCGGCAGGATCGCCATCCAGCGGTGGAACAACAGCAGGTTGGCGGTGTAGTAGGCGTGGCGGTAGAGAATCTGGATGAACAGCAACGGCGCGATGCCGGCGGTGATCGCCGCCGACAGAAAAAACGGCAGCCAGTCGCGCAGCAGTTCACGCGTGGGCGAAGGCCGCGTCAGGCCGTGCGTCTGCCAGCGCCAGAGCCCGGCGACGGCCAGCACCGCGCTGCCGGCCAGCACATAATTCATGAACAGCACATGAATGATCAGCGTTACCACGTACAGCACCAGGTACAGCGCGGTGGGTCCGGGAAAGCCGAACGGGAACAGGCGGTCCATGGTCAGTGGCCCTCCGCGGCGATCTGAGCAAACCGCGGATCCTGCGCGGGCCACGGGCCGACTTCATCGAGCCACCGCTGGATGTGGGCCAGGTCGGCCGGATTGCTCGACCTCGGCCAGTTGGCCGGGCTGCCGGCGTTGTGCCAGCGCAGCAACTGCACCAGCGCTTCGAGGTCTTCGGCCGAACCGGCGAAAGGCGGCATGAAGGTTTTGGTGCGCTGCAGCTTGGCGATGTTCATGCGCAACTGGTCGGGCGACCACGAAGCCGTCATCGGCCCGAGCCCGTTCGCGCCGTCGTAGGTGTGGCAGATCGCGCACTGCAAGCGGTACACTTTCGCGCCGTGCCGGATCTGCTCGTTGGGGTAGCTGGCCGGGTCGAGCAGCGGGTAGGGGTCGTGCGCGACGCAGCCGATCTTGCGCAGATGCGCGACTTCATCGGGCGTGATCGAATTCGAATACAGCACGCCGCGCACGGTGAACGGTTTGCGCAGCCCCTCGCGGACGAATTCGCCGCCGGCCGTCGCCCCGAAAGCCAGCACCACCAGCAGCGTGGCGGTCGCGCCGTTGATATACAGTTTCTGCCGCACCAGCCCGATCAGCACGTAGCCGCCGATCAGCACCGACGACCCAACCGACAGCGCCAGGAACATCGTCATCGCCACCGATCCGCCCAGCACCCATCCGCGGCTGTCGGCCGGCAGCACCGCGAAATACCACAGCCCGAACAGCGGCATCGGGATCATCGCCAACAAAAACCGCGAAGTCTGGTTGATGAGCACCGTGCGCTGATCGCGGTTGAGGTCCTTCATCGTGTTAATCATGATGCAGGCCGTCAGCCCGGCGATCGCCATCGCCGACGCGCTGCGGTACAACAGCGACGGGAAAAAGCTGGGATTGAAAAATCCCTCCCAGACCGCATGGTTTTGCGGCGTCCAACCGCCGGGCGTGAGCTGCCACGACAGAATGCCGTTGATCCAGAAAAGACTCATCCACGCCGCGAAGGTGTACAGCCCCAACAGCAGCATGCGGGTGTGGTCGTCCAGGTTGTGACCGTAGCGGTAGAAACAGTAGCCGGAGGTGATTTCGAGGCAGAAAAAGGTCCACTCGGTCGCCCACAGCCAGTGGAACTGCGTGACCATCAGCCCGATGGTCGGCGCGGAAATCTGAATCGACGTGAACCACATCCCGACGCCGGTCAGCGCCCCCAGCACGAAGCTGATCAGCACCAGCGCCTTGAAGTAGCCGTCCAGAAAATGGCGCGCGTGCGGGCTTTTGCCGTTGTGCGCCAGCCACTGAAAATAGCACATCAACAGGCCGCCGCCGATGGCGAATTCGGCCAGGAACACGTGGAAGATGCCCAGCCCGCCGATGACCAGCCCCTTCATGATCGGGCCGAAATCGTGGTCGGGGAAGAATTCAAGGGCCAGGAGCGGCATGGGGGAGTGCCTCCCGGAAGAAGATGGCAGGCTGTCCGAAACGC